>CAZLVY010000028.1:0-18080 GCA_964563125.1 uncultured Syntrophomonas sp. | reverse complement strand
GCTGCGTCATAATTCCTTTATCAACTGCTGATTAATGTTTCCAAAGGGGTCAGGCACCATTTGTTGCCGAAATGTTTCCAAAAGGGTCAGGCACCATTTGCTTGCTTGCTTGCTTGTGCCCTATAGGGTATGCCCTGTAGGGTATGCCCAGTATGGGTATTGCCGAAATGTTTCCAAAGGGGTCAGGTTCGGTTTGTTGCCTTTATTTTTAAACAGTCCCCATGCTCCCTGCCCACCTGCGACATTAAGGTTTCAGGTTTAATTATGCGAAAAAAAGGAGGCAATTATGAATTATCTTGGTTTAAATGATTTAATCAAAAGAGCACTCCAAGAAGATATCGGCCATCAGGATATTACTACGGCTAATCTTATAAGTCCTGAGCTGCAGGCTACAGGTATCTTTTATGCCAAATCCCCTGGTATTCTAGCGGGACTGGAGGTAAGCCAGGCAGTTTTTAATCTGCTGGACCCGGATATTATTTTTACGAATATTAAAACTGATGGCCAAAAGCTTATGCCAGGCGATAAAATTGCCATCGTGCGGGGAGCGGCAGCTACACTTCTAACCGGGGAAAGAACCGCTCTTAATTTTATGCAGCACCTGTCAGGTATTGCTGCCAAAACCCATAACATGGTGCAAATGATTGAACCTTATAAAGCGCAGTTGGTTGATACCCGCAAGACTACTCCCGGACTAAGATTTTTAGAAAAATACGCCGTCAAAACAGGGGGAGGGCGTAATCACCGCCAGGGTCTCTTTGACGGGGTTATGATTAAAGATAATCACATTCGGGCAGCAGGAGGCATTATTCCTGCGGTTAATAAGCTTCGCCTCCTGATTCCCCTTACGGTGAAAATAGAGGTGGAAGTCGAAAGTTTAGAAGAGCTTAAGCAAGCTTTGCAGGCCGGGGTTGATATAATTATGCTCGACAATATGGATATCGACACAATGCGGCAGGCGGTCTTAATAGTTGACGGACAGGCTTTGCTGGAAGCATCAGGTGGAATTAATGAAAAGACAATTATTGCAGTAGCCCAGACGGGGGTTGATTTCATATCTTCCGGTGCCCTTACTCATTCTGCTGTCAGTTTGGATATTAGCTTCGATATAAATGAAGTCAGTGATTAATTTAATGGTCCCGGGTTTATTTAGCCCTGCTTATTCATGCAACGGCGAAATTCTGGTTGATTATTGAATTAGTTGCAGATATTATCTATTAAGAATCAGCATTTGCTTACAAGGAGTTAATATCGTGCTTTTCAATTCCCATGAATACATTTTTGTTTTCTTACCGGCAGCCTTAATAATTTACTTTTTAATCAATTCCCGGGGAAAGTTTAAGGCCGCTAAAATATGGCTGGTTATCGCTTCGCTATTTTTCTATAGCTGGTGGAGTATATATTATCTGCCATTGATTATCATATCTATTGTTATAAATTACTTACTGGGCATTACTCTTAACAAATCCGCCACGCTCTTTTCCCGCAAAAGTCTTTTAATTGCCGGCTTAATATTTAACATCGGTTTGTTAGGCTATTTTAAATACGCGGATTTTTTTATTGCTAATATTAATTTTATTTTTCCCAGCGAGATTCCTTTGCTCCATTTAGCACTTCCGCTGGCAATAAGTTTTTATACTTTTCAGCAAATCGCTTATCTGGTCGATACCTACCGGGGGCAGGCTCGCGAAAATGATTTTTTAAACTACGCCCTGTTCGTGCTTTTCTTTCCTCAGTTAATTGCCGGACCGATCGTTCATCATAGGGAAATGATGCCCCAATATGAAGAAAGAAAGAACAAAAAAATTGACTTTAAAAATATTGCCACAGGTTTATTTGTCTTTTTTATCGGCATGTTTAAAAAAGTAGTCATCGCTGATACTTTTGCCGTTTGGGCTACTTACGGTTTTGATACTGCCCCTGCCTTATCTTTAATTGAAGGTTGGGTCGTTTCTCTTTCATATACTTTCCAATTGTATTTCGACTTTAGTGGTTACACGGATATGGCTATCGGTGCTGCTTTACTCTTTAATATACGCCTGCCCATTAACTTTTTTTCTCCTTACAGATCCTTGAGTATTCAAGATTTTTGGCGCCGCTGGCATATGACATTGAGCCGCTTTTTACTCCAATATATTTATATCCCTTTAGGTGGTAACCGCGGCAGTGAAACCAGGCTTTACACTAATATTATGATAACTTTTTTAATCGGCGGTTTATGGCATGGCGCCGGTTGGACATTTGTATTCTGGGGCTTTTTGCACGGTTTAGCTTTAGTTTTAAACCGCTGGTGGCAAAAGCTTGGCTTAAAGATGAACAATATTATTGCCTGGTTTTTAACCTTTAATTTTGTCAATGTTGCCTGGATTTTTTTTCGTGCCAATAGTTGGGACAATGCTATTAAAGTTCTAAAAGCTATGTTTGGTTTTAGCGGGATAATTTTACCGGAATCTACAGCGCTTTTGCTCAGCCGTCTGAGCACTTACAATATTAAATTTGGTGGTTTTCTGATGGAGGACTATTTATATTCGGCTGTTTTGATGTGTGCGGTTTTTTTAGTGGTGATTTGGCTGCCCAATTCGGTGCAACTACAAAAGCGCTTTCAGCCTAATTTGTGGACAGCAGTTTTTACTGGTGCTATTGCCCTGACAGCCATATTGATGCTGACTAAAGTAAGTGAATTTCTCTATTTTAATTTTTAGGGAAGGAACAGTATGCAAAAATATACTAACTGGATAATAGCTGTATTAATCATCATTTTGCTGCCGCTCTTGGTCATAGCAGGCTTTAACTGTTATATTGATCCTTTGTGGAATTTTAACCATGCCAACCAATATAATTCCGTGCAAATAGCTTTTGATGAAAGACAGCAGAAAACCGGGCATCTTACCTTTCATGCCCAACCATACCAAACATTGATTATGGGCAGCAGCCGTATTACCTATATAAATCAAGCTGATTTCAAAGGCTATAATGCCTATAATTATGCAGTTAATAATATGCTTTTGTCAGAGTACCGTGAATACGCTGATTATGCCCGCCTGAAGAATGGGCAGGATTTTGCCTATATTATAATTGGACTGGATTTTTTTGCCACTAACGAAAACGTACAGAATTTAAACAAATTTGAACCGCCTGGTTATTATATTGAACAGGCTGATGAGATAGGTTATCGATACAAAACATTACTTTCACTTGATGTATTAGAATATTCGCGCAAAAATTATGATTTAGCTAAAAATGATCCTATGCAAAATTTTACCTATGACCGTCATAATATTAAAAGACTTAATCATATCAGTGAAGAGGAAAAACAAATACTTATAGCCAACAACCTCGATTGGTATGGTAAGCAAGTTTATAATGCTGATTATAAATATGGACCAGTAAAGGAAACTTTTCAGCAACTGCGCAATGACCATCCAGATACTAAATTTATTGTTTTTACCACACCAGTCTCTGCACCGCTTTTTAAACTAATGATGGAAAAAGGGTTATACTCTGATTATGCCCGCTGGTTAACTGACAGTGTTGAAGTATTTGGTGAGATATATAATTTTATGGATTTAAATTCCGTAACCCTTAATATGGATAACTATTATGATGCCAGTCATTTTTATCCCGAAATCGGCACTTTGATTGCCCAAAGGATAACCGGTGTTAAGGCAGACGACCTGCCTGCTGATTTTGGTATAAGGGTAGATCGTAGAAATTTGCCGGAGATTCTTGAGGGTATTGCTCAAGAGCCAGAAGGAAACTAATAATACATAGTAAAAGATATTACAATATGAAGATTGGTACACAGGATTAGTTTTGTGACGAGTTTGGGCTTCAATTCTACGGGCATTAATATTACCGAAATAGTCGCAGTTTACGGTGAGTTTATGTTAGCTGAAAAATATGGCTGGAAAACGAAACTGGCCCTGTTTATAATTTATATAAACTAAAAGAAATGGGATCTAAACAGTTTGCTTGCAAAACAATGTAAAATTACTGCAAAAATAAATAAGAAGTACCGGAGGAGTAAGTATGATATTAGTTTTTGATGTTGGTAATACCAATATGGTAGTAGGTGTTTTGGAAGGAGAGAACCTCCTAACCCACTGGCGGATCAGAACTGATAATATGCGAACGGCTGATGAATACGGTATGATCCTAAAAAGCTTGTTTGAAGACCAGGGTTTGGATAAAACTAATATAAGAGCAGTAATTATTTCTTCAGTTGTACCCACTTTAATGATGGAACTGATAGGAATGAGTGAAAAATATTTCTATTGTCAGCCATTAGTTATAGGTCCCGGTATTAAAACCGGATTGGCAATTAAGTATGAGAATCCCCGCGAAGTAGGTGCTGACCGGGTAGTAAACGCTGTAGCAGGTTTCCATAAGTACGGGGGACCCCTCATAATAGTTGATTTCGGAACGGCTACTACTTTTTGTGTAATTAATGAAGTAGGGGAATATCTGGGCGGGGCGATTGCACCTGGCATCAAGATATCGACTGAAGCGCTGGTTGCCCGGGCATCCAAATTGCCACGGGTAGAATTGATCAAACCGAAAAGCCTGATCGGCAAAAATACAGTTGCCAGCATGCAGGCCGGAATTATATATGGCTTTGTCGGGCAGGTGGAAGGAATAATAAATCGCATGAAAAGCGAACTAAATTTCAATCCAACCGTAATAGCCACGGGCGGGTTGGCAAATATTATTGCCGAAGAAACAGAAGCTATTGATATGATAGATGAATTTCTAACTTTAGAAGGCTTACGAATAATTTATGAAATGAACAGGGGACAATAAAGCGACAGCGAGAATCTCTCGCATACGTTGCATACCCTATGGAATATGCCCCGCAGGGGGGGCCACTTTTTGTGAAGGGGTAGTGAATGATAAAAATTGGTGATGTTATAATACCTAATCGGGTTTTTGCTGCTCCTATGGCTGGTGTTGCGGATAAAGCTTTTCGTATTCTGGCTAAAGAAAATGGCTGTGGCCTAGTATTTACGGAAATGATAAATAATATGGGTTTGATTTATAAGCAAGCCAGAACCGAAAAACTAGCAGACATAAAAGGCGAGTTATCACCGGTAGCCATACAAATTTTTGGTTCCGAGCCGGAAGAGATGGGAAAAGCCGCCCGTATAGCCGAGACTATGGGCGCTGATCTTATAGATATAAATATGGGTTGTCCTACTCCCAAGATTATCAAAAACGGGAGCGGGGCAGCCCTTATGCTTGATATCGAGCGCAGCCGCAGGATTATTAGGTCAGTAACAAAAGCGGTGAAAATACCGGTAACAATAAAAATAAGAACAGGATGGGATAATGAAAACCTTACTTACCTGGAGCTTGGTGGCGCAGCAGAACAAGAAGGAGCAAAGGCCATAACCCTGCATGCCCGCACCCGGATGCAATTTTATTCCGGTCAGGCTGATTGGCAAAAGATAGCACAGCTTAAAAGAACTGTATCAATTCCCGTAATAGGTAATGGTGATATTACCAGTCCCGGGGATGCGCTGCAAATGATAGATGAGACCGGTTGTGATGCAGTTATGATTGGCAGGGCTGCATTAGGCAACCTATTTCTTTTTCAACAGGCGGTACAACTGGTGGAAAAAAGTATTATTGTTACTTCCCCAACTCTAAAGGAACGTATGGAAATGGCCACTCGGCAGCTCAATTTAACTATTGCTCTAAAAGGAGAATATATCGCTGTAAGAGAGATGCGTAAGCACCTATCCTGGTATTTAAAAGGTCTGCCCGGATCCGCCCGTATTAAGGCAGAAATTAACTGCGCTGCTGATTATAGGCAAATGCTTGAAATTATCGAAAGAGTAAAAATAGATTGCCAGTCGGCTTAAAGAGATACTATTAAAAGGGGCTGTGTCCGAAACTAAAATTTCAGCACAGCTCCTTCTTAATTTCTTGCCAGGGTTGCTTAATTAAGTTAAAATAAACTAAAATCATGTACACAAGATTGTGCTCAAGAAGGAGAGGCTATGGAAATCTTTCGCATTCAGGATAAAATCATCAGTTGGCCGAGAATTGAAAAGAGCCTGAAAAAAGCTTTGCTTTTAAGGTCCAAGGGTTTTTCCCAGCAGGAAGTCGCGGACCGTCTGGGGATAGATCGTACCTTTATATCACGCTTGGAAGGAATAGGCGAATTGCGTAAGGGTCAATCAATAGCCTGCATAGGATTTCCGGTTCTCAATAAAGACGAAATCAATGAAATATTAGAAAAAGAAGGTGTTGATTTTATTTTCCTGATGACTGAGCAGGAAAGACAGGATTTTATCAATAACCGCAATGGAAAAGAGCTGTTGAACGAATTAATGAGTTTGACTGTCCAAAGCCGTACTTATGATATAGTCATTTTAATCGGCTCTGATGAAAGATTGAAACTGATGGAAAAAATTATTGATTCACAGGTAATAACTATTGAAATTGGACCATCACCGATAACCGAAGATAAATGGGTAGACCCGAACGAAATGAAAAAGATTCTGCGTACTCTTAAAGCAGCGCGTTAAAATAAATTAATTAAAGGGAGTGAAACCAGTTTGAAACGTATAGTAAGTGTGAGTTTAGGATCATCAAAAAGAGACCATTCCTTTGAGACTGAATTCTTGGGTGAGAAATTTCTTATTGAACGTATCGGAACTGATGGAGATTGGGATAAAGCGCTTGCCTTAGTCCGTACCTTGGATGGTAAGGTAGATGCTTTCGGCATGGGAGGCATTGACCTTTATCTTCATATTGCCGGGAAAAGATATACCATTAAAGATGCCAAAAAAATTATAGCCCAGGCCAAGATAACACCGATGTTTGATGGCGGTGGTTTGAAAAATACCCTGGAACGCCAATGTATTAATTATGTGCAGGAAAACGGTATAGTTGATTTAAGAGGCAAAAAAGTTTTAATAGTTTCAGCCGCCGACCGTTTTGGCATGGCGGAAGCTTTTGAACAAGTTGGAGCTAAACTGACTCTGGGTGATTTAATATACACTGTGGGACTCCCTATTCCCATGCACTCACTGAAAACTTTAAAATGGGTTGCCTCTATTGCAGCACCTATTATAACCCGGATGTCCTTTGACAGTCTTTATCCCACCGGGGATAAACAAGAAGTCATAATTCCTAAATATGCGAAATATTATTATGAAGCAGATATTATAGCGGGTGACTTCAATTATATCCGCCGCTATCTGCCGGAAAAACTGAATGGTCAGATAATCATTACTAATACTACTACCCGGGAAGATATGATATTGCTCAAAGAGCGGGGAATCAGCAAAGTAATTACTACCACCCCGAATATGGGAGGTCGCTCTTTCGGAACTAATGTAATTGAAGCCTTAATTGTAACGATTATGAATAAACCAGTTGATCAAGTTACAACTGCTGATTATTATGAAGTAATTAAAAAGCTGGATATGAAACCGGGCATAGTAGATTTAAGGAGCTTTAATGCTTGACCTTGATTTTGCCTTTTTCAATTTAATAGATCAGACTAAAACGGGGTTAGCATACAAAAAAGTATTTTTGGACAGGCTGACCCCGTTATTTTTTGCCCCGCGCCTGGAAAAACTTATTGATATGCCTTATTTAGATGCTCGCGGTGGAAATATTCTGCTTCCCCTGGGGGTGGGCAATCTCAACATTTTGCAGCAGGAGAGGCATAAAGATATTGCCCAAAAGACACAATGTCTGTTGGAAGAATATAATCTAGCTAATCTGGCAGTTGACCGTCGACTAAAAGATATTTTTCCGGATATATATCCCAGGCAAGAATTAATTTTCGGCGAAGAGTTCATAAAGGCTTTGGCCCATGTCCTTATAAAAGCCTATCTGAGCAGGCACGACCTGCGCAAAATAATAATTGTAAGTGCTGCCGAAGATTTTGCTCTATTTATATCCAGTCTTGACCAGTATCAACTACCTGTTTCTATACAAAATTTTTCACCGCATCGAGATGAAATCTTTGCCCATCAACTGCTGTATGAGAAAGGGCAGGCAGTTAGTACCAGTTATTTAACTCCAGAGAATTGGGAAGAGGGCGACTTAGTTATCATTTTTGCAGATAATAATAAACTTATGGAGAATTATAAAGGTGCAGCTCTGACAATTATTCTCAATAATTGTAGCTCTAGCCTGGCTCCAGAGTTGGAAAGGGGATTAGCTAAAGATGGGCTGGCACCAAACCTTTTTAATTTAGCCCCCATTATGGAAAGCTGTTTAAGGGCAAAAACAGGATTTTCGGACACAGATACCGAACCAATTATTGCCTCGGAAAAAAGAGAGGCCGACTTTAGGGAGTTGGAAGAAATTGGACGCCGGTGGGGATTATGGGACCACTTCCTTGACAAGGTCTTATAAGGTCTTTATAATACCATCAAGGAAAAGCGATTTTGTCCTGGTAAGCAGGGATGAAATTTTTTGGGCGACAAGCGAGCATAGTCTCGCTTTTATAAGTTTAATCCAGTAAGAGTAAGGAGCGATTAAATGGCAGAAGAGAAAGAAGTTCTACTAACTAAAGAGGGTCTTCATAAGTTGGAGAGTGAACTGGAAAATCTCAAATCAGTCAAGCGTGAAGAGGTAGCTGATCGTATTAAGCAGGCAATTGCTTTTGGAGACATTTCGGAAAACTCCGAATATGAAGATGCCAAAAATGAGCAAGCCTTCATCGAAGGCCGCATAATGCTGCTAGAAAAAACTTTAAAAAATTCGCGCCTGATGGAAGACAATGAAATTCGCACCGATATTGTATCACTTGGATCCAAAGTTACTTTGCGAGAGGTGAAATCAGGGCGGGAAATTATTGTAACAATCGTTTCATCGGTTGAATCCAAACTTAGAGATGGTAAAATATCTGATGAATCCCCAGTCGGCAAAGCTATTATGGGGAAAAAAGTTAATGCCAATGTCAAAGTTCAAGCTCCCGTAGGATTAATACAGTATAAGATAATAAAAGTAGAAAAATAGCCGCATTTTCCACGGCTGGAAAGGAGGCGAGGTAAGTTGTCACATGAAGAAACCCAGGATATTAATGAACTAAAAAAAATTCGTTTGGAAAAGCTGGCTGAACTGAAAGCGATGGGCATTGATCCCTTTGGCAGGCGTTTTCAGCGTAGTGTTATGGCATCTGACCTGCATAATAAGTATGATGAATATGAAAATAAGATTGTTACAGTAGCCGGAAGGATTATGTCTAAAAGGAGACATGGGAAAGCAGGCTTTGCTAACTTACAGGACTTATCTGGAGATATTCAACTTTACTTGCGTAAGGATGAACTCGGTGAAGATCGTTATGAGATTTTCAAGAAGCTGGATATTGGCGATATATTAGGTATCGAAGGACGGGTGTTTACTACCCAAAAAGGAGAAATAAGCCTTCATGTTACTGAAATGACCTATTTATCCAAATCATTAAATCCGCTGCCGGAAAAATGGCACGGTCTAAAAGATGTGGAGCTCAGGTACCGGCAGCGTTATGTTGACCTGATTGTAAATCCCGAAGTTAAAGAGGTTTTTATTAAGCGCAGCCATATTATTAAGGAGATACGCAGATTTCTGGAAGAAGAGGGATTTTTGGAAGTTGAAACTCCCATGATGCATCCGATTCCGGGCGGCGCGGTGGCTCGTCCCTTTGTCACTCATCACAATGCCCTTGATATGGAATTATATCTGCGCATCGCCCCCGAATTATACTTAAAAAGACTCCTGGTAGGAGGCTTGGAAAAAGTTTATGAGATTAACCGCAGTTTTCGTAATGAAGGCATTTCAACCCGGCATAATCCGGAATTCACCATGTTAGAGGTTTATCAGGCTTATGGTGATTATGAAACGATGATGGATTTGACTGAACAGTTAATATCACAGGTTATGCATAAAATTAATGGCACTATGACCGCCGAGTTCGAAGGAACGCAGATAGACTTCAGTCCTCCCTGGCAGCGCATATCAATGCTTGAGGTTATTAAGCAAAATACCGGGCTTGATTTTAACGGGATAAAAACCGATGAAGAAGCCAGACAGGCAGTTGAAAGCTTATCTATGCATGTAAAAGAAACCGCTAACCGCGGTGAGATAATAAATGAAGTGTTTGAGCAGTTTGTCGAGGACAAGCTCATTCAACCTACTTTTATATACGGTCACCCGGTAGAGATTTCTCCTCTAGCCAAAAGAAATGAACAACATCCGGAATTTACGGACCGCTTTGAACTCTTTGTTATGCAAAGGGAAATAGCTAATGCTTTTTCCGAGCTTAATGATCCGCTGGATCAGAAAGAGCGCTTTATGGCCCAGGCAGCAAAACGGGCAGGCGGAGATGCGGAAGCCCATATGATGGATGAAGACTATCTCAATGCTTTGGAATACGGCATGCCATCTGCAGGTGGGCTAGGAATAGGCATTGACCGTCTGGTAATGCTGATGACAGCATCGCCTTCCATCCGGGATGTAATCCTGTTTCCCACTTTACGTCCCCGCGACTAATTATTTGAAGGGTCAGTATTCACCGGCTGAATTATTTCAACTGGCGGGTCTGACCTTTTAGTTTGTTTAGCCAGACCATGTTTAAATGCCTCTAATACTGAGGGGCTTTCATCCAATCGGTAAATACGCGCCGGCTGCATATCTTTATCCCAATCAGTTCCATTCCACCATATGGCTGCTTTTATCTGAGGGTATTTATTAATATGGAGGAACATATTATCAACCCAGGCGGCCTTATTGCCACCTGCGGAATTAGAACCAAATTCAGTTATTATGAAGGGATGGCTGAAATAGTCACTGTAAGACTGATAAAGCGGATCATAAATGTCTTCGAATTCGCGCCACTTTTCTCCCGCATAATAATTGCCGGTATTATAACCGGTCAAACCTACGATATCTACATACTGATCACCAGGATAGTAAGTTAAGGCATGGTTAATTTTGAAGTCCGGAAAAGAAACGTCATGGGGGTTCCACACCCAGAGGACATTATCTACTCCTTCGGCGGCAAAAATATTATAGACATGGCGCCACATAGCTTTAAATAATTCCGGATCTTTGGAGGTATAATAACTGGAATATTTACACCAGTCACCATTCATCTCATTATTAAGGCGAAATAGTACCGGGTGGCCAAAAGCTTTTAGCTTCTGCGCATAATTTACGAAAAAGAGATCATACTTACCTTCCAGTATTTCATAAGTTATAGCTTCATTGCGGGTATCACTTAACTTTAACCAGAAGGTTTGCAGGGTCAATTCCACATAGCGATTATCATCGTAAGCAGTCTGTAAAGCCTTTAGTGGGAAAGGGTTATCTAACATCTGATATTTCAGCAGTATAGGGAAATGATAGTTAATCGATTTTTCAATTTTATTGAGCACTACGTTTTCTTCCGGTGCAGTATATTCAAAAATACCCCAGGTTAATGCTTCATTATCGACAAAATATTCCTGATAAAACAGGGCGGTTTCCTCATTCCAGTCTTTTTCCAGCGGAGCAAATTTAGAGGTGATTTGCGCAGGCAGGTTTTTTTCTCTTAGCTGAAAACTATTTAATATAGCCATATAATCATTTATCGGCTGACTGGACTTAATAAAGATTGTATAAACTTCTTTAGTATTCTTAATAATCTCTGCACACAGATAATAATTCTTATCATCAGCAATCCGCAGAAGCTTGTCCCGGTACCAGTTTAAAATATGCACCGAGTGACCGTTTATCGTCAGGTAGCGGTCTTCCAGCACTCGATGATACTGAGTGTTTTGCGTAAAACGGTTAGCGTAATTTATATAAGAGTATACAGAACCTACTGCAGCAGAACCAGTGAAATTGTCATAATAAATTTCCATGCGGGTTTTGTCATCAGATATTACAGTACGAAGGGCAGGCAGGGATTCATCTATTTTCATTTGAGCAGGATAGACTAATTGATAGCCATCAGCCGGGTTAATATAGGTAAGATAGTTTAATTTTAACTCTACTTCCGGCGAGACCGGCACAGGTGCACCGGATGCTAATTGAAGCGCCGGATTAAGAAAAAAGAACATAATTAGGACGGTTGTAATGGCAAAAGTATAACGAAGTTTTTTCATTAAGATAATTCTCCTTTAAGCTTAAAAAGCATGATTGCAATAAATTACGGGTTATTATTAAGGAACTTTCGCTTTAATCGGGCAAAATAGAATTAATATCACCAAATAGCGGTGGCAATATATTGTAATTTTATTTATTATCATAAATATACCCTTTGTGACAGGCACCAGTTAATATAATAACAAAAGAATAGTTGGCGGTCACTGCCAATTTAATATATTATACAGAAGATACACAGTGGATAGCATTTAGTCGGGGAGTTTAATAAAAGGAGTTTATGCATTGAAAATTGCTTTGTCAGGATATTACGGATTTGATAATGCTGGCGATGAGGCCCTTTTAGCGGCTATAACTTCATCTATTAGAAAACTTGCCCCGCAGGCTCAGTTTGTGGTATTTTCTGGTTCACCCCATCAGACTGCTTTATTACATAGGGTTAAGGCAGTTTATTATATGAATCCTTTTAAAGTATTCTGGCAGCTTTTAACCTGTGATCTTTTGATCAGCGGCGGGGGAAGCATCTTTCAGGATGTAACCAGTGCCCGCTCTCTCCCTTATTATATAAGTGTTGTAGCCTTAGCCAAGTTTTTAGGCAAACCGGTCATTTTCTACGCCCAGGGAGTGGGACCGATAAATCTGAAGCTGAGCCGCTGGCTGATGCGTTTAATTGCTAATAAAGTTGATTTGATCACACTGCGTGATGAAGAGTCAGCCCAATTGCTGCACAGCATTGGAGTAACCCAACCGCCGCTCAAAATTACGGCTGACCCAGTCTTTTATTTAGAACCGCAAACCACCGTAAGTAATAAATTATTACCAATTATACGCCAACTGGGAGACAAACCGCTTATAGGGGTAGCAGTCCGTAAATGGCTGCCTCTGGAAGGATACCAGAAAAATCTTGCCCTGGTTCTAGATCGCCTGGCAGCGGCAGGGAAGTATCAAATTGTATTTATTCCCATGGCCTTCCCGGAAGATGTGGCAGAATCTAAGCGGGTTGCTGAGCTAATGAAAAATAAAGCTGTTATTATTGAGCAGAATTTAAGCAGTGATGAACATCTGGCTCTGATTGCCAAACTTGATTTTATGATAGGTATGCGCCTTCATGCGCTTATTTTTGCTGCCAATAGCGGGGTACCTTTTGCCGGAATCTCCTATGATCCTAAAATTGACGCTTTCTTAAACATTTTTGCCCTGCCATCTCTGGCATGTGAACCTGAAGCTATGCTGCAATCGATAAACAGTCTGCTAAATGATAAAAAACGCCAGGACTCTGTGAAACAAATTGCAGCAGGCTTGCGAAACCAATCGGCTGAAAATGCCCGTCTGGCATTATCGCTTTTAAAAGATTAACTATATCAAGCTGCTACTTTTTTAACTGGAAGGAAACTTTTATGGAAAACAACAATCAGGAAACGGGTAAAACTTTTATAGGTGTATCAGTGGTTATTTTCATTGCCAAGCTTTTAGGTTTTGTAAGGGAAATTGCTTTCGCTTCCATTTTTGGTACCAGCATCATCACTGACATTTTTCAAACCATATTCAGTCTGCCCAATTTGCTTTTTTCCGGCATAGGAACAGCGTTGTCTTCGATTAATATTCCCAATCTAACTTATTACATAAGCAACTGTACCAAAGAGGAGCGCGATCGCTATATTTCGCGCTTATATGCCCAGGTTACCCTCTGGGGTACGATTATTACCATCGCGGGGATAATTATTGCCCCGACTTTAGCCCGGCTTTTAGCACCGGGTATTGAAGGTGAAGCTGCTCAGATTGCTGCCCTGTTAACCAGGATAATGCTGCCAACCTTCCTTTTTGTTAGCCTTACCTTTGTAACTACTGGAATTTTGCAGGTACATGGGCACTTTTTACGTGCCGCCGCTATCAGCATACCTTTTAATATACTGATAATTTTAGCCCTTATTTTCAAAGGGGCAGATATCGTATTTATCAGTTACATGACTACCATCGGCTGGCTTTTACAGCTGTTGATTCAGCTGCCGGTATTAGTTAAAGAAAAATATAAGCTGTCATGGCTCGATTTCAAAGAAAATTATACGGTAAAAATGCTAAAACAGCTTATGCCGGTTCTATTGGGAAACTCACTCCTGCAGCTTTGCCTGATTGTGGACCGTTCTTATGGTACTCACCTGGATGAAGGCACAACATCTGCATTAGCATTTGGCAGCAATCTTTTTGTAACGGTCACCGGAGTTTTTATCGTGGCCATGTCCAGTGTGGTTTTCCCTCGCTTATCACAATATAGCCTGGAAAAGAATTTTTCCCAGATCCGCTTTATGCTTAAAAACATTTTTAAAATATTGCTTTTTATACTGGTCCCATACCTGATCGTAGTAGTATATTTTAATCAGGAACTGATCTCACTCATATATGAACGGGGTGCTTTTACCAGTAATTCGACTTTGATGACTTCCAATGCTTTTCTTTTCTATAGTTTTGCTGTTATAGGCTATGCCTGTCAGGAAATTTTCAACCGGGTATTTTATTCATTAAAAAAATTCACCATTCCTATGACGGCCAGTATAATATGTTTAGCAGTCAATGTAGTTTTAAACTGGTCGTTTTTGAATTATGGTATTATTGCCTTAAGTTCGTCAACGGCGTTTGCTTTAACGCTTTATGCGTTAATAACCGGAATTATGGTAACCCGGGAAGTAGGCAGTTTTTTGGACGGTGATTTTTGGACTTTCATTATTAAACTTTTAATTCCCAGTTTGGGCATGGTAACGATTATTATCTTGTTTGCCCGCCTTGGCCGGGAAGGAATACTGTTTTCATTCCTGCTGCCGGCGCTATTAGGCGGCTTAATATATGTGGTATTAGCTTATTTTATGAAGTTAACTGATGAATTTAACCTCAGAGGGGAGTCTAAACTATGAAAATAAATGGTAAAAATATTTTATGGCTGTTGTTGATAATCAGTCTGCTGTTTTCTATGAATGGAATAATTTTGCGTATTGGTAATGAACAGGCCAACCGCTCTGTAATAACTACAGCTGATTACCGCGAATTTCAAAAGACAGCTAATGGTTCCAATTATGACCTGGACGATGTTCTCAGCAGATTGCAGGAAAGTGGAGTTACGCATTTAACACTGAAGGAAGTAACAGCTCGTGACTTGGAATATCAGGGTAATGCTGTGGTCTCCAGCTGGGCGGAATTTTATACCGGGCTGCAGACTACCAGGCCGGAATTAGAGGAAGAATTTCTGCAAAGCCTGCAGGGAATAGAGATGAACCCGGCTAATTTAGTAATTAGACCAACCAATAAAAAAACCGCGGCATTTATTGCAGAAAATCTGAGCAAGCGCCTCAGCGCTGATGAGCTTATCACCATTAAGCTTGATGGGCAGCAGCTTTTTCTGCTGAATATTGAGATTCCTCAACCGGTTCAGGTAGAAGGTGAGATTAAAAAGCCTGATTTAAGAATCGGATTTGACCAAGAATTAATGCAAGAGCTTAAGACCAGAGGCTTTGAAATAGTTCTGTCACCAGGTAATACTAACGGCAGTAATACTGAGTTTATAAAAGAATACAGTGACATAGTAAAGCAATTTGCTACCAAATATATGATTTTTGATGGTATGGAAATCAGCGGCTTCCCAGATAATATTGACCTTATGCAAGCAGTAATTAATGAAAACAATTTGACCATTGGTATCATAGAAACATCTTTTCAATTAGGCTATTTAGATCAGGTCGGCATTGACGAACTGATGCATAATACCAATTACTCAATTAACAGGGTTTATTCCACCCGTAATGATGAGTACCTGAAAGAAGCCGATGAAAGATATTACCGCTGGGTAAGGGCAGTTATCGATCGCAGTATTCGCATTGTTTATCTGGTACCTTTCCAGAATGAAAAAATACATCATTCAGTTAATCTTGAAGATACTTTGGAAACAGCCGCACGCTTTCACCAGACTATTGACGAAAAAGGCTATAATGTAAATCAACCTCTGAATAAGCTGTCCGCTGCTATGCCGGGCAATTATGACCGTCTGGCTGTTTCCCTGAGCCTTTTAATAGCTTCACTGTTATATCTTAGTTATCTATTCAGACTGCGGAAAAGAACACTTATGCTGCTTGCGGCGCTGGGAGTTCTGGGCTGTTTGGTCATAAATTTATTTATGAATACTGACTTCACCAAATTGTATGCTCTGGGAGCAGCGATCCTTTATCCTGCCTTTTCCAGTTTATTGGCGCTGTTTTACTGGCGGGATAATAATCAACGGCCCATATGGCAGCAATTAGCCGCATCATTAGCTATTATACTGGGCATCAATGCTATAGGCATGTATACCATAGTAACCAGTTTGGCTGACATTACCTATATAATGAATGTTGAGTATTTTCGTGGAGTTAAAGTAGCCTTTCTGGCACCACTGATGTTATTTGTTTTAAATTATCTGTTTGCTTTTCATGGTGTGACCGGCATCAAAAAATTCTTAAACGATTTTTTGCGGACTTCTCCCAACTACTTAATATTGGGCTTATCGCTAATAGGTCTTATGGGCTTATATTTGTATCTGGCCCGCAGCGGTAACACTGTATCAGTATCCTCACTCGAGCTGCGTACCAGAGAGATATTAGAGACTATATTTATAGCCAGACCCCGCTTTAAAGAAATAATTATTGGTTATCCGGCTCTTTTTGCCCTGGTATATCTTTATCATAAATATAAAAATGAAGCTATAGTGCTTATCCTGGGTTTGGGGGTAGTAATGGGGTCGATATCAATGGTCAACAGCTTCTCTCATGTTTTCACCGCCGTAAGCATATCTTTCCAGCGTACCTGGGGCGGATTATTAGTAGGTATAATCCTAGGCATTTTAACTATTATCATAATTTGGATTGGGGAACGATTATACCAACGGTGGCAATAGTAATGATTTAAAATAGACAAAATATAGTAGTTTTATAATAATTCTGCGGGGAATTAGTAATTTCCCGCAGAATTTTTTGACATGGTGCAAGTATTTTGTTCTAAAATAGTATTTAATTTATAGATGTTTACAAATTGACCTTCCCTAAAGTTGGCATATGGACAAGCTGAGGCATGCGGTGATAGAATTAGCCTATACTATGGAGGGGAGTTTATTTAATGTTATGTCCTATTTATCAATAATTGCAATTGTATTAGCTTTTACGATAGCTTATTTTTCAATGCCATTAGTAATTAAATTAGCCGACCGAATCGGAGCCATGGATAAACCGGACCAACGAAAAGTTCACTCCGGAGCCATGCCGCGTCTGGGAGGACTGGCTATTTTTGTGGCCTTTATTATTGCCGCTATTGTAGCTTTAGATATTTCTGGTCCCTATATGGGATTAATAGCAGGAGCCTGCATAATATTTATAGTAGGAATGTTAGATGATGTTTACCAGTTATCCGCCTGGATTAAATTAGCCGGACAAATAATAGCCGCGGCAGTTGCTATTTATTTTGGTATTATAGTGCATTTTGTTACTAATCCATTTGATGGCATTTTAAGTTTAGGTCTTTTAAGTATACCTGTGACCTTTTTATGGATGGTAGGAGTGACTAACGCTATAAATCTGATTGATGGATTAGATGGCCTGGCAGGTGGCGTATCAGCAATAGCCGGTATAACCATGGGTATAGTTGCGCTGCTGCAGGGGCAAAGCGAAGTAGCCCTGTTGGCTTTTTTACTGGTTGCTGCAGTTGCAGGTTTTTTGCCGCACAACTTTTATCCGGCCAAGACCTTTATGGGTGATGGAGGCTCAAACCTGTTAGGCTTTATTTTAGCTTGTCTGGCTATAATGGGTACAGCCAAAAGTGCAGCATTAATATCATTATTCATACCGATTGTTATTTTAGGTATACCGATTTTTGATACATTTTTCGCCATTATTAGGCGTATAAACAATAAAGCCCCTATTTTTAAACCGGATAAAGATCATTTGCATCATCGTTTACTGGCTCTGGGAATGAGCCAGCGC
>CAZLVY010000027.1:0-26157 GCA_964563125.1 uncultured Syntrophomonas sp. | reverse complement strand
GGGACCAACCGGTTATGAGCCGGTAGCTCTACCAACTGAGCTATAGGCCCGGGATACTTTGAAACCCCGCAAGAGTTAGTATATTAAATATCTGTTAAAAGGTCAATAGTAAAACTTAATTCCTGCGAGATTTATCTTGGAAATAAAAAGCGGTAACTGTAAGGGTTACCGCTAATATTATCATTTGGCTCCTCGAGTAGGACTCGAACCTACAACCCTCCGGTTAACAGCCGGATGCTCTACCATTGAGCTATCGAGGACCGCCTCAGAGACTCAACAAGAAATATTATATATTGCCCGACATCTCTTGTCAATAGTTGTAGTTCAGCGAAGCATGATTTATTCAATATAATCCTTGAGCTTCTTGCTGCGGGAAGGATGTCTTAGTTTTCTCAAGGCTTTAGCTTCTATCTGGCGAATTCTTTCTCTGGTTACTCCAAACTCCTGCCCTACTTCTTCCAAGGTACGGGGTCTTCCATCATTAAGACCAAAACGAAGTCTTAGTACTTTTTCTTCTCTCTCTGTTAAAGTATTGAGAATACCATCTAAGTGTTCGCGCAGTAATACAAACGATGCTGATTCTTCTGGTGACTCCGCTTCCTCATCAGTAATGAAATCACCTAAGTGGCTATCATCTTCTTCACCAATGGGCGTTTCAAGTGAAACAGGTTCCTGGGCTACTTTCATTATTTCTATAACTCTTTCCACCGGGATATCCATTTCCCCCGCAACTTCCAATGGAGTCGGTTCCCTGCCCAATGTCTGCAACAAGCTGCGTTGGATACGAGATAGTTTATTGATAGTTTCTACCATGTGTACGGGTATTCTAATAGTTCTTGCCTGGTCAGCTATTGCTCTGGTAATGGCCTGCCTTATCCACCAGGTGGCATAGGTACTGAATTTAAAGCCTTTACGATAGTCAAATTTTTCTACCGCTTTCATTAATCCCAGATTACCTTCCTGAATGAGGTCCAGAAACAGCATACCCCTCCCGACATATCGCTTGGCGATGCTGACAACCAGTCTTAAGTTAGCCTCCACTAATTGTCTTTTAGCTTCATCTTCTCCCATTTCGATTCTTTGCGCCAGATTCATTTCCTGTTCGGCTTTTAAAAGTG
Organism: uncultured Syntrophomonas sp.; assembly: GCA_964563125.1. Classification (GTDB taxonomy): domain Bacteria; phylum Bacillota; class Syntrophomonadia; order Syntrophomonadales; family Syntrophomonadaceae; genus UBA1368. The sequence continues at coordinate 25,039 of CAZLVY010000027.1, read as the reverse complement.
GTACTCGGCCAATTTCTTTGAGATACATACGAACTGGATCATCTACTTCGATTCCGTCAGGAACATTTACTTCCTCAGTCTCGACGTTTTCCTTCTCACTATCTTCTTCATTATCTATCTCATGCTCGCCTTCCGCTCCGACAGTTATTCCCAGGGATTGGAGGTGTTCTAATATATCATCTAAATTATCTGGTTCTAGGTTATAGCTTTGCAGATCATCGACAATTTCTTCATAAGAAAGGCTTTTCTTTTTCTTGCCTTTCTCTGCTAGAATGCTTATTGATTCAGCTAGTTTTTTATCCGATTTCACGATTTCCCTCCTTCCTGGAAATTGTTTAAGAATGTATCTAAATTAAGTATAAAGCTGAGCAAATTATTAAAATCACCGTAATTATTCAGTTTATTAAGCTCTCCAAACATATTTTGCCAGAGTAATTTTTCTTCTTGTCTTATAATTCCTTGAATGAAGTTATTTATTTCAATATCATTTAAAGGATTTTCTCCAAATAAAAAGGATATTCTGGCCATTATCCCATCATAGTTTTGTTCAATTGCCCAAATTTTTAATTCTTTTTGCCTATTTAAGCTATCTCCAGACAACTTATCGTAATAATTAGCCAGTAGGGCTAATTCAGGTTGTGTAAAAAAATCTAATCCAATGCTATTCTTTATTACGCTTAGTTTATTAAGATCTTCCAATATTGCTGCCAATATTTTCTCCTCTATACTATAATTGCCGTAGTTTGTATTATCTCTTATTATCTCAGTTTTATTCCGTAATATACCTTCTTTCTCCCTGTATCTAGCTTGTGGTTTATATTCTCTATAAATTATATTTTCTTCAATCATCAATTTGCGGGCTAAAACTTTAATATGGTAATCTTTTTCCACTTCACTCTTTAACCTGTCGATGTCCCGCTTGACCAGATTGATTATTTTCACTTTATTTTGCATATTTAATTCCGGCGATATATGCAAAAATCTATCAATTTTAAATTCTATGTGACTTATTCTATTATTCTTTATAAAATCTAAAAATTCCTCTTTTCCATATTGGTTTAAGAAATCGTCCGGATCCATATCGTTAGGTAAGCTGGTAACAAATGTATTAATTCCCTGTTCACTTAGACCTTCAATAGCTTTCAGTGTCTCCCTCTGCCCTGCTTCATCACCGTCATATAATATCAATACATTTTCTGTATAGCGCAGAAGCAATTTTGCTTGTTCCCCGGTAAAAGCAGTTCCTAGAGAAGCAATAACATTTTTAATATCGGCTTGATGCAGTTTGATGCAGTCCATATAACCTTCTACCAATATGGCTTCATTAGCTTTACGAATAAACTCCTTGGCCTGGAATAATCCATATAAATTTTTACGTTTAGAAAATAAATCAGTTTCAGCGGTATTAAGGTATTTGGGAGTAGATTCATCAATGACTCTTCCGCCAAAACCAATAATATCTCCGCTGGTGTTTAAAATTGGAAACATCAGACGATGGCGAAATATATCATAATAATTGTTTCTATTTTCATTGCGTTTTATTAATCCCGATGATTGCACATCTTCATGCGTAAAACCTTTTTTAAGCAAATATTTCTCCAAATTATCCCATTGCTCAGGAGCTAGTCCTAACTGAAATTCTTTGATACTTTGCGAAGTTATTTTTCGGCGGTCAACATATTCTCTGCCCGTCTTACCTTGATCCCCCAAAAGATACAGCATATAATATTCACTAGCCGCCTTGTTAATCTCAAGGACTCTTGCTTTTTTGTCATCCTTTTTACGTGTCGCAGAAATTATTTTGACTCCGGCACGTGCTGCTAATGTTTCAACTGCCTCCTTAAATTCAACCCCGTCTCGTTTCATAACAAAGGAAAACATATTTCCCCCAGTGTGGCAGCCAAAACAATAAAACATGCTTTTTTCAGCACTGACACTAAAAGAGGGCGTTTTCTCCGCATGAAATGGGCATATTCCCCAATAGTTATTGCCCTTACGGGTAAGATTAACTGTTTCAGATATTACATCAACTATATCTAGTCGCGTTTCAATGTCTTCAATAATATTGTCATCATAATATCTTGTCATCACTTCACCTACTATTCTATGTATCGGAAAAAAATCCTGCTAATTGTCAAAAAATATACACGATTAGTCTGAGCAAGACTTTTTTATTGCATTTGGAACCAGGGATTTAGGTACATATATATCCTCAAATAAAGCTATACAATATGCATCACTCATTCCTGATATATAGTCTGCCACAGCTCTTTCTAACCCCTCCTGTTCCACTATTTGTATATAAAGCTCAGTCATCTTTTCAGGATGCTCTTTATAATAATTAAATAAATGTTCAATAATAAAAATGGCGCGACTTCGCTCCGCCAGACAAACCGGACCTTCATAAATAAATTCAAACAAAAAGCGTCGCAGACCTTTTAATGCTTCATCAATTTGGGGACTAAAACTTACGTAAATATTATCACCGCTTGCCATGGAGCGGCTTGTATTGGCAATAATGTCGGTTACCAGTGTAGCAATGCGCTTACTGTGGGTATAGCCTAAAACATCCAGAAAAGCAGCAGGAATATCCTTAAGCTTTAATAGTCCTGCTCTGATAGAATCATCAATATCATGTTGGACATAAGCAATCTTATCACTTAGATGAATAATTTGTCCTTCCAAAGTAGAGGCCTGCGGTTTAGCTTTGCCATAACCACTGTGATATAGCACTCCATCTAATACTTCTTTACTTAGATTAAGACCGTTTTCCTCCCGATGCTTTTCGATTCGGGTTAAAACTCTGATACTATTCTGGTTATGCCTAAAACCTTCTGCTAATAATTCGTTTAATATTATTTCACCCGCATGGGCAAAAGGCGTGTGGCCCACATCATGTGCCAAAGCAATAGCTTCAATCAGGTCAATATTAAGATTTAAGCCTGCACCAATGGTTCTGGCTATTTGGCTTACTTCTAAAGTATGTGTAAGCCTGCTGCGGTAATGGTCACCTGACGGTGCGATAAACACCTGGGTTTTATCCTTTAAACGGCGAAACGACTTAGAATGAACAATACGGTCACGATCAATCATGAAGCATGTTCTAATTTCTTCAGGTGCTTCTGTTTTCTGACGCCCCCAAGAGAATTTAGCCTTGGCGGCCAGGGGGCTTAGAATATTTATTTCACGATTTTCAATATCTTCACGGATATTCAAAAGTTAATCTCCTTTAATACAACAAGCATTCTTAGCATTCATTAGTTAAGATTAAAATACTACATAAAACATATGATTCCTTTATTATTAAGACTTTTCCCGCAACACCCGGAAAGTAAATATTACCATTCTAAAATTATATTATTAATCCAGAAGAAAAACTAAGGCACTCTAAATAGAGAGCACCTTAGTTAAATTACACTATAGCTCAGTTAGTTTAGGTGAAGAACATAAAAATAATGCGTTAAGTATTAAATAGTGTTTATAAACTGTAATATTCAACTTTCCCTAATTGTTTAGAACCCTTTTTACTAATATTCTTACGAATAGCTATCAGGTTACATTAGCAGCCAAAATCGCTGAACTATTAAATAAAAGCGAATCATTTTATTTTGCTTAATACGGTATTAATGTTGATATCAAGTAGGTACTGCCATACTATGGCTCTGTCTGCAATTGCTTCATGAGCTTCATTCCCATGACTGTAGCGGGAATTCTATAATTCGGTGCAAGGTTAGAAAGAATGACGACACCAATCTGACGATCTTTATCAAAAGCCAAAAAACTATTAAATTTGCTCGTCCCCCCATTGTGCCATATAATCCCATTTTGCTCATCGAGAATCCATCCCATAGCCATCGCATCCTCACGAATACCCATCTCTTCAAAAGAGGCAGGGCTTCCCTGGACATCAATTAATTTTTCATGCGTTAATGCCAAATACTGAATTTCTTCTGTCATATGCAGTTTACAGTATTGCATCATATCAATGATATTAGAAATCAATGCTCCTGCGGGAAGATAAGCATCGTTTTCTTTCCATTGCCAATATCCTGTTAAATCTCCTGCTCCATCAGATACTCTTGTATCCTTCAATTGAAGGTCAGTTTGAACAAATCCGTTCATAAGTGAACGATAATCTTTTTCATAAGCTTCCGCAACACACTGTCCTGCAACAGCCATTCCAAAGTTTGAATATACCCATGGGTAGGCCTTATCCTTTAAATCAGTTTCACCAACCCTATTAATTATTGATTCAATAGTAATTCCGTAAAAATCATTACTCTGCCTACCAAAAAAATTCAAAACCATCTGCCGGTCAAAATAATAAGCTTTATAACCAGATGTATGTGTAACTAAACTTGCTAATGTTGGGTAATAAGCCTTTTGCGGAAGCAAAATGTAGTTGTTTATCGGTGCGTCCAAATCCATTTTTGCTTCTGAAATTGCTTTGCTGATTAAAGAAGTGGTAAATGACTTTGTCAAGGAACCAATTTCATATTCGTATTCATACTGAGGTAAAACCGTTCCATTATTTCCATAAACGGTATACTCCATCTTTCCATTTCTAATGATTCCAACGGTTATTAGGGCATCTTTATTCCCTTGCGTGGTATAATTTAAGACTTCTTTATATGACATTCCGGGGATCTTACTGATCTGATAATTGCCGTACAGAATTAAAATGCTAAACACCAGTACAGCAAGAAATATTAGAAGCCCGAATATTTTAATTCTTTTTTTCGTTTTAGCTTTCATTTTTCGCCTCAACTTCTTTTTACATTATCAACCTAACTAAAAGATTCCAATGACTATTTAATTCTAACATAGAACGAAAAAAACCAGGGTACTGCCCCTAGGAATCACTAAGAGACAATACCCTTGATTTATTTTGTAATAAGCTTATCGAAGCTTTATTTTATAATGCTTTAAGAACTCCCAACCATGCTTTTTAAGCCTTACTTTGATTGACCCTTATTTTTAATAGCGGCCTGGGCAGCAGCAAGTCTTGCTACCGGTATTCGATAAGGTGAACAGCTTACATAATTAAGCCCGATTAGGTGGCAAAACTCAATTGAATCCGGTTCTCCCCCGTGCTCACCGCAGATACCTAATAAAATATCTGGTTTTATCCTTCTGGCCTTTTCTGCCGCTATTGTCATTAAGGCACCAACACCATTTCTATCTAATACAGCAAAGGGATTATCTTTGATTATTTTCTTGTCAAGATAGACTGGTATAAACTTGCTTTCAGCATCATCACGGCTGAAACCAAAAGTAGTCTGAGTCAGATCATTGGTTCCAAACGAAAAGAACTCAGCTTCCTGAGCTATTATGTCGGCAGTAACACAGGCCCGTGGCAACTCGATCATGGTTCCTATACAAAAATCTAATTCCATACCCAGTTCTGGCAAAAAGTTATCATACACATCAAGTATTTCAGACTTAAGCAGACTAAGCTCAATAACATCCATTACTAATGGTATTTCTATTTCTGCGACAGTATCTACTCCTTCTTTTTTCAGCATACCCATTGCTTCAAAGATTGCCCGCGCCTGCATGCGATAAATTTCCGGGTAAGTTATGCCCAGTCTACAACCTCTATGACCAAGCATAGGATTCTTTTCTGCCAGAGAATGTATTTTCTTAAGCAGTTCTTCTTTTTCATACAATTCCTGATTATTTATTTTATTGTATTTCATCTCTGCTATTTCCAGTAATAATACCTCATAGTCTGGCAGGAATTCATGCAAAGGCGGATCTAATAACCTGATAGTTACCGGGAATGGTGCCATGGCTTTTAAAATACCATAGAAATCATCCCGCTGCATTGGCAGCAGTTTTTCCAGTGCCGCTTCCCGCTCCGAAACATCTTCTGCCAGAATCATAGCCTGCACAAACGGCAGCCTTTCAGATGCCATAAACATATGCTCCGTTCTGCACAGCCCAATACCTTCTGCACCGAATTCTCTTGCCCTTGCAGCGTCCTGGGGAGTATCGGCATTAGCTCTTATGGAGAGATTTTTAATATCATCAGCCCATTTTAAAAGCTGCTCAAATTCATCGGAAAGAGTAGGCTCAATCATAGGTACTTCACCAAGCATTACATTGCCGGTTGCACCATCTATAGTAATAATGTCTCCTTCTTTAACTATGGTTCCATTAACTGCAAAGCAGTGTTTCTCGGCATTGATTTTAAGCATTTCACAACCGCAGACACAAGGTTTTCCCATTCCTCTGGCTACAACTGCTGCGTGTGAGGTCATGCCGCCTCGTGATGTTAATATACCTTGAGCATGAATAATGCCGTGTATATCATCAGGAGTTGTCTCACTTCTGACCAGGACAACTTTTTCCCCTGCCTCTCCCATCTTTTCAGCCTGATCAGCACTAAATATAACTTTTCCGCAGGCAGCACCTGGAGAAGCAGGCAGACCGCTGGCTATAGCAGCAATGGTATGATTAGAATCAATTTGTCTATGTAAAAGTTGGCTGATTTGGTTGGCATCAAGTCTGAGTAAGGCTTCTTCAATTGTAATAATGCCTTCTTTAACCATATCTACGGCAATTTTTACAGCTGCTTTGGCCGTACGTTTTCCGTTTCTGGTCTGCAGCATATAAAGCTTACCTTTTTCCACAGTGAATTCAATATCCTGCATATCACGATAATGGTTCTCTAACTTATTACAGGTATCAACAAACTGATCATAAACGGTGGGAAGTTTATTTTCTAACTCAGAGATCGGCATTGGGGTTCGAATCCCTGCTACTACATCTTCACCCTGAGCATTAATCAAAAACTCGCCATATAATTTATTACCCCCGGTTGACGGGTTACGGGTAAACGCTACCCCGGTACCGCAATCATCACCCATATTGCCGAAAGCCATACATTGGATGTTGACTGCAGTACCCAGTTTGCTGTCAATCTTATTTAGCTTGCGATAGACTATAGCGCGTTGATTATTCCAGGAATCGAAAACCGCTTTTATTGCCATATTTAACTGTTCGTTGACATCCTGAGGAAAATTAAACCCTTTTTTCTCTTTCACCAGAGATTTATATTCATCAATTAAACCTATCAATTCCGCTTCCGGGATTTCGTAATCAAAAATCAAGCTTAGTCTACGTTTATACTTTTCGACTATTGCTTCGAAATGAGCATGTTCAAGGTCCAGGACTACATTGCTAAACATTTGTATAAACCTGCGATAGCAGTCATAAGCAAATCTTCTGTCACCGGTAAGTTTTGCAAGTCCAATTACTGATTCATCATTTAAACCAAGATTAAGAATAGTATCCATCATGCCCGGCATAGAAACTGGAGCACCTGATCTTACGGAAACCAGCAAAGGGTTATCTTTATCACCAAAGAGTTTCTCGGTTTTGGCTTCCAAATCCCTTAGTGCCGCTATTATTTCTCCCCACATCTCCTTGGATAATTCCTGATCTTTAGCCAGATACTCATTACAGGCTTCAGTAGTAATTGTAAAACCCGGGGGAACCGGCAGACCTATTAATGTCATCTCCGCCAGATTGGCACCCTTGCCACCCAGCAGTGATCGCATATCAGAACTTCCTTCTGCAAACAAATAAACGAATCTGCTAGACATGACTTATCCTCCTATAGTATATTTCCATTATTTTACTGGCAGTTTCTTCAACTGCCTTATTAGTAACATCTATAACCGGACATCCTAATCGCTTCATTATTTCCTCAGAATATTCAAGCTCTTCGAGTATTCTTTCATAATTAGCGTAGTTGGCCTGACCTTTCAGACCAAGTGTCATCAGACGCTCCGTCCTGATATGGTTGAGTAAATCAGGTTTTATAGTTAAGCCAATTACTTTGCCTTTTTCGGCTTTAAACAATGCTTCGGGTGGCGGTACTTCCGGTACCAGCGGAACATTGGCTACTTTAATTCTTTTATGAGCCAGGTACATCGACAGCGGCGTCTTGGATGTACGAGAAACACCAACCAAAACTATGTCTGCCAGGTTGATACCCCGGGGGTCCTTACCATCATCGTATCTGACTGCAAACTCAACCGCTTCTATGCGTTTGTAATACATTTCATCTACCTTTCTCAGTAAGCCCGGTTCTCTTTTTGGTTCAATTTTACTTACACTTCTTAAAGCACTAACTAATGGTCCCAGAATATCTACACATATTACATCTGAATTCTCTGCTGCTTTTTTCAAATGTAAAGCTAACTCCTCGATCACCAAAGTATAGGCAATCATAAATTTGTTAACCCGGGCCTGGTTAATGATTTCATCAATAGTTTGTGTATCTGATATGTTTGGAACCCTTTTTATCTCCATGTTACCTGAATTAAACTGACTGGCAGCCGCCCTCACCACCATTTCTGCAGTTTCTCCTATAGAATCTGATAATATATAGATTCCCGGCAAATGATTAGTCAACCTCAAACCACCTCAGTCCCAATTTCTGCCAGGTCAAGAAAAAGCCTGGCGATGTTTGTTTTAGTTACCTTTCCAACTACCTCAAATTTTTCTTCACCTTCTACATCGAGAAAACATTTGACTACCGGCAAACTGTCTATTTCACGTTCCACAATTTTTTTAACTACCGCAACTACTGTTTCTTCCGCATAAGCAGTAACTATATTTGGCATACGAGTCATAATAACACTAACTGGAACTTTGTGTATATCAGCCTGCCCCAAAGTAGTCTTTAGAAAGTCCTTACGGGATACTATGCCAGACAAAAGATTGTCATTACTTACTACAAAAATACTGCCGCAATCCTCTACAAAAAGAGTAACTATAGCATCATAAATGCTGCAGTTTTCCTTTATAATAACCGGCCTTGACTGGATATCCTTTACCCGATAGCCATTTAATATTTTTCCGATCTCATTTACGGTTCTCTCTGTTTTATATTTATAGCCCACCCGTGGCTTGGCTTCCAGAAAACCGGACATGGTTAAAACAGCTAAATCAGGTCGTAATGCTGCCCGAGTAACTTTTAATAGTCTGGCAATCTTTTCTCCGGTAATTGGCCCGTTGTTTTTTACTATTGCTAGTATCTTTTCCTGCCGTTCATTTAAGTCGATAATTTTCACCGCCCAATTATGCTATACTTTTTGGGTCAATTTTTATCAATTATATATACTATATTTAATTTGGTGAACATGTTCAACTATTTTTCTAAACTATTTTGCTAAAATCTGCAATAATGTTACACAAATTAGCTATTATTTTCAACATTCCCAGACGGGAAGCTTTTAATTGCAGGTCGGGAGTCATTACCATTACCTGATCAAAAAATGCATCAACATACGGTCTCAGCAATACTATTTTTTCTAATGCTGTTACATAATCACGTTTTTCTATACTTGCTTTAACCTGCAGATTTATTTTTTTAATTTCCGCTAATAGCTTTATTTCACTCTCTTCAATCAGAACCTGTTGGTCAACGTCCTCGCTGGTCCAGGACTTACTTAAATTATTAGCGCGATTATATACAACCATAAAATTTTCTATGTTCTCTGATTTCTTAAAATTGCTAACTGCTTCTATGCGTTGCTGTATGTCTTCCAAATCGCTTATTGGCGCAGCAAAAACAGCATCAATAACATCGTATGAGTACCCTCTTTCCGAGAGAATACTTCTGAGTCTTTGCCGTATAAAATCTAAGACGTCACCTATTATTTCTTCCTTACTGAGGTTAAGCTTTATATCCGGCAAATTGTCAAATGCATCACCAATAGCTTTTTCCAAGTCTATCCCAGGTTTTCTATCCAGAATGATAGTGGCTATTCCAATTGCATGACGCCTTAATGCATACGGGTCCTGTGAACCGCTTGGTTTGGTGCCGATGGCAAAGAAGCAGGTCAGATGGTCAATCTTTTCTGCCAGGCTTAAAACGATACCGATTGGTGATGACGGTAACTCGTCACCTGCAAAGCGCGGCAGGTAATGTTCATAAATTGCATTGCAGACTTCAGTTTTTTCTCCAGCTTCTTTGGCGTAATATCTGCCCATTATTCCCTGGAGCTCAGGGAATTCATATACCATATTACTCATTAAATCAGCTTTGCAAAGATAGGCTGCCCGATTAGCCAGCACCAGATCAATCTTGCTGCTTTGTCCGGCTATAAGGGCCACATTCTTTTGCAGGCGGGAAACCTTATCCCTTACAGTGCCCAATTGCTCGTGAAACAAGACAGAATCTAGTTTTTCAACTACTTCATCCCAATTTTTCTTCAGGTCTTCATTCCAGAAAAACAGCGCATCTTCTAAACGAGCTTTCAGTACTCTTTCATTGCCGGCTCTGACAACATCAATATTATCGCTGGTTCCATTACTTACACCTATAAATCCAGGCATTAGCTTTCCTGCCTGATTAAAAACCGGAAAATACCTTTGATGTTCAATCATGCTGGTAGTAAGAACTTCCGGCGGAACTTCCAGATATGAGGGGTTAAAACTGCCAAAAAAGGCAGTTGGATATTCTACCAGATAAGTAACTTCATCCAATAATTTTTCATTATCCATAGGCTCACCACCAACTTCAGCAGCTACAGTTTGTATTTGCTTAAAAATTGTCTCTTTTCTCTCCTGCTGGTTTAAAATTACATAGTGAGCTTTTAGCTGCTCACGATAATCGGTGACACTTTTTATTTCTACCGGTCCGCTGGATAAAAAGCGGTGCCCCATAGTGTTCATGCCGCTAGCAATATTTTCAATTTTAATATCAATTAATTGATCATCATATATAGCTAGCAACCATCTAATCGGACGGACAAATCTAAATTGGTTATAACCCCAACGCATAGACTTGGGGAAATTTATCGATTGAATAATATCCAGCAGAATAGCCGATAGAACTTCCTGTGCCGGTAGTCCTTTATTTTTCTTAATGGCATACATATATTCAGTACCCGCAAGCTCTCGTACTTCCAGTTCTTTAAATTCTATTCCCTGCCCTCTGGCAAATCCAAGACCTGCTTTACTGGGATTACCTTGCGAGTCAAAAGCTGCTGCTTTTTTAGGTCCGCGGTTTTCGATTAAAGCATCTGCCTGCTGCTCATCCATGCCTTTAACTAATAGGGTAAGACGGCGTGCAGTGCCGAAGCTATTTATTGATTGATAATTTAATCGCGCCAGACTTAATTTATTAGCAGCATTCTCTTTCAAGTCTGCTATTGCCTTAGGCATATATGCTGACGGTATTTCCTCCACACCAATTTCTAACAACATATCTTTGGCCATATTTACTTAAGCCTCCTTATCATCTAATAAATGCCTGCGCAGTACATCATCTTTTATAAGAGGATAACCCAAACTCTTTCTTTGCTCTAAATATTTACCGGCAACTACCCGAGCCAGATTTCTGACTCTGGCTATATAACCAGTTCTTTCTGTAACACTAATAGAGCCCCTGGCATCAAGCAGATTAAATAGATGGGAGCATTTTAGTACATAATCATAGGCAGGTTGGACTAAATTGCGCTCAGCAATCTGCAGTGCTTCTTTTTCACAAAGGTTGAACATGGTAGTTAGTGCAGCTACATCAGCAAATTCGAAATTGTAGTGTGAATAATCTACTTCTGTTTGGTGATGGACGTCAGCATAAGTGATCCCATCAACCCATTCGATATCGAAAACACTTTCTTTATTTTGAATGTACATAGCGATTCTCTCCAGCCCGTAGGTTATTTCAGCACATACCGGTAAACAATCAAAACTACCGCATTGCTGAAAATAAGTGAACTGGGTTATTTCCATACCATCTAACCAAATCTCCCAACCGAGACCCCAGGCACCAAGTGTAGGAGATTCCCAATTATCTTCCACTAACCTGATATCGTGATTTTGCGGGTTTATCCCTATTTGTTTAAGGCTGTTAAGGTATAAATCGATTACATTGTCTGGTGACGGCTTTAAAATTACCTGGAATTGATAGTAATGCTGCAACCGATTGGGATTTTCACCATATCGACCATCAGTCGGACGACGTGATGGTTCTACATATGCCACTTTCCATGGTTCTGGTCCAATTGCCCGTAAAAAAGTTGCCGGGTTCATAGTTCCTGCCCCTTTTTCTACATCATAGGGCTGCTGAAGCAAACAACCTTGCTTGCCCCAGTATTCTTGCAGGTTAAGGATAATTTCTTGGAAATTCATCAATTTTAACCTCCTTAAGCATTTTTAAAAATAGAAAAACTCGTCTCCTGCAGACAGGGACGAGTTAACCCGCGGTTCCACCCTGATTGGCTTACTTTTAATAAGCCCACCTCTTAGCCCGGGTTTTACTAACCATAAATGGCTTTCCTCCCGGCAACTCCAAAGCGCCTTCAAAGTATCTTCTTATCGGTTTTCAGCTAACCCGACTCTCTTTTAAGTAAGATATCTTTTACTCTTCTTCTTCCCAGTTGTTATTTAGTTATTTATAAGTTTAGCAACCGCAACAATACGTGTCAATTATAGTTGCGCTATGCTCTTCAGTTTTCTAATGGTGTTTTTAAGATTAAATCTTCTTTCCAAGTGGTATTCCAAATAACTTTCCAATAATTGCTCCAGTTGGGCTTGAGCAAGACTAGATATTTTAAGCCTTTCCAGCATATTTAAATTAGCTTTAGTCAGTAATTTTAACACTGCCAGGGTTTCACCGGATAAAGGCAAAGCACCTTGAATACTATTCTTACAATCATTACAAATTACTCCGCCTTGTGCCGGACTTAGATAATCAAATGATAACTGTTTTTTACCACAACTTACACATTCCAGCAGAATTGGCTTATAACCAAGATTGATCAGTAATTTCATTTCAAAAAAGCGGATTATTACCGGTTTGTAACCTGATTCATTAATGTAGTTTAAAACTTCCAGCGTAATTTTGAATAAATCAGGTAATTTCACTTTATCCATCAAACTTTTATCTAAAAGTTCCATAATATAAATGCAATATAAAGTACGAGGTAAATCTTCGCGGGAATTGCCGAAAAAATCCACCAGTTTTCCCTGGGTAATTAAGTCCATTTCTTTGCCTCGGCTAAAGTATAACGATGAATATACAAAAGGTTGAATACATGCTCTTAGGCTGCTTTTAGGTTTTTTGGTGCCTTTAGCAATCGCCCTGATTTTACCTTCTCTTTCCGTAAAAACAGTGACAATTTTATCTGATTCCCGATAATCCATTGATTTAAGAATTATAGCATTACTCCGATAATACACTATATCCCACCCCAAAAAACATTAAAAAAATTAACCGGTTCATTGACCATTTCAACCTCAATAGCCAATTCTTTTTTTAACCAAGCAACAAAAACCTTAGCCTCCTGTTTATTTATGTTGTTATAATCAAATGCCAGATATATTTTTTTTACATCATCGGTACCCAGCCCCTTTATGCTTTTTAGCAAAAGAAGGGGCTCCTTATAATACTGGTTATTAATATATATCAGGATAGTATTATTATATTTGCTCATACGAGTATCGGCAGTTATATTAATTTCCTGAGCAGGTGCTGCCTTGTAAGTATTATTGACTAATATTTCCTGTGTAATATTTTCCAGAGCTTTCTCATGTTTAATTACTGCCCAGCGTGGCAAAACAGCTATGGTGGTTGGCAGCTTAAGTTCCTCTGCCAAAGCAACCAGTCTGGCGATTTTCATCCCGTCCCTCATATAGCTGTGCAGCGTATAACCCGCCATTTGCGGTACAATTATTATATCCGGAACTAAACCGAGTGTGGGCAGATGATGGCCTCCATCAAATACTACTGCCCGATATCCTTTCCGGTACATTTTCTTAAGATAAGATTGACCTTTATTGCTGGTGTGCCAGCTATCCATAGCTGAACATTGAGTAAGGGCAAAACCCTTGGTCTGTAACACTTTGTTAACTATTTGTTCATAATTATTATCATTATTTGGTATAACTGCTTTAACTACTACATCCTCTTTGGGAATAGCTAACTTGCGAATACCCGGGGTATAAATCAAGTCAATATGCTCAGTATAATTTATCTGTGCAGCATAATAACTCAAGACTGGTTGCCATACAATGCGTTTAAGTCTCTCATCAGGATTATTCACCATAATATGAACAAATGACGTAATAATAATTACTGCTAACAAAACTGTTTTTAACCACATAAAAAGGACTATCTCCTTAATAGTCCTCCCCGATTTCTACACTCCTCTATAATAGCTCCGGCGTTACTGCTTCCTATTCGGTGCACTCCTGCTGCAATAAACTCTAAAGACGAATCTACGGTTCTAATTCCTCCACTGGCTTTAATCTTCAGCTTTTCACTTTTATGGCGGTTTATAACGGCAATATCTTCTAAACTTGCCCCCCGCGTTGAGAATCCGGTTGATGTTTTAATAAAATCGGCACCTGAATCACTAACTATTTTTGTCATTATCACCAATTCTTCTTCAGTTAGTAAAGCTGTCTCTACAATTACCTTAAGCAAAAAACTAAACTCGCTTTTAAGCTTGTTTAATTGTTTAATTTCATTTTCTACTAAACTATAATCGCTTTCCTTAAGCGCGCCAACATTGATAACCATATCTAATTCATCTGCACCCAATAGCAATGATTCCCGTGCGGTCAAATATTTTGCCGTTAATCTTTCTGCTCCCAGAGGAAAACCAATTACTGTACATTTACTTACCTGGGTATCATTTAAAATCTCAACTGCCAGTTTAAGGCGGAACGGATTTATGCAAACCGCTGCCATTTTTAACCTGACAGCATCGTGGCAAAGTTTTATTATATCTGCCCGGGTTGCTTCCGGTTTTAAATTAGTACTGTCCATATATGAAGCAATCATTTGGTATAATTCCCCTTAAAATCACTTATTTAAAAGTGATATCCTAATTGTCCCAGATTAGCTTCACTGTCGCGCCAGTTTTTCTTGACTTTCACCCATAAATCCAAATAAACCTTGGTCTGTAATAATTTTTCGATATCCTGGCGTGACTGTTCCCCAATAGCTTTAAGCATCTGTCCGTTTTTACCGATAATAATGCCCTTTTGCGAATCTCTTTCGGTATAAATTACCGCTCTTATATAAGCTTTATTATCCCGGGCATTTTTAAATTCCTCAATTTCTACTGCCAGTGAATGAGGTACTTCATCACGGGTCAGTATTAGCGCTTTTTCCCTAATAAGTTCAGATACTATAAAAGACACCGGTTGATCAGTCAAATCATCCTCGGGATAATAAAGCGGTCCTTCCGGTAAATGCGCAAAGGTTTTTTCCAGCAATCGAGGTATATTCTCACCTTGAGTAGCAGATAGAGGAATAATTTCCTCGAAGTTCATATGACTCGTAAATTCTTGAATATAATTCTCAACCTTCTGTTCTGATACCAAATCTATTTTATTTACCAATAAAAAAACAGGTACGGTAGTCTCTTTAAAATGATTTAGAATAAACTGTTCCCCGCCGCCAAAAGGCCTGGTGACATCTGTCATGTAATAAATAATATCAACTTCTAAAAGAGTACGGGTTGATACTTTGACCATGTATTCGCCCAATAAATGTTTAGGCTTATGAATGCCTGGAGTGTCGATAAATATAATTTGCCCCGGGTCACTTGTATAGATACCTTGAATACGAGTTCTGGTAGTCTGAGGTTTATCTGTTACTATAGCAATTTTTTCTCCGATTACTGCATTCATCAAAGTAGATTTCCCAACATTGGGACGACCTACTATACTTACAAAGCCTGATTTCACTATATTTTATCCTCCTGGTTTTCTAAAGAAAAAAGCTGGGGCAATAAATCGCTTAGACAATATTCCTGAAAATTATTATTTTCATCAGTAATAATAACCTTTATTTCCGGTGAAAACTCTGCCATTACCTGTAGACAAGCTCCACAAGGATAAGTATATCCTTTATTATCACCGGCGACTGTTATTGAAGAAAACTCTTTTTCTCCACTGGAAACTGCTTGTAAAATCGCCCCTCGTTCTGCACATATTGTCAAACCGTAAGAAGCATTCTCTACATTAACTCCGGTGTAAACATTACCCTTGGCAGTTAATAGCGCTGCTCCGACTTTAAATCCGGAATAGGGACTGTAGGAATTTTGCTGAGCTCTTCTAGCCATTGTAATCAATTGTAGTGGAGTCATTTATACCTCACTTATATCTTAAATATTATTCACCTAAAATAGGGAACCAGGATTATAAATGCCATAATTACTGCATTTATAGCACTTAACAAAACTGCTCCTGCTGCTATGTTTTTAGCTCGTTTAGCCAAGGGGTGATAAGTATCAGTTACTAAATCGACGGTTTTTTCCACTGCTGTATTAATAGCTTCTGCAATCAAGACCATAAATATTGTAATAATTAACAAAGCCCACTCAAAACGATTAATATTTAGCCAAAATCCTATGCTGACTACTACCAGCATAGCTAAAAAATGAATCTGCATATTCCGTTCACTTTTTAAAACAGAAACTAATCCGACAATAGCATAGTAAAAACTTCCCGTCAATGTGTGCCTGGCCATGTCTGTTACCTTTCCAATTTGGTTCCCTGCATAACCTTTTCCTCCAAGCTATGCATAACCATTCTCTCTTCCTCGGTTTCATGATCGTACCCTAACAGATGCAACATTCCATGCGCTACCAGAAATCCCAATTCTCGTTCCAGGCTATGTCCATATTCTTTACTTTGCACCAGAGCCTGTTCTAACGATATGATTATATCACCTAATAAATTGACCTCCCCAACTTCATCATAATTAGGTTCATTATCATTTGTTTCATTCATTGAAAACGACAGAACATCCGTAGGCTTATTTTGACTTCTATATATAAAATTTAGTTCCTGAATATAACTGTTATCAACAATCAGGATACTAACTTCGGTATTCTTTGGTAATCGTCCCAGTTTAGCTGTATTATTAACTACATTAGTTATTAAATGCTGCATTTCTTTATTATAATTTACAATATTTTGCTGATTAATTATCATAATCTCCATTGATTTCCCTCCTCTTCTCAAATTCTTTTACTATGACTTCAGGATATTCAATTCGTTTGTGATAAACGCCTTCCAGTATCTTGCAGAAAGAATTTGTGACTATTTCAAGGTCTTTAAAAGTTAAGGGACTATTATCTAATTGTCCATCATTCAATTTATCTTTAATAATCATTTTAACCATATTTCTGATTTTGTCCTGGGTAGGATTCTGCAGTGACCTTACTGCTGCTTCAACGGAATCAGCCAACATTACCAGCGCCAATTCCTTGGTCTGAGGTTTGGGTCCTTCATAGCGGAAACTACCTTCGCTAATACAACCTTCCCGGTCCTCTTCCAAAGCACGATTATAAAAATACTTGGCTAAGCCGGTACCATGATGCTGTTCTATAAAATCAATTATTATCTGCGGAAGCGACGCTTCCCTGGCTAATTCTACTCCTTCTTTAACATGAGAAGTAACTATAAGGGCACTTAAAGCAGGTGCTATCTTTTCATGTGGATTGTCAAAACCAAATTGGTTTTCAACGAAATATTCCGGGCGCTTTATCTTGCCAATATCGTGAAAATATGCCCCTACTCTTACTAAGAGGGGATTAGCATCAATTGACTCTGCCGATGCTTCGGCTAAATTACCTACCATTAAACTATGATGGTAAGTTCCAGATGCTTCCAGCAATAATCTTTTTAATAAATAGTGATTCGGATTTGCCAGTTCCAAAAGTTTTATCATACTGGTAATCGAAAAAGCCGATTCCAGATAAGGTAAAGTTCCAATAGTCAAAACTGCTGATAATATGCCATTAATCACGCCAAAGACAATAGCATAAACAGCAACATTAATAGTCAAATTTCCGGCTATTAAAGTTAGCGTTAATATGGTTGCAATATTAACTAGTGCAATATACAAACCGGCGCGGGCTAAATCAGCAGTCTGGTTTACTCGATAAACCTGAAAAATTCCTGCCGTACCTCCGACAAATGCGGTAATTGCATAAAATAGGCCATTACCTTCAAATAATAATCCTACAAAAATTGCCATTATCATAGTCATAAAGTGGGCCAGACGGTTATCTATTAGTATTGCTATAAGCATTGAACCTGCTGCTACTGGTGCCAGATAGCCAGTCAGGGCATGTACTTCCGGTTGATCACCGATTTTTATTATTGTAATAAAGCGGGTGATAAGTAGAATTATGATAAAAATAATCCCTATAAGCAGCATCATCATATCATTTTCTAATATTTCTTTATAATATCGACGCAAAAACTCAATTATCAGCAAAAAAGTTATGAGTACAAATATGCAGATGCCTACAAAAGTAATACTACTGTTGGGCGATTTTTGTATGCCTAATTGTTCCAATAGGGTAATCTGTTCAGCCGTTACCCGTTCACCCTGGCGTACAATAATTTCGCCGGCTTTAATAGTTTTTTGCACAGGTTGAACAGCTTCAATGGCATTACTAATAGCAATATCAGTTGCTTCCTGATTGAATATCAGATTCGGTCTGATACTATTGATCACAACGATATTTATTATATCCTTAGCTTCTGATGAAAAGCTCGAAAGGTCAGTCCGTTCTATTATCTGTCCATATACGCCTGCTAGAGCTTCTGCAGTTATAGGGTTACTCATAGCAGTTTGTGATGCAGTCAGGGAATTTTGATGAATCAATCCAATGTCTTCCTGGGTTTTACTTACTAAAAAATTAACTAATTGATTGGTGGTAAATCCCGGTTGAAATACATCCGTTTTCACATTGATATTTTCCAGCAATACCTTTAACTGTTGTTTTTTATCTTCATCTTCGGAATTTAATATTGTTTCCATATCAGCATAGAACATATTAATTTCATTATAAGTTGCAGCTAAAGCATAATTATCTTCCTGAAACACTTTTTGCACAGAGGCTGCTGCCTGCTTCTGAAGCTCCTGGGTTTTAGATTCATCTATTACAGTGGCATTTATAGTCGATTGAACATCCCGCTGTGCCACTTCATCTGGTCTGAGCTGAACATCTTTCGGTGTATAATTACTTAATAGAATAAAGATAGTAACACCGAAAAATAGAGCCATGCCTATTATTTTTCGGGTAGTTGAATTTTTAAAAAACCTGGAAATACTATTACCTATAAACTGAGATAACCCTTTTAGTTTCACTGACTCACACCCCTTGTCCAGGTGTCTATCAACAACTGGCGTAAAAAATAATTATAATCTACAATTTTAAATCTGGCTTTCAAAAGATTCATAGGCATCAATAATCTTTTGCACCAGAGGATGCCGAATCACATCTTCTTTTGTTAGGTATTCAAACGAAACTCCCCTGACTTGTCCCAATATTTTCTGAATTTCAATTAAACCGGAATATTCATCTCTTGGCAAGTCAACCTGTGTAATATCGCCAGTTATGACTGCTTTAGAACCAAAACCCAGTCTGGTTAAAAACATTTTCATCTGCTGAGGCGTAGTGTTCTGGGCTTCATCTAAAATAATAAAGGCATCATTGAGTGTCCGTCCCCTCATGTATGCTAAGGGAGCGACTTCAATAATATTTTTTTCCAGATATCGCTGGGTAATATCAACACCTAATATATCAAAAAGGCTGTCATACAATGGTCTTAAGTAGGGATTAACTTTTTCAATAAAATCTCCCGGGAGGAATCCCAGTTTTTCACCCGCTTCGACAGCAGGCCTTACCAGAATTATTCGTTCAACTTCCCGGTTTCTTAAAGAACGGACTGCCATCACTACCGCTAAATAAGTCTTGCCAGTACCGGCAGGCCCTATACTAAAAACTACATCGTCTTTGATTATTGCTTCAATATATCTTTTTTGCCCGATTGTCTTGGCCTTTACAGCCTTACCTTTAACAGTGCTTAGTATAGTACCAGATACTATATCCTGGTGTTTTGTCTTGTCACCCTTTTTAAGCAAATTACTCATGTAGTTCATGTCATTAATAGTCAATTGTCCTTCACTTTCAACAACATCCAGCAGATTTTGAATCAATTCAAAAGTCAGATCTACATCTTCTTTATTCCCTTTAATATTTATCTGGGAGCCACGAGCAGAAAGTTCTGCATTGCTTAGTTCCTTGAGATATTTAAAATTTTCATCACCATTGCCAAAAAAGGCTGCTGCTTTTTCATTGTTGTTAATCACAATTTTTGCTTCATTATCAGTCAAAGAGAGTATTCCCCCTAGTATATCTTTGTTTTTCGTTATTATATCATATGCTAATAGTTCAATACTATTTTACTGCTCATTTATCGGTTCAGCTTTAGAGATATCCTCAATAACTTCCACCGCAATTTTACATCTTAAAACAGGATCGCTGGGCGCAGATAAAATTTCAATTTTCATATCTTTTGGCAACTCATTATTTTTTATTTTCACCATCAGGTTTTCCTGAGCCTTTTCCCGGGCAATCTTCACTGCTTGACTTTCGCTTAGACGGGTAGTGACTTTTTCTTTTTCCCGCATTAAAATATTATGCCAGCCCAAATTCCCTAGGGGACTTTTTATTTCCTTGCCAGTGATATCTTTATCAAAAAGTTCGAAGCCTGGATCTCTTTCTCCACTTATCATAAATTCCCTCCAGGGGGTCACAACAATAATCTGTCGATTTTTTCGTCCGCTATAAACTACTTTTTCGCTGGTCCGCTTGCATTCTCCATACCCCTCATACCACACCCGTGCTTTTACTATTCCCCGCGCTCTGACTATGTCCAGCGGCGCATCTTTTTCAATATTTTCTTCCTCGCCAAAAATAGGATTTGGCTGGTAAAATATTATACCAGATATCAATATATCTCCCTGAGCGACAACCTCGCCTTCCTTGGTATTAACCTGACCTTCGAGCAACAGTATCTCTTCTACCACCCCATCTTTGGCAGCAACTATATGGCAAGGTCCGGTTATTTCTTCACCAGGAAATATTTTTTCTACTACTTCAATTGTTGCTTTAACTCCCCTAATATCAACTTTTACATAAGATAATTGATTAATATCGAGCAAAATTGCTTCCTCAACCTCACTACGGCTGAAATTCCATTTGCCGACCCCTTTATAAAGGCCATGTTTAGCTGCAGTTAGCATTATAGTCCCTGTATCAATTCTATCATTGTTGATTACTTCAATAAACCAAATGAATGAGGACATTAAATAAATAGCCAGAAGAAAAAGCAAGGCTCCGCCAAAAAATCCTATCCTCCGCTTGATAGTCTTCTTGAGATACGGCAAACCCTCTTCATTAATAATTTCCAACTGAAAATAATTTTCCTCGACTATATTTTTTAATGCTTCATATGCACTCTTACGTATTTTAAACTCCAGATAATCTGCTCTCCGTCTTATATCCCAAATATATATTCCTCTGGTTAGTGACATGTTAATTACTTTTTCTCCGTTTTTACCATGGAGACGTACAGCGATAATTCCTTCCATTTGATTTAGAACCCGATTATCCATTCTTACTCCCCTCTAATCTAAGAATTTAATAGCATAAATTTCTCCATAGACACTCATCTCATCTGGCAGCAGATGTTTAATCTCCAGATTATTGCCCTGTATTTCCAGAAAACCGCGGCTTAAGTTTATTCGCAGCATAGTTAAACTGTATTCAATAATTCCGCGATGGTTTTCCAGATAGAATTCATTTCTTCCTATCAAAGTTATCTTGGGAAGATCTAAAACTAAATCTTTTGGAATGTCTAGAAAATCAGCCATGGCACGGCTGAAAGCTTCTCGTTTTTTATCCAAAATTTTTTACCTCCATCCCTGGATTGATTTAGTAAAAACTATTTCAGCTATATAAAAAAGACCATTACAGTCATAAAAATATATGCCTATTAATCGAACATAATTCTAAAAAACCCTTATCAGCAATAAAAGCAATTATTAGAAACCATGCATACTACGTGCTTTGGCAATAGCGAATATCATATTTTTATTCTGTTAATATTTAAAATGCCGCCTTCTGAGGGGATATAAAAAAAAACTCCGAACCTTATCCAAGATTCGGAGGTTATAATTATAATTCTAAATCCAGCCGATTTTTCTGGCCTGAAAATTGAGTTCATCTCTGAACTGAGGATGAGCAATACTGATCATCTTTTTCACCCTTTGTGATACTCCCTGATATTTTAGATTAACTACTCCATACTCAGTAATGATATATTCCACATCATTTCTGGAGGTGGTTACTATAGTTCCCGGTGGAATAAATGGAACAATAGTAGATTTAAGGTTGCCATTTTTATCTTTATAGGAAGAATTCAGAGACATGATACTTTTGCCGCCCTTGGAAAAGTTAGCGCCAGTAACGAAATTAACCTGACCGCCAGTTCCGCTATACTGCCTGTGTCGTATAGATTCTGCACCTACTTGTCCGGTTAGATCCATGCTAAGCGCATTATTTACAGAAATAAGATTATCATTTTGTCCGATTACATATGGATCGTTGTTATATGCAACTTCAGTAAAGAGAAAATCCTCATTACGATCACAATAATCCCATAATTTTTTGTCACCTACACAAAAAGTTGCTACTAACTTGCCCGGGTGGAGATTTTTCTTGGAATTATTAACCACTCCTGTTTGCATTAATTCAATAAATGAATTCTGTACAACCTCGGAATGGACCCCTAGGTCTTTCTTATCCTTTAAAAAATAGCCAATAGCATTAGCAAGTCCTCCCAATCCCAATTGGATAGTGGAACCATTTGGGATCAAATCAGCTATATAATGGGCTATGGTCCTTTCAATATCGGTTATAGGTATTTCTGGTATTTCAGTCGGTGCCGCATCTGATTCATAAAAATAATCAATTTCAGACACATGTATTTTCAACGCATCACCATTCAGCCAAGGCAAATTATTGTTAACTTCTGCAAAGACAAAACCAGCATTGGCAATACTTGGTCTGGGAACCAATCCACCAAAGCAGGAACGGTTCATATATCCATTTTCATCAGGCGGAGTAACAGCAAAGCCAACAATTTGTGGTTTCCTATATTCCATCCAGGGTGCCAATTGATTAAGATGAACCGGTATGTATTCGGCAGTTTTCCATTCCAGGCACATTCTTTCTACCGGTCCGACAAAAGGAGTTTCAATGCGGAAGTGTTCTTTATACTGAGGCTGCATATAATCATACAGTTTTAGTGCCAATCCTAAACAAATAGTTACATTTTTCAGGTCTTCAGCTCTTTTGCTCAACTCTACGGAGAAATCGTGAGGAATGTTTATTCCTCCTGCCAGCATAACAATATCATTATTCCTGACAAATTTGGCTGCTTCTTCTGCCGTTCCTAATTTGCTCTTATATTCTTCCTGCCATGACGAATAAGTCTTGCCTTTCTCCGGATATATTTTGCTCATATAACCCCTCCTTTTTTTGCAGTTTCACTGCTAAAAAGTTAGATTGCAATAAGCATGCCATTAGATAAAAGGCGGCAAAAGGGTTTTTTCTCAAATATACAAAATTAAAAGTGTATGGATTTTTGAACAGTTATCTTCTGGAGTCGTTTATGCGGCAATTGTTACTGTGGCAAAAAAAACACAATTGTCTATTTATTTAGACAATATTAAATATTCTGTTTATTCTGCGATAATATTGTACTGATTTATTTTATAATAAAGAGCACTGCGGCTAATTCCCAGTAATTCTGCAGCTTTAGTACGATTATTATGCATCTTTTTCAGAGCTCTTTGAATGGTAGCTTTTTCGGCTTCAGCTTTGGCCTTTTCCATATCAAATCCTCTGTAGGCAGTATTATTATTAACATCTTCCAACCGGTTGGTAAACCGCAAAAGATTTTCTATTGAAATCTGACCTTCCCGGGCATCTATACAGCTACGCTCTATGATATTATATAATTCTCTTACATTACCCGGCCAATGATAAGTATATAAAATATCCAAAGCGTCCGGATTAATTCCTGTGATATAAGTACCATTTTCGTTATTATATAATTTAATTAAATGAAGACATAATGGTTCAATATCAATCATTCTTTCCCGTAAGGGAGGAATGCAAATAGGAAATACATCCAATCTGAATAATAAATCGCGGCGAAACTTGCCTTCCTTAACCAGTTTCGGTAGGGAACGATTGGTGGCAGAAATAACTCTGACATCCACTCTAATACTTGAGGTGCCGCCAATTCTGTCTATTTCTTTTTCCTGTAAGACTCTTAATAACTGGGCCTGGGCAGAACTTGACAATTCAGATATTTCGTCCAAAAATATGCTGCCGCGATTGGCCAGTTCAAATTTGCCCGGTTTGCCACTCTTTTTAGCACCTGTAAATGCACCTTCTTCATAACCAAAAAGTTCGGATTCAATTAAATTAGCAGGAATAGTGGCACAATTAACTCTGATAAAAGGTAAGTCGTGTCGCGGACTTTCCCTGTGAATTGCGTGGGCAAAAAGCTCCTTGCCAGTTCCGGTTTCACCGGTAATCAAAATCGGGGAAGTAGAAGGCGCTGCCATCCGCACTCTCATTTTGGCCTCTTGCAAGCCTTCGCTTTTGCCAATTATTGAATTTAAGGAGTATTTTGCTTCTGAAAGCCTTTTAACTTCTTCTTTGTAATATTTTAGCTCTGAAGATAGATGCGCAATTCTTTTGGCAAACCCTTTGGCATCATCTATATATCTGAATACATTATATCCCGCTGCCCCGATTATTTGTCCATCTACAGTGATCGGAACCCGGTTTACTATCTGTGTTTTACCCTGCAGCTGCCATATATCAGCTATTATCGACTGACCGGTTTTCATTACTTCAAGCATACGAGTGGTGGGAAATACTTCATCAACCATCTTGCCTACTACATCTTCTTTACGCATTCCGGTTTCACGGGCATAATGGTCGGTGAAAATTAGAATGATACCTTTTTCATCAATAACTAATGCTCCCTCAAAGTCACTAAAAATCGTTTCTATGACATCGAGGTATTTTTTCGGTAATTTGCTAAGCTGCAACACAAAACCACCACCTTGGCTCTATTTTACACTTTTATTGCTATTGTCACAATTTTCTATATTTTTAAA
>CAZLVY010000026.1:10552-27428 GCA_964563125.1 uncultured Syntrophomonas sp. | reverse complement strand
TTAGTATTATTTTGAAATATATTTCCCTTAATACAAAATCCTTATACTAGGATTTCTTTATTTCTTAAATTGCCTGGCAATTCCACATTAACCATATTTAGGACAGATGCATATTATATGGTACACCATTTTAATAAGGAGAGATGCCTATGTCTGGGATAACATCCAGGGAGTTTGTGCAAAAATCGCTTGATATCAATCTGTTTTTCCTGCGAATTATGAAGGAACACTCTTTTTTTCTCGAAGCTGCATTTGTAGCTAAAAATGAAGATTTGATAGCGCGGGCAGACGAATTCAGACTTGTTTTTGAGGAACTGCTGGAGGAGGCTGTGAAATTAGCGAATGGTAATGTCAGCAGAGTTGTTCTGAATTCAGGTGAGGTAGTGACCGATAAGACTATTCAAGCGGAAGAAAAGACTGAATTCTTGTCTGGTATTCCGTTTGATATCTGCCTGACTCGCAGACAAGAGATGCTAAGACCTGGAGCAGGGAATCCAGCACTGGAAATGAGGGTTGAAGAGTTCAATGAACGAGTAATCCACGCAACCAAGGGTCTAATAAAACTAAAAACCGAGATCCTTGAGGGCATGCTTGATTGCTGCCTTTTTACCTGGAACTTTCCCCTGCTGATAGAGCATATAAGGCGCGAAGCCCGTTTTTTCATCGATCATCTGCAAAGGCTGCAAAGGAGAATAGCCCTGGATCCTACCGAGGAAATAATTCAGGAGAAAGTATTTTGGGATCGCATAATGGCAGAACACTCTTTATTTATTGCTCATCTGCTGGATCCCACTGAAACCGACTTAATAATGACCGCTGATGATTTTGCCCGGAGGTTTTTCGAACTGGAAACCCGCGCCAAGCAGGTGAAAAACACGAACTCGTGCATACCAAAGCAATTGATGAGAGACGAAATCGAGGCTACTGGAGAAATCAGAGATTTTAAAGACACTGCTGAACAACTCATTCTAGCTTGTAAGATCAGATCTATCATAATACCATTATTGGCTGACCATGTATTGCGGGAGTCAAATCATTTCTTGGCGCTGCTAACGCACAGTGGGGCAGCAACACGTAATACTAGATATTGGTATTAGAAAAAAAGCCAGCCTGGCCTCCTTCGGCAACATTGGGGGTCAGGCTTCTTTGGCAACATTTCGGCAACATTGAAGCCTGACCCCCTCGGCAACATTAGTGTTTGGGCATTTGGATTATGGCTTTGAATAGGTCGCCGTCTATTTCTATTTTGAAGCTGCCCTGTTGGATTTCGATGAGGCTTTTGGCGATGGATAATCCCAGGCCGCTGCCGTGGCTGCTGCGGGATTCGTCGCCTCTTTTGAAACGTTCCATTAATTCATCTGATGAAATATTGAGTTCATAGGCGGAGATGTTTTTGATGTTTATTGTTATATCAGAGCCTGAATCGATAATATCTATATATACTCGGGAGCCTTCCAGGGCGTATTTTAAAATGTTTAAGAGCAGATTCTCAATGGCCCGCCATAGTAGTTTCCCATCGGCTTTGATATATATTTTGTCATCCGCATTACTAAGCTTAAACTCCAACTGGCGCTCCCCGATTTGATCATCCAGTTCTCCCAGACCCTGGGTTAATAATGATACAATATCAATTTTCTCGTAATTTACGGGTATGTTGCCGCTGGAGGCCTTGGTGGCTTCAAATAAATCATCGGTCAATACTTTAAGGCGCTGGGACTTCTGGTCCAGTACCTCGATATATTCTTCCACCTTTACCGGGTCTTTTTCATTTTTTAATAAATCTACATAGGTAATAATGGAGGTCAAGGGGGTTCTGATATCGTGAGAAACATTAGTAATTAATTCGCTCTTTAAACGCTCACTTTTTATCTCATTGTAAACCGCTTTATTGAGACCGTCAGTTATAGTATTAATATCAGCGGCCAGTTTGGCAAACTCCCCATCTCCGGGCACATCAATAGTGTAGTGGATGTTTCCCTCTTTTACCTGTTTCACCCCTTCTTTTATGGCGTCAAATTCCTTGACCTGCTTCAGCGCCAGCCATGCTGCCACACCAATAGTTATGGGTAACATGAAAAACGCTAAGCCGGCTATTATGGGATAAAAGATAACAACTAAAATCACTTTTACCGCCACACTGCCACTGTTAAAGATATCTTTGATAAAGACAAATACGGCATTGAAAATGAAATAGGTTAAGCTATGCTTTATAAATGTGCGGTTTTTGATATGTTTTACCAGGGATAGAACCAATAGCAAGCCCAGGGCAGCTATTATCAGGGTAACCGGCCAAGTAAGTTCACTAATCTGGGAGCGGAATAACGTTGCCATAATCCCAAACCATGATCCGATAAGTATCGCACACATAGCCAGGTTGATATCATTATAGATTTTGTCGACCGAGTTTAAGTGGATCTCCTCGTCTTCCGGTTTTCTGCCTATAACAAATAACAGATAAATGAAAGCTAATGCCAGCGCTAATGCCAAACCTGCCATTTGATTAATAATATTGGTAACCAATGCTTTGCTGTCCTGCCAAGCGGCAAGGCGGGGATTAATAAACTTCTCGGTAAAACCGATATACATGACGCCATCCGGCCCTAATTCAAAATTTGATGAAACCAAGAAATAATTATTATTAGCATTAATTTCTTCCGGGAACACTTTTTGTTCAGAACTGTCAATTATTATATAGGAAGGAGATGCTTTAAAATAAGTTTTATTATGGTTAGGACTGTTGGTAAATTCAGATTCACCGCTTTTGACATAATAAATAAGGCCTTGATATTCATCTAAATTTTTCAGGGTTGCCCGATATTCACGCAAATCCTGCTGAATCAGCTCTTCCCTGATCTGTGAAATCTTATCAGCATAAACTTCCTGGAATACCTGATAATTCTCTGCAGCCGATAAATTGGGATTAAAGTTCTTGGAATTGTTTTCAAAATCTGAATATAATTGATCCTCTCGGTTTGAGATTTGATCTTCGCTCAGAGTTCCGCCGTTTAAGATGTTTTCCTCACTCTTATATTGTTCATTAACTGCCCTTAAACTCTGCGCAATATCATTGCTTTCATTTATATAATTAGAACTAAGATAATAGCTTTCTTCATAAGCAATATGAAGATTACTGTTATTCAATACCACAACATCTGAAGCTATGGTCAGAAGAGCAGAATAACATAGAACGGTTATGATAAAAGCAATTACAGTTGCTGTCAGTGAATAACTAAATTTTTTCCACTTTATATCCAATTCCCCACACCACCTTTAAGTATTTAGGTTCTTTAGGATTTATTTCAATCTTTTCTCTTATTCTTCTTATATGGACTGCTACGGTATTTTCGGAATTATAGGCCGTTTCATTCCATACCTTTTCATATATATCATCAATGGAATAGACCCGGCCCGCATTGGCAGTCAACAGCTTAAGTATTTTATATTGCACCGGCGTCAGCTTTACTTCCTCACCGTCTACTGTTACCTGTTTGCTCTCGTCATCTATCAGCAGTCCGCCGCTTTTATAAACCGAGCTTTTTATTTCCAGGCTGCCCAGAGTTGTATATCTTCTCAGCTGGGACTTGACCCGGGCAATCAGTTCCAGCGGGTTAAAAGGCTTGCTTATATAATCATCTGCCCCCAGATTTAACCCCATAATCTTATCAGTATCCTCAGACTTGGCTGAAAGCATGATTACTGGAATGCTTTTATCCTCTCTTATCCTCATAGTTGCTCTTAAGCCGTCCATCTGCGGCATCATCACGTCCATAATGACCAGATGTATGTCATTTTCGTCTACTGCTTTTAAAGCTTCCAGACCATTAGCAGCTTTGAAAACTTGGTAGCCCTCATTTTCCAGATAAATTTTAATAGCTTCCAGTATCTCTTTGTCGTCATCACATACCAGGATATTCATGATGAATCACTCCCATTTATCAAGTCATACAAATTATATCACACCCCTTTTTTCTTACCTTAAGGTAATGATAGCAACTAAATATTACGAAACTCCTGTCATATTTCTTAAGAACTTCTTAAGTTGACAAAAGGGGACGTACCTTATTTGTCACATCGGCAGGTACTCCCCTATTTTTTTTGCAAGATAAAATTAAAAAAGTTGCCAATTAGGGTACGTCCCCATTTGTCACCATAGTTTATTTATTTTGAATATTGAGTTTTATTAAAGTAAAATTATGCTAATATATCATTACTATCCATCCAAGGAGCAAATAGTGTAAGTAAGCAACTGGAAAAACAGTTAAAAACGAGTGGAAAGTAGGTGGAGCATATTAAGATTAGTTCAGAACTAGTTGGAGCCAAGACTAAGGAATACCGAACCGAGATAAGCTGGCGTCATACCACAAATTATGCAGCAGCAGTCGGTGATAACAATCCCTTTTATTTGGATGACCTGCGTGCCGATGGTTTAGTTGCGCCGCCCATGTTTGTTTGTGTAATAAGCTGGCCACTCATGCAGCATATCTCTGATTTCCTCGATTTCCCCTACCCGCTGGAGGTTCTCTACACTATGGTTCATTATTCGCAGCATGTAGAATATGCCCGCCCCTTAAAACCGGGTATCCAGATCAAGACCACCGGCAAAGTTATTGCCATGGTACCAAAGCGCAGCGGTATACATATGCTGTTTAAGCTGCCAGTAACCGACCTGGACGGAGAGCTATATTACACTGAATATGCAGGAGTTATGCTGCGTGGCGTTGAACTGACAGACGCCGGAAAAGGCGCAGAAAATATTCCGGTGATACCCAACTTTGCGCAAGACAGCCCCTTGATATGGGAAAGCGTAATCCCCATTCGTCCCGAAGCTTCCTATATTTATGACGGCTGCAGCAATGTCTCTTTTGATATTCATACTTCACCTCGTTTTGCCAAAATGGTTGGACTGCCCGGCATCATACTGCAGGGAACTGCAACACTGGCCTATGCAGTAAAGGAATTAATAAACCGTGAATCAGGCGGCGATCCCACCAGACTTAAAACTCTATCCGCTCAGTTTACCGGCATGGTCTTACCTGACAGTGAAATAAAAATTCGCTTGAACCACAGGCAAAATATCGCTAATAAAACTGAACTGGGATTTCATATTATTAATGATAAAGGGCAAACCGCGGTACGTAATGGTTATGCACTGCTCAGCGATTAATAAAATAAAGGGGGGGAATAATTATGCAGGGAAACAGCAATTTAGTGTTACTGAATCACTATGTGGAAAAATGGGCCGCCCAGTATCCCGAAAGATTTGCCATGATACAATTCGAGGACGGTAAAACTGTAACCTATGCGCAGTTTGCCAGCCAGGTCGATTTAATAGCTCTGAAACTTCTGGATATGGGCATTAAAAAAGGCGACCGGGTCTCCACTATGCTACTTTTAAGCCCGGAACATATCCTGCTCATGTATGCCTGCTTCAAGGTGGGGGCTATCATCGCTCCGGTGGATGTCCGTCTGCAGGACCACGAAGTAGTGCGCGACCTTAATAAGATTGAACCAGCTGCATTTGTCTTTTTAGGCAATACCCCCGTAAGAGATTTCAGGCAAGTTGGGATTGCCGTGCAAAAAGACTGCCCTTCTGTAAAACATTTTATCCAGTTTAGTCTTCTGGATGGTGATGAACTAATAAATGGCGCCGTTTCAATGAGTGATTTCCTTAACCCCGACGCTTTGGCAGCCTTAAGCTTAAATGCTGATTTAACTGCCCGGCTTAAGGATACATATGCATCGATTCAGCCTTCAACCCCAGCTCTGATTATTTATACCACCGGCACCACCGGCGAACCGAAACCGGCCCTCCTGGCTCATGATAATATTTTGGCCCAAAATGAGATTCTAAAAAGAGGCCTCAGTATACCCGGAGAAGAACTTATCCTGCTGGTAAATTTGCCGCCCAGTCATGTAGGATGTGTAACTGAAGCCTTAATGACCACTTTCTATTTAGGAGGCACAGATATTCTGCTGAGAATTTTTGATCCCGGTTCATCACTGGCGGCTATAGCCAAACATAAGGTTACTGTCCTGGCTCAAATTCCTACCCAATTCAGGATGGAATGGATGCTGCCCAATTACGATGAATATGATCTGTCCAGTTTGAAATTTGTAGTCTATGCCGGATCAGCGGTTGACCTGCCCTTCCTGGAAAGGTTTTCCCAGATGGCGCCTAATTTCGGCACCGGTTTCGGCATGACCGAAAACGCCGGTTTTTCACTCTTTTCCGCCCCGGGAATACCGATTGAAGATATGGTAGGTCAGGTGGGACGATCCTTTGATGATATTTCGCCGGTAACTATTCGTCAGCCCATGAGTGTTGACGGCAGCGCCGGCCAGATTCTGGAGGACGGTCAAATGGGTGAAATTTGCTACGAAGGACGCATTGTTTTCCCCGGTTACTATAACCAACCCGAGGAAACCGCCAGGATTATTTCCACTGACGGGGTTTTGTACACCGGAGATATGGGTTATTTCAAAGAAATCAGCGGCTATCGCTCAGTAGTACTGGGTGGCCGCCGCAAATTCATGATCAAGCAAAAAGGCTTTAATGTATTCCCCGACGAAGTATCGGCATTTGTTGCCTTGTACCCCAACGTTGCTCAGGCTGAAACGGTCGGTGTAAAGCATCGCCTCTTTGACGAAGGAATTATGACTTTTGTTATGCCCAAACCGGGAGCTGAGTTATCATCACAGGAAATTTTAGAATATTGCCAGGGGATTGCCTCGTATAAGAGACCGCAGCATGTTGAAATCTTACCCCCTGATTATATTTTCCCCATGACCAGAGTCAACAAAGTTGACGCTTTAAAACTCATAGCCCAGGCAGAAATAATTGCTGAAAACCTTAGAAAAGAAGGTCTCTGGGACGCATAATCAGCAGGCAGATATAAAACCACCCTCAAAGTAACAACAGGAAAGATTAAAAAAGCTGACAATTAGGGTACGTCCCCATTTGTCAGTTTTTTTTTAATAATAGCAGCAGACACAGAAGAATGATTGCGGAATATAGCAGGGGGTAGAACCAGGGGGCAATGCTAAGGGTTTCTGCCGGTACCCTCAGGGTGCTGTTAAACCAGCGAAAGGCGGCAAACAGCAGGGCAAATACCAGGAATGGTATGCCTGCCGGGGCTTCGCGCCGCAGCAGATAAATAGTAACGGCGGTTATCAGCAGAGCCGCTGCCAGCTCATAAAGTTGAGTGGGATGAATAGCCGGTGAACTGAACAAAGCAAAGGGTGAAAGGGTTTCTTTTTCTAATAAACCCGGCAGATAGTATTTATAAGGTATGCTGCCGGCCGGGAAATGCACCGCCCAGGGGAGATTGGTTTTTTCTCCAAAACAGCAGCCATTAAAGTAACAGCCAATGCGCATAAGAACCAGTCCTGCTCCCAGACCGGGGGCGATGCTGTCAGCCAGCGGCCAGAGGTCTAAACGCAGCAAGCGCGATAAAATAACGCCCGTCAACGCCGCCAGGATCAAACCTCCCATCAGCGAGAACCCGGTTAATTGCAGCGCCCACAGCTTGTCCCAATTTCGCTGGTAGATAATCGGGTTGGTGATAAGATGTAAAATCCTGGCCCCCACCGGCACTGTTAATGCCATAGCCGTCAGCATTACTGCCGATTTGACCAGAGGCAGCTGCTTCTTTTTAATGATTAAAAAACTAATGCTCAAAACCGCTACACAGGCCAAAATAAAAAACAGGCGGTAGCTGGATATCTTTAACAGCTCATTTGAAAACAATGATATCTTGATATAAGGGTGCAAAGCATTACTCCTTAATCTTATTACTTGTCATCGGAAAAAGCAGGGGAGCGCTGATTCAGCACCAACCCCCGCGATTAATCCGAGTAATTTGTCTGCAATTTTCTGCGCCGGCAGTCCTTACTTCCTGCCCGACCAGGTTCCTTTTATCCATGCCTTACGGTCTTCCGATGAAAGGTCAGCGATCCAGGTTCCGTTTAATGATATCACCCCGTTGGATTCTGTAATCGTTCCATGCATTGTATTTTTTACTCCCTGATCTGCTATTGTCGCTGTTAATACCCCGTTTGCATAAGTGGCAGGGTAGGTATTAGCTTCACCTTCTTCATTTACAACAGTTATAGTCCCTGAGCCATCTGCATTAAACTGCATGCTCATATTAATCGGAATAGTTTTTCCCACCTGCTCCTGCAGTCCGGCTTTGATCTGATTATATATATCCAGGGAGTTTATATCACAGCCTTCCATACCTTCCTGCACATCCTCCGGTATATCCTCGTCTGTAGGTGGTGGTCCCAGATCGAATTCTGTGATGGTCATCGAAGCGGAAGACCACTGACCATTAAGCATTTCCGCTTTGGGGAACAGGTCTATGCCGAATTCATTTTTCAGGTATTCAGCATACTGCTTCTGCCTTTCTGCCGGGTCATCGGTGCCAAACCAGATCATGGCAATGGTTTTCAGCTCATTTACCGAAATAGCCTTCTCATTATGGCCGTTGCCGCTTTTGATATTGTCACGCCCGGTATCTCTTAAGAGTTTATCTCTGAAGTTCATTAGGATATCCAGCCGCTGCTCCAGCTCATAGGATTTTTCCCAACCCCAGCGGCCTTTTTCCATGAATCCAGCTTCTTCATACATATCCATAATCATCTTATACTCGGCTTCTATCTTTTCGATTTCCGCATCAGTCTTGACCCGTTGTTCAAATTGTTTTTTCAAATCTCTTTGCACCATAGTGCGGATTTTTTCCTTTTCATTGTCATCTAAGGCAGGCATTCCAGCTTCCTTGCGAACTTTTTCCTGGGCAGCAATGGCCTCTATCTCAAGCTGCCGGGCTGCTCCGCCCATCTGGCTCCACACATCGTCGAAATTACCCTTTTCCACCTGATATCCCCACCAGGGGACCCTGCTGCTGGCCCCGTTTTTGTAAGCCTGATAGGCAGCCTCGACTTCCTCGTTCTTCCAGGAAGAAATCTTATGCTCAATGGCAGCTACCGCAATCTTGCCGGCAGTAGTTATCATGAACTGGTCAGCTATGTGCTCGCCCAGGATGCGGGCAGCATCAGTGGCACGCCCTTCCGCCAGGTAACCAGCTGCTTCAGCAGCCTTGGCAACTGTTTCTGTGCCGAAATCAGAAGTAAGGCCCCCCAAGGCTTTTGACAAAGTTGACTTGGGTACATTTTCCACGATCTTCTTGCCGGCTAAAACCTGCAGGTCCTTATTAAATCCAGCCACATCACCTTCGGCCAGGGCTTTAACCATACTGCCCCACTCATCATCCTTTAAGAGGCTGCCTAAGACCTTGCCCTTGGTGGCTTCGTCGGAAATACCCAGCTTATCCTGCAAAATATGATCAATAACCTTTTCTGCCGCTGAGTTTGTCATATCATCTGACTGCTTCTGCGCCCAGGACGATAATGCCTCATTTTCTATAAATTGGGATATTCTCTTGTCAACTGTAAGCTTGCTCTTCCCGAACAAACAAAAATGGCTGGTAATAAAAGTCATGGTATTATTGTTCCGATCTACCACCGGTTTGATATACTGCCATTCTTCACCATTGAAATAGCTCATATAAAGCGAGCCTGATTCCAGATCCGCTTCTCCCAGCTCGGCCGGATTAAATTTCATCTTAATCGTAACTGGTTGCTGCAGACGCAGTTCCTCTTCACCCACTGAAATATCTATGGGAGCACCAAAACCCATCATCTCACTGCTGGCATAGTCAGGCACTTTATCCGGATTAACCAGCGTAACCTCAGTAGGTTTAGCAAAAGTACCAGCCGGGATAGTTACTTCCACTCCCTCCGTATCCAGGTTCCCCAGTTTGACTTCAGCGTCCGCACAAGTTGCTTTCAAAGGATTTTGGATAGTCTTCTCATACTCCCATTTGGTGTCCCCGCTGCCGCTGCCACCGCAGCCGCTTAACAAAAACACGCCCACAATAAGACCTGATAAAAGCTTAAAACCCTTGCCTCTCCTCAATTCTGTTTTCCCCTCCTTCAACATACTTGCCAAAATAATACCCTGCCCGTGGTCGATGCAGACAGAAAGTTTCCTGACACTTTGTAACATTTCTTTATTACCCTTATTCTTTAAATATGACAATTTCCCTTTTTAGGATTGATGCGGACGTATCTTTTTTGAAGACAGGGAGATACAGGTAGGTAGGTTTGTTGTCTAACTAATAGTGACAAATGGGGACGTACCTCATTTGTCACCTTTTTCAATCTTGGCAATAATTCCTCTCGAAACACCCGTCGCTCGTTCAATCTGCCGAATGGTGAACCCTTCGTTATTCCTTAATTGCTTGATGATTTCATTCCTCTCACTTTTTGGCAAAGCCCCAATTACATGCGGCTCTTTGCCATTCATTAACTTAATAATCCTTCGCCTTATGTATTCCTCACTTTTGCCGATTCTGTCGCTGACTTCGTGCAATTCCTTTTCTTCCTCCTGGTGAAACTCTTCGAAGCCCTTTCTATCAATCATCGAAAGTATCAATTCCGTATCAGCGAGTACGCTCTTATTTAAATACTCCGGATAGCTGCTCCATCTATAATCAATTAATGCAAGCGACAGATTCGCCTTAAGCGGGTTCTGATGTATGTACCGCACTAAAGATAACAAATATTCGTCCTTCTCCACAGGCTGGCTTTTATATCGATTGGCAATTAGCGCGCCGCTACGTTCATACTTTCTGTTAAACCAGCCCGCATATTTAGTTAGCATCCTCTTCATAATTATCGAGATGTCACCCGTATTACTCTCTTTCAACAGCAGATGAACATGATTTGTCATGAAGCAATAGGCATATATCGCAAATTTCATTTCCCGCTTGAGATCAAAAATAATATTGGCCATCTTAATGTAGTCATTGTCTTCCTCGAAAATATTCTGCCGGTTCATACCTCTGTAAATAATATGGTACAAACCGGCCTGGCTGTATTGTCGAGCTTGCCTACCCACATTCTCACCCCTTGCCAAATTATACCACGCCTCTTTACAAAATTGCAAAAAGTTGACAAATAAGGTACGTCCCCATTTGTCACCATAACCAGATATGATACAATATAACAATTGCAAATTATGATTATATATGAAAATGGAGATTGTATTGTATGACCTTTTCTTTGATCCAGGATATAAAGCAAAATGTAAAAAAAGTTATGGTGGGAAAGGATTCTGTCATTGAACTTGTGCTTACAGCGATTCTCGCTGAAGGCCATATACTGCTGGAAGACCTTCCGGGATCGGGCAAAACGCTCTTGGCGAAATCTATCGCCAAAAGCATGGGCGGCTCTTTCAACCGGATCCAGTTCACGCCGGACCTCCTGCCAAGTGATGTCACAGGTTTTCAGTTCTATGATATGAAAATAGGTGAGTTTCATTATAAAAGCGGTCCCGTCATGTCTAATGTGCTGCTGGCTGATGAAATCAACCGGACGATTCCCAGAACCCAATCCAGCCTGCTGGAAAGTATGGGGGAATACCAGGTCACTATCGACAATGAAACCATTCCTTTGCCAAGGCCTTTTTTTGTTATCGCCACCCAGAACCCCATTGATCTGGAAGGAACCTATCCGCTGCCGGAAGCACAATTGGATCGTTTTCTGTTTAAACTTTCCATGGGCGATATGACCGCAGAGGAAGAGCTGCAGATCCTGGAGCGTTTCCAGACAGAAGATCCCTTTACCAAGCTAAGTAGTGTAACGAAACCTGAAGAGATCGTTAAAATGTCAGAGGCGGTAAGAAATATTCGGATTTCAGATGCATTAAAAAAATACCTGGTTGACATCATTCATGCAGCAAGGTCTTCGCAGCTGTTCAGTGTGGGAGCCAGCACCCGGGCAACCATTGCACTGATGCGCAGTTCTCAGGCTTTTGCTGTAGTGCAGGGGAGAGAGTATGTGCTCCCTGATGACATAAAATATGTGGCTCCATTTTTGCTTTGTCACAGGTTGAAGCTCAGTGAAAAAGAACGGCTGACAGGAAATCGGGTGGAAGACGCCTTGGCTGCTCTTTTGCAAATGATACCGGTCCCTGCCGTTTCGTCGCAATAAGGAAGAGTAATGAAAAAATATAAGGTCAAGGATGAAGGTGCCACTGTTATCACAGATAAAGTATTTCTTATCGTAACCGCGGCGGCCCTTTTTATCTCATTAATTGCAAATTTCTTCTTAATGTCGATCCTATGTATATGCCTTCTGGCACTTTCTTTCGGCACCAAATTTTGGGCGGGAGCGGGGCTAAACCATGTAACGGCTGAACTTGGGCTGAACGGGACCAGAGCTTTTCCCGGTGACCCCATCCTGGTATCCATAAATATAGAGAATAAGAAGCTTTTGCCAGTCTCTCTAAAAATCGAACTTCAATCCAGTTCCGGCGCAGAGCATTGCGTGGAGTCAGGTGTCTTAAGTTATGGCATCCTGAAATATAACTGGGATATGACTTTTGAGAAAAGGGGCATCTATACCATCGGGCCTTTAAATGTTTCAGCCCGGGACTTGCTGGGATTCTATTCTGTAAATGGTGATTTTGCTGAGCAACGGGAAATCGTTATATATCCGGAACTGATTCCTCTAAAGGACTATTTCCCCTCTAGCAGAGAATATTTTGGAAATCAAAAAAGCCGTGCATTTGTGGAAGACCCGGTCTTAATCACCGGCATCCGGGAATATTCAAGTGACAGGCCTGCAAAGAATATCCACTGGAAGGCTTCTTCAAGGACCATGACCCTGCAAGAAAAAATGTATGCACCTTCAGCCCATGTGAAGGCCATGATCTTCATTGATGTGGAAGGGTTTAGGAAGGCAGATGCTGCAGCGGAATTTGAAACCATGCTGAAAGCTGCAAGCTCCATGGCGGTTGCGCTTGCCAAGAAAAATATCCTGCCTGGTTTGATGGTCAATGGAGTGCTGATTGGAGACCAGTCCCCCATGCTTTCCCCTGTTGCAGGAGATCAGCACCTCCATCTGCTGCTGGAGAAAATGGCCAGGCTTACCATGGAATTCAGCCAGGAGCATGAGTGCAAAATTAAGCAGCAAATCATTCATGGGAATATTACCTATATCGTTTTTTGCCTGGCTTTGGATGAAAAAATAAACGAATATAAGAACAGCAAACCATCGGTGGACATCATAACATGTAAAGATGATCTGCTCCCGCCAGGCAGTTCAACTGCCAGAGTGTATAATTTGAAAGATTTGATGATTTTTTAATAAAGGTGAAACATGAGCAAACTTAAGCAGGCTTTTCTAACTTTTTCAATCGGAAATATTGCATTTTACTGTCTATACAGTGCGATTTTTTTTGTGACTTATTTTATTAATCAAAGGGGTTTCCCTCTTTCCAGCAGTTTTCTGGCCTTCTGGCTTGCGGTTATCATCACCAAGCTGCTGGCGGGCAGAAGGGTGTATATCTTTGTCATTATCCTTACCCATGCCGCCGGGTACCTTTTGCCTTCACTATTGATCCTCAAGGCTTTCTATGATCCTGCGGGTTCTTTATTTGATATAGGCTGGCTGACAGTTTTGCTGTCATCGTCCCTTAGTGTTGTAGATACCTTAACATTGCTGCTGATTATAACCGGGACCATATCCCTGTGGATTTTCGGTATAAGGTTCGGGTTGAACCAAGGCGGTTATCAAGATACCTTCAAGATTTTCGAAAACAGTGTGTATGTTTTGTTTTTCATTACCATGATGACCGGATTCATAAAAGCTGATATACCGCAAATGCCTTTGTACATTCTGACTGTCTTTTTGTGGGGTATTCTCTCCGCCGCCCTCACCAAAAACAGCTCGTGGGGGCTGAGCAGTAAAAGCGGTCATAGCAGCTTTAGGCTGATCTTCTTTTTTATTGCCGGATTATTTGTCAGTATCTTCACCATCGTGGCATTCTTAATGGATTATCTGAAATGGGCAGCAGCCACCGGTCTTGATCTGGTAAAAACAGCCGTTGATCCCATTAGTCCATATCTGCTTGCCATGTTAAAAGCCTTGTTCAGAATGATGGGTTATAAGATGAGAGAAGATTCCACCGGTATAAATGGCCTGGATCCGGGGACTTCCGTTTATCGTCATGTTGAGGTGAGCGGAAGTGAAGGACTTTTCCTGCAGATCTTGATGGGCCTTTTTATCATGTTGATTTCACTCTTGGCTGTTTTTCTCCTCATCGCGCTTTTTAAAATGCTGCTGATTAAAAGGCAAGGGAATGATCACAGTGTGAGCCTGATAGAAACGCTGCAGGAAGTATGGCAAGAGTTTCTGGCGCTGCTGAGGAACATAGTGTACCGGAGCAGGATGCTTTTTTCATATAACAGGAGCAGCCGGCTGGTGGAAAAAATTTATGCAAAACTGGTGAGATGGGGCACCTTCAAGGGAATAGACCACGTAAAAAGTGATACACCTTATGAATATACAGGTAAGCTATCGGCAAAGTATAACCAGTTTGCCGATGAATTCAACATGATTGCAGATTATTTTTGTGCGGAGATTTACGGGGAAAAACCCTTGACCAATGCAGAGGAACTCTTTTTACAACAGGCATGGAAGCGGATAAGAAGAATTTAGAATTATTTCCTTTGATTTTGCATTTAAATATTCTGTAATATTAGGCAGTGGCGCACAATGTACGCCACTAAGGCTTGACACCATCACAGAGTTAAGGCAGCCTGCCTGAACCCCCAATATCTAATATTAAATAAGGAAGCAAAAAGAACGTCCCTTACGCCTCATGAGGATCTTTCACAATCAAAACCGGACGACTGCCGCCGACAAGAACATGTTGTGAGACACTTCCCAGCATTGCACCTTTTATACCACCAATGCCGCGGCTGCCCATGACAATAAGATCATAGCTTCCTTTTATTGATTCATCAATAATCTTTTGCGAGGGATCACCCAGAAGAATGAGTTCCGTTATTTTCAGATCGCCTTCATCGACATCTTTCCTGATTCCGCTGATGATGGCTGCGCTTGCGCCTTTGGTTTCGCTTTCATTGTAATACTTGCGGGCAAATAAAACCCCTTTACGTGCGTAATAATCGATATCATATGAAACCTGCAGAAGCACTATTTCCGCATTCGTCAATTTGGCAAGTTCAACGGCTTTCTCATAAGCCAACCTGGAAGTATGTGACCCATCAACTGGAACGAGAAATTTTTTATACATGAGATAAGCTCCCCCCTATAATTGCATCATTTACACTAATATTATAGCATTAATCATTGAACAATTTAAGGAAGTCCATCCGTATTATGCGGGCGCTTTTATAGCCGGGCTTCCTTTCTTATTTGTCCTTTTTACAAGATAAGGTAAAATATTTATTAGAAGTACGAAGAAATGAGAAACGATATGAAATATGATTTTACCACTGTTGTAGACAGAAGCAATATGGGATGCGCCAAGTGGGAGCAGATGAAGAAATGGAATCCCGATGTGTCCCCGGGGGTGGTACCATTTTCGGTGGCAGATATGGAGCTGAAGAATCCGCCGGAAATCACCCAGGGTTTGAAAAAATATTTAGATGAGACCATTTTGGGTTATACAATGCCGACTGACGCTTATCTGAACGCGGTATGCGGCTGGATGCATAAGCGGCATGATTGGGAGATCAGCAAGGAATGGATCATCGGCTCGCCCGGTGTTGTCAATGCTTTCTTCCTGGCCGTCAAAGCCTTTAGTGATCAAGGAGACGGTATTATCATTCAGACTCCCGTCTATTATCCCTTCAAAACCGCTATTGAAAGAAATAAGCGTACCCTGGTCAAAAATCCGCTGCTTTTTACTGGCTCCACTTATGTCATAAATTATGATGACCTGGAGCTGAAAGCCCGCAATCCCCGAAACAAAGTGCTTTTGTTCTGCAGCCCTCACAATCCGGTGGGACGCGTCTGGACCCCTGAAGAACTGGCTCGGGTCGGAGAGATTTGCCTGCGTAATCAGGTGTTAATTATTTCTGACGAGATTCATTTTGACCTGATCATGCCGGGTCACAAACATACCGTTTTTGCTGGTTTATCTGAAGATCTGGCCAACAATATGATGGTCTGCACCGCGCCCAGCAAAACCTTTAACCTGGCCGGCCTGCAAACCTCCAATATCATTATTCCCAACCCCAAAATCCGCAGCCGATATGTAGAGGAAATGATGTTAAATGGCTCTTTTTCGCTGAACATTATGGGCTACAAAGCCTGCGAGATTGCCTATACCGAGTGTGAAGAGTGGCTGGAGCAGCTTCTGCAGCTCATTTATCACAACCATCTGGAGCTGAAGAAATTCATGGCGGCAAACTTACCGGCCATCAAGGTATTTGATCTGGAAGGCACCTATCTGCAGTGGATGGACTTCAGAGGCCTGGGCATGAACAAGGATGAGCTGAAAAAGTTTATGCATTTTGAGGCAGAAGTATTTTGCGACGAAGGCTATGTTTTCGGCGAAGAAGGTGCCGGCTTCGAGCGCATGAACCTGGCCTGCCCGACCAGAGTCATGATGGAAGCCCTGCAAAGACTAGCCGCCGCCATCAAAAAACTGTAGGCAACATTCGGGGTCAGGCTTCCTCGGCAACATTTCGGCAACACCCCTCAGGGGCACAGGCAGGCAAGCAGGCAGGCATTTGGTGCCTGCCCCCCTGTCCAACTGACCAACCGTCCAACTGGCCAACTGCCCCCCTCGGCAATACCCCTCCGGGGCACACCCTATAGGGTGCAGGCAGGCATTTCGGCAATACCCCCTTCACGCCTAACGCCTCACGCCTCACACTAAAGCATTTCGGCAACTTTGGTGCCTGACCCCTTTGGCAACATTTTAGTAACAAGGAAGGTTTCCTGCTAAAATATGGTTATATAATCATATAACGTCTATAATATATAAAAAGCAGGT
>CAZLVY010000026.1:5110-10452 GCA_964563125.1 uncultured Syntrophomonas sp. | reverse complement strand
CTGCTAAAATATGGTTATATAATCATATAACGTCTATAATATATAAAAAGCAGGTCAGCAGTGCAAAAGAAAGGAAGCCGCTATGAACCAGAGAGCAGATAATTTGAAACCTCAATTTGATGTTAAAACCATTATTCTGTTGGGAGTAGTCCTTTTAATAGTGCTGAATTTTTCCGGGGTCGTGAATATATTTAAATACATGTACGGGGTGTTTTTTCCCCTCTTGCTGGGGGCCGCCGTCGCCTATATGCTCAATATTTTAGTCGCAGGGTACGAGAAAATTTATTTTCCCGCCAGCAATAATAAGATAATCAACAACACCCGCCGGGGCACAGTCATCCTTTTGGCAATTCTCACGGTCATCCTGATCCTGATTTTGCTGATGCTGGTAATCATTCCCCAGTTCGTAGAATCCATCAGCCTGCTCATCGCCGGATTCCCTGCCATGTACGACCAGCTGTTGGCGTGGTTAAATGATCATGCTTATCTTCTGCCGGGATTGCAGCAGCAGATAGCCGAACTGGAAATGGATGGCGAGGCTCTCATAAAAAGGGGCTTTGAGTTGTTTGGCTCCTGGGCTTTTGGAACTGTATCCCTGATCGGGTCAGTATTCGGTAAAATGACAAATTATTTGATAGCAGTTATATTCGGGGTTTATGTGCTGTTCGGCAAGGAACAGATCAAAGGTAATTTCACCAAGTTACTAAGTGCCTATATGAGCCCTGAGCGGCGGGAAAAATTATATGACGGAATCCAGACCGCTGATGAAGCGTTTTCCAGTTTCATCGTCGGACAGTTCAAGGAAGCGTTCATTCTCGGCGTGCTCTGCACCGTTGGCATGATGGTTTTCGGTTTCCCCTATGCCACCACCATTGGCCCGGTTATCGGGTTCACGGCGCTGCTTCCCATGGTAGGCGCCTATATAGGGGCAGCATTAGGATTTCTGCTGATTGTCATGGTTGATCCCTTGCAAGCAGTGGGATTTATCGTTTTCATCGTAATTTTGCAGCAAATAGAAGGCAACCTGATTTATCCCAAAGTGGTGGGAGACAGCATAGGACTGCCGGGGATATGGGTATTCGCGGCCATTATTGTCGGCGGCGGGCTGTTGGGAATCGCTGGAATCCTGCTGGGAGTACCGGTTGCCGCTACCATTTACAAACTGCTCGGCAAAGCAGTCAACCGGACATCTGTTGAGACAATAGGTGACACCCCTCCCGAGCACGACCTATAGGCAACATTCGGGGTCAGGCCTCTTCGGCAACATTTGGGGTCATACCTGCCCCCCTCACGCTTCACGTCTCACCCCTCACCCCTAACGCCTTACCCCTTTCCAACTTTCCAACCTTCCAACTGTCCCCTCGGCAACATTGAAGCCTGACCCCCTCGGCAACATTTAGAAGTTTTTGTAGTTTATTTCGCCGCATTGGTCGGTGATTTGCGGGCGGGATGGATCGTGGCCTGGTTCAAAGTTTTCGGCCCAGATGTGGCAAATGGGTTTATTAAGCTTCTCAGCTTTTTCCAGAATCTGCACTGTTACAGAGCTATCTTCTTTTTCATTGCCGTCCCAGAGTGCAATTAACACGTCACTATACTCAGCAATATAATTTCCAGCCTTGATATAGGCCGATTTTCTGGTTGCAGCAGGCGGCATTTCTATTATCTCGATGGCTTTATGTTCCAGCCAGTATTTCATTTCTTTCCGTAATTCAGCCCCCTGGTTTTCCGGTTGGCAATCATCGGCTAAGGCAAAGTCTTCCAGATATTCTTTTTGCGGAAGCGGCAATATGGCAATCAGCCTGGTGGCTTCCCGCTTTAATAACTGTCTGGCAATCAAGCGCTCAGCCCCCGCTGCCAGGGTGGAATAAATAGTCAGGTAATGCTCGGCAAATTCTTGTTCAATATAGCTGATGGCTTCATTAACGGCCTGCTCCAATTTTTCAATTTGGCTGGGATCCAGATTAGTATGGCCGGCAATGCCGATGCTGAGCATTTTTCGTTCAGCCATAGTGGTTAAAGCATTAAATTCCTTAACATTTACATGCATGCCAATAATATTATCCGGGGGTAAACTGGACAGTTCAAATTTGTGTTTATCAGCCAGGCTGCTCATTTTAATCAGATTTTCCATGGAACGCGCACCATGATAATATTTGTTTACCCGCAGCAGGGCATCCAGGACCCCGGTCTCGATGACAAATTGCGCATCGTTTCTTATTTGCGGTGCACTGGTCTCCAGATA
This sequence comes from uncultured Syntrophomonas sp., assembly GCA_964563125.1. Classification (GTDB taxonomy): domain Bacteria; phylum Bacillota; class Syntrophomonadia; order Syntrophomonadales; family Syntrophomonadaceae; genus UBA1368. Next base: position 8,210 of record CAZLVY010000026.1, on the reverse strand, counting down.
CTGGCGCAGAATAAAGGCCCGGCGGATCATGTAAAGCCTGTCCTCCACGGTATTGGGATTGCCGTTGATTCCCCTGATGTTTATATAGGCACTCAGCCGGCTGATGAAATCAGGTTTTTTGGCATTGCGCTCCTCCACTGAGCTGCCTTCTTGAAATTTAGCAAAAGAATGGCGAGTGGCACCGGCAAAGACATAAATCCCCCCGCCCAGCGGCCGGGCTGTGCCATGATCGCTGAATTTGCCATCCTGCATCGGCGCCAAAAAATAACGTAGCCACCCTAAATTTCCTCCTTCACAAGGATTATCAAACTCGTCCCAAAACACCAGCGGCATTTTACCCTGCAAATTCAGATCCCGAATCTGGTGAAAGGCCGTCAAGAGTTCCTGGGGAGATTCGAATTGGGAAAGGTTAAAGGTCAGCTGGGCACTTTCACTGATACCCAGGCCTTTGGCAATTTCTTTGACCACAAATGATTTGCCCGCACCCGGAGGGCCAAATACCGCAACGCACAGCGGTGTTTTGGGGCTTTTGAGCCGCAGGTATTTCTGCATGGCGTTTTTCACACTGCGAACCCCTTCGATTTCCTGTCGATCCGCACTGGACCAGGCGCCGATAGTTTCCACCGGAACATCGGGCAAAGCAGAGAGCGACCCGGTCAGCACGATATTGCGGGCACATTCATTTACCGCATTCTGCGGATCCTGCATTTCGAAACAAACCACCTGCCGCTTTAATAATTTTTCCTCCAGGATGGTCCAATCATCCTTGGCTTCCATGCTGCTAAGCGCTGCATTACTCATACTGAAAAACCCCAGATCATCGATAACCCCATTTATAAAATTATCCGGACCGTTGCTCGGCAAGCATAATTGCTGATAAAAAGCGCCTATGCTTTTATAAGGAAAAACCAGTTGTTTATAATTATCCTTTTCCACCACTTCATAGCCTAAGATATGCAGCTTGCGCGCCATTTTGACCCCTTTGGCACTGGCTCCCACCCAGTCTATGGCCTGCGGATCTTCTGCCCACTCCGAGCTTAGTGCCGCCAATAAACAAGCATGATAACCCATTATTTGTCCGGGAAAATGATTGGCAAACTCCCCTTCCTGCCAGCTGCGATCAAAAATCATGGTGCTCTTGTCGCGGCCAATAATTATTACCCCGCTGGCACCCAAAGTTACTATTACCCGCTGGTACTTTATGCCCTTTCCCTGCGCCTGGGCAAATGGGCAGTTATTACTCAAAACCGCCGCAGTAACATCCTCCAGCATCCTTTCCCATGACAAGGACAGGCCTATTTTAACGGCACAGGATCGCAGATCACTGATTGAAGTAATTATGGTAGTTCTGTCTGCCAGACCCAAAGCCAAAATCCGATCAAGAACAGGGTTATTGCGGCGATCATTGTATTGGCTCAATTGTATAATAATATCCTGGGGCAGCTTAGCCCCCGCTTCAGCAGCTAAAACCTCGGGCCAGCCTTCCCGGCAGTTGCGAAAGCCCAGGTTGCTATCCTGAATAATCAGCAAATCAGGATATCCTTCCAGCCTGGCTGCAGCGTAATTCCACTCACCAGGTTCAAATTCGTGCCATTTCTCCAAGCGGTATGAATTATGATGAAAGCCTGGATTGGGAAATTCCCTCCATACTGTCCAGGAGGTAGTTATCCGGCTATCTTTAGGACGGTTCAGCAACTCCTCATCGAGAACATTACCTTCCACCACCGCCAGGTCCTCCGGTATTATTTTACTCAGCAGCTGATAAATCATAGCCGAGCCACCCGGTTTGGAACTCAGTCTGACTTTAATGTCCTCTTTAGGTTTTTCCCAATAATATACCCCGCCCCTGACTATAATTTCTTCATCATGAATTCTGAACCAATCAACAGTCGGATCGCCGCAGATCTGGATGATTTTTTTCATAATAAATGCTCCTTTTCGTCCAAAACTAACCCCTTTTATCCCTTACCTTATATTATGTAGCAATATCCATGTTTTCACAATGGAAGCAAGGGATACTCAAGCAGTGGTTAAATATTTGCAGCAGCAGACGGGAACTCTGCCGGTTATCACGAGAGCACGTATGATTCACATGGCAGGCAGGCGTTATTCTTGCTTCCCCGGATAAAGTAACAGGGGTATATAGTTGCAGGTGCGTGGCAGGGTAGTAGTAGTGGCGTTGCGGTGGCGTCGAAGGGGGTGGGTGCACAGTGTACGTGGTTGTAGTGGTGTTGTTGAGATAATCAGTGTGTCAAGCCCCGGATGGTGTAAATTTGCCGGGACTTGACATGATAGTCCCTTACATTATCCGCCGCCTACTGGATCGGTATCATTAAAACCACCCGGTACCAGGCAGTTATCTCCCTCTTTTTTAGGGCAGTTATTGTTATTTTGATCATTGTTTACTTCTGAGCTTTTCTTGTTTTTCTTCTTATTACCAGCCATTGGTCAGCACTCCTTTCAAATTTAAAATTCAATAGTAGTATTTATAAATTTCAGGTTTCTATACTTACATCGTCTAACTGGTATAAAAAAGCAAACGCCCCTCCTATTCGTTAATAACGCATTCTTACATTATTTATAGCGAATATTTCAGTTCGTTCCGTTAGATATTATTAAATACTAATTCATATAATCGATGCGCTGGCAGCTATGCCAGGCTGATTTGGATTAAATAGTTTCATTAATCGTAGGCGCCTGCGCCATTGCCTTTTTTCACTAACTGATTTACAATATAATTATATACCCCATTAGGGTATCAAGGAGGTGTAAATACATGAAGTTTGTTATTGATGAAAAAACTTTAAATACAATTAAAGAAGACACTGGTGCTTTTTTTGTAAAGGTAGATATTTGCGTGTCTTGAAGAGGTACTATGCGAACCCTCTGGTCAGGGGTATCAAATGCTAAAAATGAAAATCTGTCTGAATTCAATGAGTATGAATACCAGGGCATCAAAATTTATATTGATAAGGACTTAAAAACCAAAGATACTGTTCATATTAATGTAAAACCCAAATTTCTCTTCTTTAAACCGTCCTTTTCAGTCCAGGGCGTATTGTAAGGCAACATTCGGGGTCAGGCTTCCTCGGCAACATTT
>CAZLVY010000026.1:0-5010 GCA_964563125.1 uncultured Syntrophomonas sp. | reverse complement strand
GGGGTCAGGCTTCCTCGGCAACATTTGGAGTCAGGCGTGAGGGGTGAGGAGTGAGGAGTTGAGGTGTGAGGGGTTGAGCAATAGCTCGCCAGCGTTTTCTTTGGCAACATTCGGGGTCAGGCTTCCTCGGCAACATTGAAGCGCCCCCCCCTGACCCCTTTCCAACTTTCCAACTTACCAACTGTCCAACTTTCCCCTCGGCAACACAGAAAGCCTGACCCCCTCGGCAACATCTTGGCAACTTTAGGCCAGGGCGCCGCCGTCGACCACGATGGTGGCGCCGGTGGTGTATGATGATGCGTCTGATGCCAGATAAAGCACGGCACCGCTCATTTCGTCGGGCTGTGCTGCCCGGTGAAGCGGTATCATCGGCATCAGGTATTTTTCCATCATTTCTTCATTATTTATCATTACAGAAGTGAATTTTGTATCAGTGAGCCCTGGGAGCAGTGCGTTTACTCTGACTTTAGCTGAAGCCAATTCCTTGGCAAAGGATTTGGTCAGGGCGATGACACCCGCCTTGGTGACTGAGTACACTCCCTGCATCAGGGCAGGCTTTATGCCATTGATAGAAGCAACATTGATGATGGAACCGCCGCCGTTTTTCATCATCAGTCTGGCGCCGTTCTGGCACATTAAAAAAGTGCCCTTTAAGTTTACCTCCATGGTTTTATCCCAAACATCCTCTGAAGCGTCGATGATATTGCCAAAGTAAAAGTTCATGGCGGCGTTGTTGACCAAAATATCCAGCTTGCCATAATCAGCTTCGATAAATTTAAATAAGTCTTCTATCTCTGAGAGGACGCCATTGTGGCACGCTCTGGCCACCGCTTTGCCGCCTGCGGCCCGGATGGCTGCTTCCACCTCCGGCAGACCTTCCATGGTCTTGTTGGTGATGATCACCTCAGCGCCGTACTCGGCCAGGGTCCTGGCGATGCTCTCGCCGATCCCGCGGCTGGCACCGGTCACTACCGCGATTTTTCCTTTTAAACTGAAATCTACGATCATGTTATTCCCCCCTCTTTATATTGATATGATTAAAGATCCGACTTGGCAATGACCTGCAGCGCCGCTGCTTCCAGCGCCTTGATTGCATGGATGAGCATCCCGAAGCGCTGGTCCTTGGTCTGCCCGTGGTAGAAGCGGTAGTAAATCTGCTGGGCGATGACCGCCAGCCTGAACAAGCCGAAGCAGTAATAAAAATCAAATTTATCTGACTTTACCCCCATCAGTTCACCATAGAGAGCGAACTGTTCTTTCCTGGTGAGCATGCCGTCAAGGTGGGTGGGCATCTGGCGAATGGCCTGCATTATTTCCGGGTCATCCTTTTCCACCCAGTATCCCAATGAAGAACCCAGGTCCATTAAGGGGTCACCCAGGGTTGCCATTTCCCAGTCGAGAATGCCGATGATCTCCGTGGGGTTCTGGGGGTCCAGCACTGCGTTGTCGAATTTGAAATCGTTGTGAATGATCCCCACGATCCCCGATTCGCCGGGCATCTTATCGTGGAGCCACTGCATCACCTTTTCGAAATCCGGAGCATCAGGCGTCCTGGCATCCCGGTAGCGGCCGCTCCAGCCTTCGACCTGACGTTTCACATAACCTTCGGGCTTGCCGAAGTCGGCCAGCCCTGCCTGCACGTAGTCCACCGAATGCAGCTGGTGCTGCACCTTGATCAGGTTTTCGCTTAAAGTTCGCGCCTCCTGGGCGTTTAGTTCCATGCCCGGCGGCAGGTCCCGGCGCAGAATAATGCCCGGTATGTGCTCCATCACGTAAAACGGGCACCCCATTACGGCCTCATCCTCGGTATAAACCAGCGGCTGCGGGCAGTAGGGAAACAAAGGTTTTAATGCGCTGAGCACTTTATACTCGCGTCCCATATCGTGGGCGGTCTTGGCCTTTTTGCCGAAGGGCGGCCTGCGCAAGACCATCTCCCGCTCTCCCACCTTTACCGAATAGGTCAGGTTGGAGAAGCCGCTGGGAAACTGCTTGATCTCCATCTCACCATCCAGACCGGTGATACTGGCTTTTAAAAAGTCCAAGACCACCTGGGCATCAAGTTCCTCGCCGCTCCTTATGGATGTAGCGCGATCATTTAAATCACTCATATTACACCCCCCATAAATTATTTGATCAGCAGAATTGATTCCACCACATGGATTACAAAGTCTGCATAATCGTCCACTGATACTTTACGGTTCTTGTATTTCCAACGCTTCAGGTACCAGTCCTGCAGCATGGCCTTGGTCACCGAGGCTGCCAGAATCACATTTTCATCCCGGAATACCTTTGCCGCAATGCCTTCATTGATAATATCGATGAATATCTTCTCAGTATAAAGCTCACTCTCGATGGCCCGCTTCTGCTCATCGCGGGGCAGGTTCCTGGCCTCGATGTAGGTGAAATAGAACCAGGTCTGCATGGCCTCAGAGAGATAGATGTGGGACTTGATGGCCAGCCTCAGTTTTTCCGCGGGACCGCTGCCTCGGGCGATCTGTTCGGTCAGTACCCGGTTGGCTATTTCCCGGCCCTGGGACAGGATCAAGACCAGCAGTTCCTCCTTGCTGGTGAAATAGGAGTATAGCGCGCCGCGGCTCAAGCCCGAAGCGGCCGAAAGATCCCTGATGCTCATGGCCTGAAAGTTCTTTTTGCTGCAGATATCCAGGGTGGCATCGATGATCCGTATCAGGTTTTCGATCACCTTCTTTTCCTTCTTAACCTTGATGGAATCGCGGTTGCGCTCCAGGATCTGACCTGAAATCTCTTCCTTGGAGATATTCACCATTTTTTTAAATTCGCTGTAAATCATAAACTACCAATCCTTATTATTTCTGGGCATATTGTTTGAGTATGGCCCTGGCCACGTTCATCTTGTGCACTTCATCAGCGCCGTCGTAAATGCGGGCCGCCCGTTCATGGCGGAAGAAAAACGCCAGTATGGTATCATCGGTCATTCCCAGGCCGCCGTGGACCTGCAGTGACCGGTCAACGATGTTTTGCATCACATTGGCTACAAAGAATTTGATTAGGGAAATGTCGACCTTGGCTGCCTTCTGCCCCAGGTTGTCGATCTGCCAGGCGGCGTGCAGAGTCATAAGCCTTGCAGCCTGCAGTTCCGCTGCCGATTCCGCCACCATGGCCTGAATGATCTGCTTGGTGGCCAGGGTCTGACCGTCGGGGGTCATGATCCGCTGGTTGACCCGCTTGCACATCAGCTCAAACGCCCGGTTGCAGACACCGATCCACCGCATGCAGTGGTGTATGCGCCCGGGGCCCAGCCTCTCCTGGGCAATGGCAAAGCCCATACCTTCAGGCCCCAGCAGATTGCTTTGCGGAACCCGGCATGACTGGAACAGCACCTCGCCGTGACTGAAGTAGCCGCTGCCCGCATGTCCCATGACCGGAATATTTCTCACCAGGTTATATCCCGGATTGTCAGTAGGAACGATGATCATGCTGGCGCGCAGATGCTTCGGGGCCTCGGGATTGGTCACGGCCATACATATGGTGAACCTGGCGCCGTCAGCCGATGAGGTATACCATTTCTGGCCATTAATGATGTAATCGTCGCCGTCCTTTACCGCAGTGGTGTCCATCATGACCGGATTAGAGCCGGGCATCTCGACCTCGGTCATGGAAAAGCAGCTGCGGATCCTTCCTTCCACCAGCGGTTTCAGGTAATTCTCCTTTTGTTCCTGGGTGCCGAATTTGTGAAGGATCTCCATGTTGCCCGCATCCGGCGCCTGGCAATTGAAGGCGTAATGCCCCAGCGGCGTCCTGCCCAGAGCCTCGGAAACCAGGCCGTGCTCAACCAGATTAAGCCCCATGCCGCCATATTCCTTATCCTGATTAGGCGCCCAGAGCTCCATCTGTTTCACCATTCTGCGTTTCTCTTCGAGTACCGGCTGCAACTGGCTGAAGTCCTTGGTAAGAAACTCATGCTCAAGGGGTATCAGCTCTTTGTCCACAAACTCGTTGATCATCCCGGTAATGGCTTTCATCTTGTCTGATACTGCAAAATCCATACGCTCCTCCTTATCTGTAGGTAATTAGTTCACCTGCCTGGTAACTTTCCAGGTGCGGGTAGCTGTTAAAAGTATGCAAAATCAGGCCGGCGCTTCCGAACCTGAATTTTGTGATCGAGGTGTTGACCAGTCCCCAGCCTGTGCGCATCGAGTCATAGGGGGTCATGCGGGTGGCGAGATGTAGTGCAGCCGATATCACCCCTCCCGAAGAGAAGATTAATATTCGGCTGTTCTTATCGTTTTCTGCGGCGATTTGTTTGATGCTAGCATCGACCCGCTCTACAAACAAGTTCCAGCCCTCGATCTCATCCGGGTGCGCATCACCCGCCAGCCAGCGGTTGACAGCCCGGTCAAAAAGGAGCTGAAACGACCTATTGTCCGTGAAGGCTTTCTCCACATGCTGATAAAGAGATCTGTCCTCGGAGGCCAGAAGCGGAAAGTAATGACTTATTATCGATTCAAACGGGTACTCATTGAGCCCGTTGATTTTCGTAAGGGTTGGGGCCGCGTTAGTGTTGGCCTGCAAATGCTTAAGAACCACAGCCGCTGTTTCCACCTGACGGTTCAGCGTCCCGGAGTAGGCCCGGTCGAAAGACAAGTCGGTATGTAATAAATACTGCGCCGCCAGCAGAGACTGCTCTTTGCCAAGCTCGGAAAGGATATCGTAATTCTCCTGGCCGAAAGAAGCCTGCCCGTGACGAATGAAAAATAATTGGCTCATATAACTCCTCCTATGAATTCAGATTAGTTATATTTTGTAAAAAAGTCAAGCAAAAAAAGACGGACGTCCGTTTTTTATGTTGACATTTCGTCGGGTCGGGAATATTATTTCTATAACTAAAACATATGCAGGCAAGCATAGAATTAATTAACTTTTCTCGTGAAAATATTTCTGCCCTTCCCGGATATGCCGGCAGGAGTGCAGAGCAGCAGAGGACGAATATGAAAATACTGGTATGTATAAAACAGGTGCCCGACCAGGAAT
>CAZLVY010000025.1:8088-27838 GCA_964563125.1 uncultured Syntrophomonas sp. | reverse complement strand
TTTTCTCAGAAAGGCTTTCATGATACCCGTATGGAGGAAATAGCAGTAGCAGCAGGTATAGGTAAAGGGACCATCTATGAATATTTTACCAGTAAGAGCCATTTATTTCAGGAGATAATGGCAGCCAGCGTCAATACTTATTATGCCAGCCTTACTGCTATCGATATTGATGCCTTAACGATCAGGGAACGCATCCAATTTTTACTTACAGGACATTTGCGCTTTTGCATCGAAAACAAAGAATTAACCCGTATTGTTTTCTGGGATGTAGAAATAATGGATGAAGAATTGAAAGAATGGGGCAACAACATGCGTAAAGAAAAACAGTTGCGCATGAACGAGCTTATTAATCAGGGTATAGCCAGAGGCGAAATACGTGAACTGGACCCGCAATTATTAACATTGCTTATAACGGGAACATTCGCTGCCTTCTGGGCGCCAATCGCTATTGACGAAATGGCAATCGATGCGGAAACAACCGCTCAACAAATAACCGACATCATTTTCAACGGCATTAAACCCTAATGTTGCCAAGGGGGTCAGGCACCAAATGCCTGTGCCCCGGAGGGGTATTTCCGAAATACATATCTAAGGCAGGAACCTATGAAAAAGAGTTTTAAAACAATAGCTGTTGTGGTCTGCATTTGCAGTTTTATTTCTATGACTGCACAGCCGGTCGGGGCTTTCCCCGACACGCGCGATCACTGGGCTAAACCACATATCGATTTACTGCAAAGCCGCCAATTAGTGTCCGGCTATCCTGATGGTCTGTACCGGCCGGGGGCGGCTGTCTCACGCCAGGAATTAGTTTCATTGATTATCAGAATAATGGGCAAGAGCGAGGATGCCATGCAATTGCAAAAAGGCGATGCGTCCTATAATGATACCAGCAAGGTTTGGGCTAAAGGTTATATAGAATTGGCTAGAGAGTTGAGCATTGTTCATGGGGATGAAAATAAGCATTTTAATCCGGAAACTCCCGTGACCAGGGAAGAAGCTGTTACTATGCTGGTTAATTGTCTGGATGCAGAGGAAGAGACAGAGTTTGCAAAGCAGTTTATCGATGAAGAGGATATTTCTGGTTGGGCGCGCAATAATGTTGCTGCTGCTCTTAAAATAGGATTGATAAACGGTTTTCCCGATAATAGTTTTCGCCCGCAGCAGCATGTTACCCGTGCTGAAGTTGCGGTGCTCCTGGAAAATTTCCTGGGACTGCGGGGAGAAAAATATCATTTCTTCGGACAACTACTAAAGATCGAACTGCCTGCTAAACAAGCCAAAGTATTAATTAATGGTAAAGAACAAGTATTTACTTTGTCAGACAAGGTGGAAGCATATCAACAGGGCAGTAACCAACCAATTTCAGAATTAAATTTACCGGTTAAAGCTTATATTAATGTTAATTCGCAAGGACAGTTAGCCTATTTATATCTGGTTGATCAGCTGCCCGCTAATAATGTCAACCTGTCATTTACCAGCTTACCGCAAGTCGTACCTGCAAAAGAGCAGGCTGGCAGTAATTTAGTCCCGCTGGAGGAGAGGGTAACTGCTAATCAAGGGGAATTTTCTTCGCAGGATTTAGACCAGAGTCTTTATAATACACGGGAAGCGATGAAGGTCAATGAATTCGTAGAAAATTACGGGATAACCGGCAGGGGGCAATTGGTGGCAGTAATTGACAGTGGAATAGACCCTGGCCACACTGATTTGCAGAAAACCAGTGAAGGCTTTCAAAAAATAATTGATTTTATTGATTTGACTGATCAGGGGAAAGTGATATTAAAAGAAGCAGTCAGAAATGAAAGTGGATATATAAATATTGACGGGCGGAAAGTGGATGTCAGCAGTTTGCCTAATAATGCTGAAAGCTACCGTTACGGATATCTTAAACTCCCATCCCTATCAGTAGATTTTTTAGATGGACAACAATCTTCCTCGGTTTTAGTAATAATTACTGCCGGTAAATATAATGAGCATTTTGATACTGCCTACATAGATACTAATCAGGACTATAAATTAAATGACGAGATCGCTATAAAGAAATATAGCCAACTGCACCAGTTTGCAGCTGTTCAGGGACTAAATGGCAAAAAACTTAACCTGGTATTAAGCGAAATATCCAGTGAAGGGAAATTTATTAAGCTGTCTTTTGACAGCCTGGGACACGGTACCCAGGTGGCAGGCATAGTTGCGGCAAATGGAAAAATCAAAGGTGTGGCACCAGGTGCACAAGTATTAGCAATAAAAGTGATGGACAGCCTGGGCATTGCTTCTCTTAGCAATCTGGAGAAAGCTATCAGACTGGCTGCTGAGCGAGGCTCAAAGGTAGCAGTTATCAGTATGGGACAGTATAATTTAACATCCAGTGAAAATAAATTGATGACGACATTTACCGAAGAGATGCTTTCGAAATACGGGCTTATTATCTGTATGGCAGCCGGCAATCAGGGTCCTGGAATTGAAACGGTGGCCAGTACAGCGGCCATTAAAAATGTAATCAGTGCAGGTGCTTATGCCACCCCCGCTATGTGGAGGAATGATTATGGCTGGTCAGTTACTGAGCCTACATTGTGGTATTTTAGTTCTTCCGGACCAGCCAGCAATGGAAATATGGCACCGACGGTAATTGCTCCGGGCAGTGTTGTTTCGACTTATCCGCTCTGGGGAGATCAGAATTATCGCTTGAGTGAAGGCACTAGTATGGCTGCGCCACACGTAGCCGGCGTAGCGGCATTATTAGCCAGTGCCCTCAGTCAGGAACTATATCGTTATGATACAAAGTCAGTTTATAATGCCATCCTGGAAGGTGCTGACCGCATCGCTGCTTTTAGCGTGGCGGAACAGGGCTTTGGTGCGGTAAATATTTTGAAGGCCTGGGACAACCTGCAAAAAGAAAAAGAAATAATATCCTATGAAACCAAACAATACAGCCCTGAAAGTGGTTATACCAACAGCCTCTACTCACGGTTTTTGCTGCCAGCCAAATTAGGATTGACCGTTTACAATAACAGCGATAAAAACTACAATATGGCAGCAGGCGGACTGTCATCATGGATAAAGCCGGAACAATATACTATCCAACTGCCCAGTCATGGCTACCGTAATATAGAGATTACCTACGATAAATTGACTAAGCCTGGCTTATATAGTGATCTGATAGTCTTAGATGATATTAACACCCCCGGAAATGATATATCAGTCTTACAGACTCTGGTGGTGCCGGTAGAGCTGCAGAAGGCGGAAAATAATAAGTACACTACCGAAGCCCAGCTGGCTGCCGGGCAAATGAAACGATATTATTTCTATGTGCCGTCCGGAGCGGATAAACTTAGCATAGACCTTAATGTTGGTGATAAAGGCCGGGCACGTTTGCATGTAATCTCACCCGGTCAAAATTCACAGACCAGTTCTTATGCAGGAGTAGGTGAAGTCCAGCTCCAGGCTTCAACCCGTCTGGAATATGATCAGCCTGATGCCGGGACCTGGGAAGTAGTGATCTACAGTTCCGCTTCACTAAGTGACTACAACTTAAAAGAAACCATTTATAAATTGGATGTCGGCATAGAAGGATGGAAAAAGCAAACATCGGGGGCACCAGATCCAAAATACATCGTTACAGCTATTACGGAGCAGATTAAAAAAGGTGAGGAAAGCATCGTTACCTTGCATTTTTGGGATCCAGTTACCAAAAAACCTGCCAATGGAGTTGTAGCAATCGAAGAGCGGCTATATGAAATAAACAATGGCATGGTGCAGCTGTCAATAACCCCCACCACCGACCAAATCCACCTCAACATCGCCTGGTAATGTTGCTTTGGGGGTCAGGCTTCAATGTTGCCGAAATGTTTCCGAGGGGGTCAGGCACTAAATGTTGCCTTTATTCAAATTAACACTTCGTATGGGTTTACTATTTTGCAGATAAAGGTTATCCTATCTATAAATGTAATATTTAGGGAGATTGATGCATATGCCGAGACAGCCGCGTGTACACTTTCCCGGAGCAATATTTCATGTTATAGCCCGAGGAAATAATCAGCAGCCTGTGTTCTCGCAAGATGATGACAGGCGCAGATACCTTAACCGTTTGGAGTATTACCAACAAAAATATCCTTTCGAGATATTCGCTTATGTTCTAATGAACAATCATGTACATTTAATCATTCAAGTACAAGATTTCCCGCTGGCAAAGATCATGCAGGGCCTTCAACAAAGTTATACCCTCTATTACAACCATAAATATGATTGTTCCGGGCATGTTTTTCAGCAACGTTACAAGGCATTACTGTGCCAAAAGGATGATTATCTCCTTACTCTTATCAAATATATCCATCTAAACCCAGTTCGTGCCGGTATAACAGAAAGCCTCGATTATGCGTGGAGCAGCCACAATTATTATACTGGGGTGAAAAAGGGAAAGCTAATCAATACAGAATTTGTTTATAGCATGCTGAGTAGCTGCGAAAGTAACAGTGTAAAAGATTATCTGGACTTTATGGGCGGCAAAATCGCTAACAGCAAAACGATAGAGAATGTTAAAACAAAAAATACTACAGAAACTTTCGAAGAACTTTTAGCCAGTAAAGCCGAAGAATATGGAATTGATATGGGGTCGATTATGCAAAAGAGAAATGATGGTTATGCCCGCAGTGCTAAGATTGAGGTAATTAAGGCGCTGATAATAAAGCATAACTGGCAGCAGATACAGGTTGCAGAAGCATTTGGCATTAACCGCAGTACAATAAGCAAAATATTAAAAAGATAGATGATTTTATTTCTATTAAAGAGGTATTGTTTTTTAGGAAGGACCAAGTTTTGCGAAAATAATGCCCGGGATAAAATGGGCCAGCCCCCTTTGTAAATACCCTTCCGGTGCACACCCAATAGGCATACCCATTCTGGGCACAGGCAGGCAAGCATTTACGGACGGCAACATTTGAAGCCTGACCCCGAGGGCAACATATCGGCAACATGCAAGCCTGACCCCAAAGGCAACAAGGAGGTATTGGTATGGAACGTGAGTTAATTGAAAAGGCGCGGGAGATGATAAATGCTAATTATATTTCGACTACACTAAGTACTGTTGATAAGGATTATAATGTAAATATAGCGGTTATATCAGTCATGGAAATGATAGGTGATGATACGATAATTGCGGCGCGTTTTGGTGCAGATAAGACTTACGCGAATCTGAAGCAAACCGGTAAAGGGGTGTTTTTGGTACTGCTGGTTGATGAAAGCCGGAAAAACAAAGACGGAATACGTGTGTATGTAAAATTGCAGGATGACTTGACCACCGGAGAATTTTACGACAGAATAGAGCAGAGATTAAAAGAGACAAAATATAGTAATTTTTTACTCAAGAATTGTCTGGTTTTTAAGATAATAAATATTTTGCCGGTTTCGATGTTGAAAAAAGATTAGGCATGGTACGGCAATTTTCCAAAGACATATAATAATAGAAACATAGTTTGAGTTGCAGAGCTAAAAGATTTAGGCATCATTTGAAGCCTGAGCCCGAGAGCAAATACCCTTTCGGGGCACACCCTATGGGGCATACCCATTCTGGGCATACCCTACAGGGCACAAGCAGGCAGGATTTTTGGCAACATTGAAGCCTGACCCCGAAAGCAACTTTTCGGCAACATTTGAAGCCTGACCCTGATGGCAACAATGGAGGAATGGAATTGTACCTTGGAAAAGTAATGGTTGTTTTCGGTACGAGGCCGGAAGCAATTAAGATGGCGCCGGTAGTTAAAGAGTTAAAAAAGGTTGAGGATATTAAGACAGTTGTAGCTGTGACGGCGCAGCATCGGGATATGCTCGATCAGGTTCTGAATCTTTTCGGGATTATTCCTGATTATGATTTGGATTTGATGCAGAGACAGCAGGATTTGTATAGTATAACGACCGGTGTGTTAACTGGGCTGCGCGAGATTTTGGTAAAAGAAAAACCTGATTTAGTGCTGGTTCACGGTGATACCACGACGACTTTTGTGGCCGCTCTGGCTGCATTTTATGAAAAACTTCCAGTTGGTCATGTAGAGGCGGGGCTGCGCACCCGCAATAAGTATTCTCCCTTTCCTGAGGAGATGAATAGAAGTTTAACAGCCCGTTTGGCTGAGCTGCATTTTGCCCCTACTGATACGGCACGGGAGAATCTTTTAATGGAATCAGTTGCCGCCTTTAAAATTTGGGTAACCGGCAACACGGTTATTGACGCCCTCTTAGAGACTGTCCATCCCAACTATCATTTTCCGGCTGATTTTCCTGCCCTTGATTTTAACCGGCGTTTGCTGCTGGTTACTACTCATCGCCGTGAAAATTGGGGCAGTAAAATGCGCGATATTTATGAGGCCTTAATCGAGCTAGTAGATGAGTTTGATGATGTTGAGGTTGTTTTTCCGGTGCATAAGAATCCGGTTGTCAAAGACGTGGCGGTGGAGATGCTGGGTGGTCGCGATCGTTTCCATTTAATAGAACCACTGGATTATGAACCATTTGCTAATTTAATGAAGAACTCTTTTTTGATTCTCACTGACTCCGGTGGTTTGCAGGAAGAAGCACCTTCTTTAGGCAAGCCGGTATTAGTCCTGCGGGATACTACTGAACGCCCTGAAGCCGTTAAAGCCGGAACAGTCAAGTTGGTAGGAACTAATCGCCAAGCAATTGTTAAGGAGGCTAAACTTTTGCTTAGCAACCAGGCTGAATATGAGAAAATGGCTTTTGCTATTAACCCTTATGGGGATGGCAGGGCTGCACAGCGTATTGTTAAGGTGATAACGGAATTTTTATATGTTAGAATAGGAGCGCAAAATTAATCATCTTTAAGAAAATTTGGTGATATAATTAATGCGCCTTTTTTTTAGGAATGATAATTACTTTTTTTCGAGAATATAATTATAAGTAGAAAAGACTCTAGTAGCCCAAGGAGGATTTGATGGCAATGATTAAATTTGGTACTGATGGATGGCGGGCGGTAATTGCTGAGGAATTTACTTTTGCGAATTGCCGTATAGTAGCCCAAGGTGTTGCCAGTTATTTGCTCAGTCAACAACTAGCAAAAAAAGGAATTGTAATTGGATATGATAATCGTTTTATGTCTCCGGAGTTTGCCCGTGAATGTGTGCGGGTACTCCTGGGTAATGGCATCAAGGTTTTTTTCCTGGATAAAGTTTCACCCACTCCTGTGACTGCTTTTGCGGTTCAGGCTCAAAAGGCCGGTGGTGCGTTGATGATAACTGCCAGCCATAATCCGCCTGAGTATAATGGAATTAAATTTATACCCGAATATGGAGGACCTGCCTTACCCGATATTACTGATGCTATTGAAAAGGAAGTTAATCGGATTATTGAGAGTGGCAAAGTTTATGAACTTGATATTGAGGAAGCTAAACGGTTAGATATTTACGAAGAAATTAATATTGATAATGCGTACATAAATCACGTTCTTTCTTTGCTGCAACTAGGCAGCTTCAATAAAAAACCGCTCAAGGTAGTTGTTGATCCGATGTTTGGGGCTGGAATCGGTTATCTGGAACAGATTTTAACTAAATTAGGCTGTGAAGTCAGAGCAATTAATAATTATCGGGATACTCTTTTTGGGGGCTCTATGCCCGAACCTACCGATGCGATATTAAATGACTTGAAACAGGAGGTAGTCTCTTCTAAGGCACAAATAGGATTAGCTTTGGACGGAGATGCTGATCGCTTTGGTATCATTAATCAGCAGGGAGTTTTTGTAACTCCAAATGAAGTTATGTATCTATTGCTCAACCATCTGTTAAAAACCAGGACTTTTAGAGGACCCGTGGCCAGATCTCTGGCTACAACTCATATGCTGGATCGTATTGCCAGGAAATATGGCCTGGGTGTAATTGAAACACCGGTAGGCTTTAAATATATTGGGCAATGCCTGCGGGAAAAAGGCTGTATACTAGGCGGTGAGGAGAGCGGCGGATTGAGCATCTTCGGTCATATTCCTGAGAAAGACGGGATTTTGGCGTGCCTGTTAGTAGTGGAAATGTTGGTTTATTCCAGCAAAAGCTTTTCTGAAATAAAAGAAGAATTTGATGAAGAGTATGGAACGGCAGAAAGCAGCCGTCTGGATATAAAAGTAAAAGAAGAGACAAAACAGGAAATAATCAATCAAATGAATAATTATAATCCTGTAATAGTAGCCGGGATTAAAGTCGAATCACAAAATAAGACTGAAGGCCTGAAAGTTACACTGGAAGATGGCAGTTGGTTTTTGATCCGGCCTTCTGGGACGGAGCCTTTATTTAGATTATATGTCGAAACTGGTGACTCAAATAAATTGAATAAAATTACTGAAGAAGTACGTGAAGCATTAGGATTGTAATATAGTTCTCTACAGAACCCCGCATAACAGGCGGGGTTTTTTTTACAGGTAAAATAATCTAAAAGTTAGGAAGGATTTTTATGGTATATGACGAAAGTTCTATAAATATAGACAATTTAGGTCTAGGAGCTGAAAAAGTTATCGAAAGAACAGATCAAAAGCTGGAAATTGAAAGAAGAATACTTGAAGCTCGCGAGGCGGAACGCCGTAAGATAGCTCGTGATATACACGATGGGCCAGCCCAGTCGCTGGCGGCTATTTTAATTACGCTGGATCTTTTGGCTTCGGAGATATCTGACACAGATGATTGTCAGCAGTTAAAACAGCAATTATCACAGCTTAAAGATATCGCTAAAGAAGGCATGGATGAAATGCGGCAGATATTATTTGACCTTAAACCAACCAGCGCGGAAAAAGACAGCCTGTTGTCATTATTAGACGATTATTTTACTGAAATTAAGGCTAAATTTAATTTTACTATAAATCTTGAAACAGTAGGATCACCGCAAATTTATCCGGTATATATACAAACGGCTTTATTCAGAATAGTCCAGGAGGCTATTAACAACATTAGAAAACATGCTGGTGTAAGTAAGGCTCAGATAGTGATGACTGAAAGCAGAGAACAATTAAAATTCTTGATTAAGGATGAGGGGAAGGGTTTTAACAAAGAAAGAGAACTTAATAAAGCTGGCAGCTATGGATTAGTGGGTATGAAGGAAAGAGTAGAATTGTTAGAAGGAACCATCGAAGTAATTTCAGAGCCCGGGGCGGGCACACAAATATTAATTGAGATTCCGCTGAAGGGGAGGCACAATATTGGAGAAGGTAAAAGTTATAATAGCAGATGATCATTCACTGTTTCGCGAAGGGTTGCGCAAGCTGCTGGAAAGTGATGTCAGTATGGAGATAGTTTGTGAAGTGGGGGACGGTCAGGGAGCCATTAATATAGTGCGCAAACATCCACCTGACCTGATATTAATGGATATAAATATGCCGGGGACTGATGGCCTCATTGCTACTCAGGTAATAAAAAGGGAATTTCCTTTAACAAAAATCATAGCTTTAACTATTTGTGAAGGTAATGAAGTATTGCAAATGGTTAAGGCCGGAGTATCGGCTTATGTACTTAAGGATGTGGTAGGGAGCGATTTAATTCAAACTATTCACAAGGTTATGGACGGGGAGGTAGTAATTCATCCCCGGGTAGCCAATTGTTTAGTTCAGGAATTGACGCGTACTGACAAGAAGAAAGATGATCTGAAACTAACCAGAAGGGAAAAAGATATCCTTGAAATGTTAGTTTTGGGAAATAGTAATAGAGAAATGGCTGAAGCTATGTTTATAAGTGAAAAGACGGTTAAAAACCACTTGACCAGTATTTTTCGTAAGTTGGGGGTAAAGGACCGGACCCAGGCGGCAGTTTTTGCCCTGCGGCATAGAATAGTGGATGAAGCGTAAGCAAATGAGCAATATTATACCAGTAATCAAGTAACCTCCCGTTTGCATAATATATACTGTTAAAGCAAAAGGGAGGTTTTTTCTATGCTTATTCTGCTTAAACTGCTTTGTTTTACTATCTGGTTGGTAATAATGATGTATTTAGTTATGGGCAATAATACCTCCTTTATTGATTATAAAGAAGTAAAGATTCGGATAAAGGATGAAGATGATTTGGAAATGAGTTTCCGCAATGCCTTATTAGGCCTAAAAAAAAAGGATAGATTAATCATTGAAGACCAATCGGATTTTATGCAGAGAAAGCGTAATCGCTTTATATATAGTCGGTTGTTGAGAAAAAATCCTTCCTTAGTCTATTCATGCTTAAGTGAGAACTGCGGATTTTAGAAATATAAATCGTCATCAATATCGTTAATGATTATCCTGGTATAATATGATATTATTATAAATATTGATAATTTATGCTAATCGAATCGTGTGAGAGAGTGATCTTTCGCACGATTTTTTAGTAGCTATAAATTAGCTGTTTGAATACCATATAGTAGTCGGAGGGGGAATGGGGAATGCAAAATATAATTATGGATATTATATTTCCTCAACATGTTTGCAGTGTCTGCCGGCAACCGGGCAGGTTTGGAACCAGACATCCATGGTGTCAAAAATGTGAGGACAGTATGAAGGAGCTTCGGCATTGTTCGCCAATTTGTGATAAATGTGGTAAATATTTGGAGGGCTGTGATATTATTTGTTCTGATTGCCTTCATGAGGAGCCACCTTTTAATATTGCCAGATCCGTTGGTCCCTATGACGAACCGTATCGAATTGCTGTCAAAGTGTTGAAATTTTTGGGACGACGTTACTTATCGGTGCAAATGGGCCAGATGATGGCAGAGGTAGTAATAGCTGAACCGCGTTTCTGGCCGTTGGACTTAATTATTCCTGTCCCAGCCTCCCGGGGACATATAGAACAGCGAGGATTTAATCAGACCGAACTCCTGGCCTGTCAGATTGCTAAAAAAACCAAGCTCAAGACTGATGCCGGGATTCTGCAGCGGGTGAAAGAAACGCCTGCACAGCGAGAGCTTAGCAAGAGCGAAAGAGAAAAAAATCTGCTTTTTGCCTTTGAGGTGAAAGATAAAGATAAAGATAAGGTATGCGGTAAAAATATAT
Organism: uncultured Syntrophomonas sp.; assembly: GCA_964563125.1. GTDB lineage: Bacteria > Bacillota > Syntrophomonadia > Syntrophomonadales > Syntrophomonadaceae > UBA1368. The sequence continues at coordinate 16,848 of CAZLVY010000025.1, read as the reverse complement.
TGCTGGTTGATGATGTTTACACAACTGGTTCAACCTGTAAGGAATGCTCCAAGACACTGCTGGAGGCAGGTGCGGCAAGGGTGTCTGTCATAACCTGGGCGACAGGTCATGGCTTCTAAAACGGTGCTTTGCTTGATTCTAAAAATGTAATTGATTAGGAAAACTATACTAACTTTTCCCGGACTGTATGAGTCCGGTTTTTTAATTTAGTCTAAATTTAAAATTAAATAACGGAAAAAGGCATATAATGACAGTAGAAATCAGAAATTTGAAAGGATTTAATTTACACAATGTAGAATAATATATATACAACCGGGAAAGGAGTGGTCGCATGAAATTTGAAATTAGAGGCAAGAATATCGAACTGACAGACGCTTTAAAGGAGTATACCACTAAACGGCTTTCCAAGTTGGAGAAGTATATCGATAATGTAAAGGAGGCAAAAGTAGCTTTATCGGTCGGAAGCGAAGGTCATAAGGTAGAAGTTACTATTCCGCTAAATGGAGTTATACTGCGGGGCGAGGAATCAAGTGAGGACATGTATTCTTCCATTGACATGGTAGTGGAGAAACTGGAAAAGCAAATAGAGAAGTATAAAACAAAATTATATAAGAACCATCGCGGTGCCGGACTTAAGCAGGCCCTGAAGGAAGAGATCAAGGAAAATCCGGACAAATATATTGACACTGAGAACTTCAGGATAGTACGTAACAAGAAATTTGCCTTAAAACCTATGGATGAAGAAGAAGCTATTATGCAGATGAACCTTTTAGGCCATAGTTTTTTTGTATTCTTCAATTCTTTAAGTGATGAAATGAATGTAGTTTATAAACGAAAAGATGGTAACTATGGTCTGATTGAACCTGACTTTGATTAGTTGATGTATCTACTCAAAAAGTGATAATATAAGTATCATGTTTAGCTAACATGAGGAACCGTAAGGTTCCTCTTTTTTTGAAAGAGGTTGGAATGAAATGATTAGAGAGTTTATGAAAAATCTGCTTGATGATAATGAAAAAGAGGTTAAAAAGCTGCGCAGAAAGGTGGCAGCAATTAACGACTGGGAGCCACAGCTTGAAAAATTGTCTGATGAGGATTTTCCGCAAAAGACGGCAGAATTAAAAGAACGTCTGGCAAATGGTGAAAATACCCATGATATATTGCCGGAAGCCTTTGCTCTGATTAGAGAAGCGTCTCGCCGAACCCTGGGAATGAGGCATTTCGATGTTCAGTTAATAGGTGGCATGGCCTTGCATGAAGGCAAGATTGCCGAGATGAAAACCGGCGAAGGAAAAACTTTAGTTGCCACATTATCAGCATACCTCAATGCTTTGAAAGGCAAAGGAGTGCACATAGTAACGGTTAATGACTATCTGGCCAGTCGTGATGCCGGGTGGATGGGGCCGGTTTTTGAATTTTGCGGTTTGAATGTGGGACTTATCGTGCATGGCATGTCTAATGCGGAAAGAAAAGCCGCTTATCTTTGTGATATCACTTATGCCACCAATAATGAGCTGGGCTTTGATTATCTTCGTGATAATATGGTGGTAGCAGCTGAGAATAAGGTGCAAAGGCCGCTTAATTATGCAATTATTGATGAAGTTGACTCCATTTTAATTGATGAAGCCCGTACCCCGCTCATCATTTCTGGTGAAGGCGATAAACCTACTGAGCTCTATCTGCAAATAGCCAGATTTGTTCCTCGCCTGGAACGGGAAACTGAATTTGTAGTTGATGAAAAGGCCCATGTTGTAACCCTGACGGAAGAAGGGGTTAAAAAAGCGGAGAAATATTTTTCGATTGAAAATCTTTCTGAAAATATGGAAATTGCTCATCACCTGAACCAGGGTTTAAAAGCGCAATATCTGATGAGAAGAGATAAAGATTATGTAGTCAAAGATGAACAGGTTATCATAGTTGACGAGTTTACAGGCCGGTTAATGTTTGGGCGCCGTTACAGTGATGGTCTGCATCAGGCTATCGAAGCTAAAGAAGGAGTAAAAATCGAAAAGGAATCACAAACTTTAGCGACTATTACTTTCCAGAACTATTTTCGCATGTATAAAAAACTTTCAGGTATGACCGGTACTGCCAAGACTGAAGAAGAAGAATTCCGTAATATTTATCACATGGATGTAATTGCTATCCCAACCCACAAGGATATGGTGAGATTTGACCGGTCTGATTATATTTACCGCAGTGAAGGCGGTAAATTTGCTGCTGTAGTCGATGATATCGTCGAAAGACATAAAAACGGCCAGCCGATTCTGGTGGGCACAATCTCTATTGAAAAATCTGAGCAGTTGAGTAGTTTATTGAGCAAAAAGGGAGTCAAACACCAGGTCTTAAATGCCAAACAACATGAAAAGGAAGCGCAGATTATTGCTCAGGCCGGACAAAAGGATGCAGTTACTATTGCCACCAATATGGCCGGGCGTGGAACTGACATTGTCCTGGGAGATGGAGTTCAGGACCTGGGTGGCTTATATGTTTTAGGAACTGAACGTCATGAATCGCGGCGAATTGATAATCAGCTCAGAGGACGCTCCGGCAGACAGGGGGATCCTGGAGAATCGAGATTTTACGTTTCTTTGGAAGATGATTTAATGCGATTGTTTGGTTCCTCTAATATCGAAGGAGTAATGGAACGGCTGGGCATGGATGATGATATGCCCATCGAAAATAAAATAATTTCTCGTGCTATTGAAAATGCTCAGAAGAAAGTGGAAAGCCGTAACTTCAGTATTCGTAAAAATGTATTGGAATATGATGATGTCATAAATCAACAGCGTGAAGTAATCTATGGTGAACGCAATAAAGTACTGGATGGCGATGATTTAAAAGCAACGATAGCCAGTATGATTGAAGATGTAATAAATGAAATGGTCAATCAATTTGCCGGGGAAGCTAAATTTAGTGACGAATGGGATTTAGCTGGCCTGCTGGCTTTTACTGACCAAAATATTCTGCCCCAGCCAGGCCTTAAGCCAGATGACATAGTCGGTATGACAAAAAGTGAGCTGATAGAGCTGCTGGCAGAAAAAACACAGGAACGGTACGAAATAAGAGAAACCGAGCTTGGTTCTGAAACTATGCGGGATCTGGAAAAAGCTATTATGCTGCGTATCATCGATGACAAATGGATGGATCATATTGATGCCATGGATCAATTGCGCAGCGGGATTTCACTGCGAGCGTACGCTCAGAGAGATCCTCTTATTGAGTATAAATTTGAAGCTTACGATGCTTTTCAAATCATGATTGAAAGTATTAAGGAAGATGTAGTCAGGTATATCATGCGGGTACGTATAGTACAAAAACCTGAGGAACGCAAGATTATAGAAAACAGCAGTCCCGATGATATTAAAAAACCGGTCAAAGTTGAAAATAAAGTTGGGCGCAATGACCCGTGCCCCTGTGGCAGTGGTCGTAAATATAAGAAATGTTGCGGAAAAGAAGCTGTTTAGCAATAAAAACTTGCATAAACACGGTCAACATAAGGAGGAGAAAAAATGGCGGATGATGACAGAGCAACTTGTTTAGAAATAATTAGCCGCTTAAAAGAGATGAGGGCTTCACTTTGACATCGATAACAAGAAAAAATTAAGTGCTGAGTTGGAAAGGAAAACCGGGGCGGAAAATTTTTGGCAAGATAATCAAGAGGCGCAAAAGATCTTAAAAGATATTAGTGACTTACAGGCGGTGGTGGACAGCTATGAAGATCTGCTGGAAAGAGCCCTCTATATTAATGATATTCTGGATATAGCTGAAAAAGAAAACGAGCAGGAATTAATTGAGGAAACTGCCGTTGAATTGAGCAAACTAAAAAAAGATTTTTACCAGTATGAGCTGGGGGTATGTTTTAGCGGTGAGCATGATAAAAGGGACGCTATATTATCACTGCATGCGGGTGCCGGAGGAACTGAGGCGCAGGATTGGGTAGAGATACTCCTGCGCATGTATATTCGCTGGGCGGAAAACTCCGGATATAGTGTGGAGATCCTGGATATGTTGGATGGTGATGAAGCCGGAATCAAAAGCGTAACCTTTTTAGTTAGAGGCTTGCATGCTTATGGTAAATTAAAATGTGAGCAAGGGGTACACCGCTTAATCCGTATATCCCCATTTGATTCTTCGGGAAGGCGCCATACTTCTTTTGCTTCTTTGGCAGTTCTGCCGGAAATAAGTGAAGAAATAGAAATAGTTATTAATCCTGAGGAGCTGCGTATTGATACTTATAGAGCCAGCGGCGCCGGCGGGCAGCATATTAACAAAACTGATTCAGCTGTGCGTATTACCCATCTGCCTACTGGTATTGTAGTACAATGTCAAAATGAAAGATCACAGCATTCCAATCGTTTAACAGCTATGAAATTACTAAATGCTAAACTTTATGAATTAAAAGAAAAGCAGGCAGATGATAATTTGCAAAGTTTTAAGGGAGATTATAAAGAAATTGCCTGGGGAAGTCAGATAAGGACATATACCTTAAATCCTTTTACACTGGTAAAGGACCATCGGACCGGTGTAGAAGCAGGCAACGCCCAGGCAGTTTTGGACGGTAATCTGGATGATTTCATTTATGCTTATCTGCATAATGGATAGCATAATTTAAGAGGGAGGATAATGGTGCGAGAGATTAATGAAAATTCACTGGAGCTTGTTACCCAAAAGGCCTGGAGAATCAGAGAAAGCATTATAAAAATGTTAGGCGAGTCAGGATCGGGACATACCGGAGGCTCATTATCGGCAGCTGAAATAATGGCCTGCCTCTATTTTTGGGAATTGAATATTGATGCCAAAGAACCCAAGGCACCTAAACGCGACCGCTTTGTGCTCAGCAAAGGGCATGCGGCACCGGTTCTTTATGCGGCTTTGGCAGAAAAAGGATTTTTCCCCTCCGAATATTTAAAACGCTTGCGTAAATTGGGCAGCCCTTTACAGGGACATCCGGATATGAATAAACTGGTGGGTGTTGAGGCTTCCACCGGTTCTTTAGGTCAGGGAATCTCCTGGGCAGTAGGTATGGCACTGGCAGAAAAAATGGATATGACCGGTTATCGGGTTTATTCACTGTTGGGAGATGGAGAACTACAGGAAGGAATGGTTTGGGAAGCAGCAATGGCTGCCGGCCATTACCATCTGGACAATTTAGTGGCAATAGTCGACAATAACGGTCTGCAGATTGACGGACGGGTCGAAAAAGTAATGGGAGTTAGACCTATTGCGGAAAAGTTCAAGGCTTTTAACTGGGCAGTATTATCAATTGATGGACATAATCCCGGGCAAATTATGACCGCCCTGGAGAAAGCTCGCAGTATAAAAAATCAGCCGACTGCTATTATTGCTAAAACGGTCAAAGGCAAAGGTTGTTCATTTATGGAAGATAAGGCGGAATGGCACGGTACAGCACCTAAGAAAGATGAAGTTGACCGCGCTCTGGCAGAAATAAAAGCTTACGCAGAAGCTAAAGGAATTTGTTAAAGCTTTAAACAATAAGGAGGGACACAGGTTGGAAAAACAGGCTACCCGTGATGCCTATGGTGAAGCATTAGTTGAATTGGGCCACCTACATAATGATGTAGTAGTATTAGATGCTGATTTATCGTCATCAACCAAGACGGCGAGCTTTGGCAGAACTTTCCCGGCAAGGTTTATAAATGCTGGGATTGCAGAACAGAATATGATTGGTATGGCAGCTGGATTGGCAGCAGCAGGAAAAATAGTTTTTGCCAGTTCTTTTGCTATTTTTGCTACTGGAAGAGCTTTTGAACAGGTACGCAATTCACTGGCTTATGCCAATCTTAATGTGAAAGTATGCGCCACCCATGCCGGTCTGACTGTTGGAGAAGATGGAGGTTCCCATCAGGCTTTAGAAGATATCGCTGTGATGCGGGCAATACCAAATATGTGCGTAGTTGTTCCGGCTGATGGGCCAAGTACCAAAGCGGCACTTTTCAAGCTTTATGACCGGAAGGGGCCAGCCTATCTTCGTCTGGGGCGCCCCGCAGTTGCCAAGATATATGATGATAAAGCAGACTTTGTTATCGGTAAAGGTATTGAATTGCGCACAGGGACTGATGCTGCTATTATCGCCTGCGGCATAATGGTGCAAAAATCGCTTGATGCTGCCCAGCTATTAGCTGAGGAGGGCATTGAGGTAGCTGTAATCGATATGCATACTATAAAACCAATTGATGAGGAGCTTATTATTAAACAGGCCAAAGCTACCCGGGCAATATTGACCGTAGAAGAGCATAACATTATCGGTGGATTGGGCAGCGCTGTTGCTGAAACAGTAGCGGGAAATTACCCGGTACTGGTTGAGCGCCTGGGCGTTAATGACATATTCGGTCAATCAGCGTCACCGGACGAGCTTTTAGAACATTATGGGTTAAACATACAGAATATAATTGATAAAATACATTTATTGTTAAAAAAGAAAAAAGATTTAAAATAAAAAAGGAATTTTAATTCTTTTTGTAGAATCACCCTTCTAGGGTGGTTTTTTTTATGCAGCCACACATTCTGCAGTCGACAGAAGCTCGGCACAAAACAGATTTTCTTTTAAAATGTTTGGAGGGAGATATATGCTGGTTCAGTTTTACAATGTCTCCAAGATATATCCCAATGGCGTAAAAGCACTTGATGATGTTTCTTTAAAGATAGATCGAGGAGAATTTCTCTTTTTAATGGGTTCCAGTGGTGCAGGTAAATCCAGTTTTGTAAAATTGCTATTTCGTGAAGAGCTGCCTACCAGGGGCCAGATTTTTATTGCTTCGCGCAGTGTGGTCAGAATGAAACGCAGTGAAGTACCGAGGCTAAGGCGTAATATTGGCATTGTTTTTCAGGATTTTAAACTGCTGGAAAATAAAACTGTAGCTGAAAATATTGCTTTTGCTATGGAAGTTGTTGGCGCCCCTTACAGCGACATCAGAAAAAGAGTCGGACAGGTAATCAAGCAGGTAGGACTGGAAGGCTGTGAAAATGCTTTCCCCGGTCAGTTATCAGGCGGAGAGCAACAGAGGATTGGAATCGCCAGGGCCTTAGCTAATGAACCGCTGCTGCTTATTGCTGATGAACCTACCGGCAACCTGGACATTAAAACTTCTCTTGAAATTATGGAATTACTTTATGATATAAACCGTAAAGGAACAACAGTAATAATGGCAACCCATGCCCGGGAACTGGTAAAAGCTGCTCATAAAAGGGTTATTATGCTCGAAAAGGGACAGGTAATATCTGACACGCAAAGTCAGTTCGGGGAGCAGCAAATATGAATATACGAACTATTAAATATTTTATCACCGAAGCTCTTAAATCCCTTTACAGAAATAGGCTTTTGACCTTTGCTACAATTGCCAATGTAGCTATATGTATATTGATTCTGGGAGCAGCAGTTCTGCTGACTCTTAATGCCAGTAATATAATCAGCAATTTGGAATCTGACGTAGAGATAGTAGCTTATATCGACAAGGAGTTATCCAGCGAAGAGATCAATTCATTAAAAACCGATGTTGAAAAAATCGCTGGTGTCGATACTATCTTTTTTGTTTCCAAAGAGGAAGGTTTGAAAAATTTACAGGAAAAATTCGGTGGATTGGAATATGATTTAGGCTCCACTCTAGAGCAGAACCCACTGCGTAATTCCTTTGCAATACAGGCAGTCGATCCACATCAGGTGCCTGCTATTGCTAAAAAAGTGGAAAAGTTAAACGGGGTTTACAAAGTTAACTATGGTCAAGGAGTAGTGGAAAAACTCTTTCAAGTAACTGAATGGGTTAGAATCGTGGGAGTTATCGCGATTGTCTTACTGGCCTTCGGGGCGTTATTCTTGATTTCCACGACTATAAGACTGGCAATTTTCAGCCGCCGCAAAGAGATTTATCTGATGAAACTAATAGGTGCTACTGATTGGTTTGTGCGCCTGCCTTTTTTCCTGGAAGGATTATTTCTTGGTTCTATGGGCGCAATCATCGCTGTCTTATTTTTGAGTGTCGGGTATGGTTCCATAACTGGGCAGACCCATACAATATTGTTTTTACCATTAGTTACTGATACGGGATTTTTAATAAATATCTATTCGATATTGCTGGGAGCCGGAGCACTTTTAGGGATTATCGCCACCTATTTTTCCCTAAACAAATTTTTAGATGTCTAAGCAAAAGTTTAAAGGTTGGTCAGTTTAGAAGGAGAGTTAAAGGAGGTCAACGTAGAGTGAGAGTAAAAAAATGGGTACTTTTAGTAATCTTAGCTACCTTTTTTCTGGGCAGCATTTTGCCGGTATATGCTGATGAAATTGATGATGCCAAAAACCAGTTAGAGGAAGTAGGCAGACAGATTAATTCCGAGCAAAGTAAATTAAGCAGAGCGAAGAAACAAGAACAGTCTATTATGGGACAATTGCAAAGTATAGAAAAAAATATTATTAATAAGGAAAATGAGATTAAAAGTCTGGAAGTAAGGATCGCTGATTTAGAGAACGGTATTGCCGCCACTGAAGCAGATATAAAAGAGGCCGAAAAACACCTTGATAAGCAAAATCTGTTATTAAGCGATCGATTAGTTTATATATACGAAAAAGGTGACTTGACCTATATGGAGGTTTTACTCTCTGCAACTGATTTAAAAGATTTTCTTACCCGCTACGACCTGCTCAGTATGATCGTGGAACAGGATATGGAACTAATTGATTCTATAAATCAACAAAAGCAAGACTTGAATATGAAGAAAAGTGATTTAGAAGTAAAACAAAATGAG
>CAZLVY010000025.1:0-7988 GCA_964563125.1 uncultured Syntrophomonas sp. | reverse complement strand
ATGAGATATCATCCCATTTTAAAATATAATAAGATGCATACCGGGGTCGATATTGGCGCACCGGGCGGTGTAAACATTGTTGCCGCTGATAGCGGCACGGTTATTCAGACCGGCTGGCTGGGAGGCTATGGTCAGGTAGTAGTTGTAGACCATGGCGGAGGTATTTCCACTCTTTACGCACATATGTCTACTATTATTGCAGCTAATGGAGCAGCAGTAGACAAAGGTCAGACTATTGGCAAGGTAGGCTCTACAGGATGGAGTACCGGTCCACATCTTCATTTTGAAGTAAGAATAAACGGTGTACATACTAATCCCATGAGTTATATCTAGTGGATTTAATTGATTAACCAGGAGCGGAGCCATGGCTCCGCTATTTTATTGTCACAAATTAGTTATATTTGTTGGTGTTTTCTTGCGGAAAAAACTATAATTGTTTTCTACGGTAGAGTAACATATTAAATGTAGTCTTGAAATAAAATGCAATATGGTGGTGAAAATATATAAAATGCGAGGATTAATGAAAGGATTAAGCTTATTTTTTGCCGTTATCGGAGTAATAGCAACGATAGTGGTGCTGTTTCTTATGCTAACTAATTTTACAGCTATTACCACACTTTTTAGTGTGTTAGGGCTGGTTAATACTCAATCTTTGTACGAATCAGATTCAGCAGGTTTGATTGGCGGGGCAACATCAGGAGTGGTGGCATCACTTGAGGATCCTTATTCGCGTTATCTGGATCAGCAAACCTGGCAGGATTTGCAAATAAAGCTGGAAGCTAAGTTTGGCGGCATAGGTGTATATGTATTACAGGATGATAATGGCAGACAGAAAATAGTGTCGCCTATAAAAGATACGCCAGCTTTTGAGGCGGGAGTAAAAAACGGAGATATTATTATCCGCATAAACGGTGAAAGCGTTATGAATCTGAGTCAGGATGAAGTGGTTCACCAGATGCGGGGTGAACCCGGAACTCAACTGTTATTATCCGTTTATCGGGAAAGCGATGGTAAGGAACATGAATTTAAAATCATTCGTGAAATTATCAATGTTCCTTCAGTCGATGCAAAGACTCTCAATGAATTCCCTGGTATAGGGTATATAAAATTAAATCAATTCCATACTCAATCTGCCCAGGAAATGGCTGACAGCGTTAATACCTTGTTAGGGGAAAAGCAAATCGAAGGCTTAATTCTGGACTTACGCAATAATGGCGGCGGTGAATTCGAATCTTCGATTGCCATTGCCAGCCTCTTCCTCGATAATGATGAAGAAGTAGTAAGTGTAGCTGATAACAATAACAATGAGAATGCTTATAAAGCTTCGGGGCAGTCGGTAGATATTCCATTGGTAGTTTTGGTAAATGGAAACAGTGCAAGTGCTTCGGAAATCTTAGCCGGGGCTTTACAGGATAATAAACGCGCGGTTTTAGTGGGGGAACAAACTTTTGGCAAAGGACTGGTACAGACAATATTTCAGCTTCCTGATGGTGGAGCCTTACAACTTACTACCCAGAAGTATTTTACGCCCAATGGTACTGATATTAATAAAATCGGCATAACTCCTGATTATGTAGTAGAATTGACCGACCAGGATGCCCAGGATGTACAACTACAGAAAGCCATTGAAATAATTAAAAAGCAAATATTCTAAGCGTGATTCCACTGCGAAAACCCCGATTTTGATATCTGTAGAGGAGACTTTAGTCTCCGGATAGCCTGATGATGCGATACGTAGGGAGACTTGATACAAAACACGAGCCAGCCAGAAAAGGGTGATTTTAATAATCACCTTTTTTGTTGAGTCTGCAGTCCATAATGTAAACTCTTTATAACTGTTTTGCATATACTAAAGCAGTTAAGAGAGAGGGGTTAGTGGCTTGAAAAACAGAGAAAAGTTCAGATATGTATTTACCAGCAGTAATACACGCCAAGGTTTTCATTCTTTTGTTCCTGAACTTATTTCCGGACTTAAAAAAGTATATGTCCTGCAAGGGGCAGTTGGTTCAGGAAAAGCAGCCTTTATGCGTTTATTGGCAGAAGCTATGGCAAAGCAGGGCTTCCGGGTTGAAGTTTGGGTTTCTTCCTTTGACCTTTTAAATCCGGAGGGGGTATTTTTTCCTGAAATGGAGGCAGCGGTTGTAAATGGAGGTTTGCTGGATAATATTGATCTTAAGAATTCTGCTGCCGTGCAAATAATCAATCTGGATATTTTTAGAGACCAAAGTGCATTAGCGCTAAAAAGGCTAACGATTGAACAATTATATGAGCAATTGGCAGCCAACCGAGAACGAGCAATTGAGCTAATACAATCTGCCGGGACGGCCGCCGACGATATTAAAAAAGTTGCCGCCCGCCATATCAACCGGGAGAAAGTCGCGGTATTAACAGATAATTTGGCGGAGCGCATAATTAATCAGCAACCGGAAGAAAAACATTATTTTGCCAGTGCAGTAACTGCAGAGGGAATGATAAACTATATTGATACCATCAGTCATGCCTGCAGCAAAAGATATATTTTTACCGGGCCGGCGGGAAGCGGCAAAGCAGCCATAATCTCAGAAATAGCCGGGCGCGCCAAAGAAAAAGGCTTTTCGGTAGAATATTATCACAGTGGGTTTGATATAGACATTTTATCAGCTATTATAATCCGCAATCTTCAGGTAGCCTTAATTGATGCTGGATATCTGGCTGTCAATTTGCAGCCTGGTGATGAAATAATTGCGGCAGAGCAATATTTAGACAGTTATGACCATAAACTAAGTGAGCGGCAGACGATGCCATCAAAAAGGCAATATGAAGTCTTCATGCAGGAAGCACAACAGCAACTGGAAAATGCTCAGCTTTCTATAGGAGAATTAAAGCGCATCTATGCTGCGGCAATTGATTTGGCTCAGCTTGACAGGTGCAGGGAAGAAATAATAGCAGACATTACAGCAGCAATTAAGCCGGACAGTAGTAATTAAGGAAATAAAGCACTTTTAAGCCTTATGTTTTAGATATGATAAAATTATAGAATATTATAATATAGGCATAGGGTTCTGCGGATAGCTAAATGCTATCAGTTTGGAATTCTGTGTTTTCGGGTGCTTATAATTATAAAGGTCGTGATAATATGGGGAAATTTATATTACATTCTGAATATAGACCAACCGGTGACCAGCCGCAAGCGATTGATAAGCTGGTAAATGGGCTGCTTAAGGGTCAAGGTGAACAAACCTTACTGGGAGTAACCGGTTCCGGGAAAACTTTTACTATGGCTAAAATAGTTGAGCAACTGCAGAGGCCGACCCTGGTAATGGCGCCCAATAAAACTCTGGCAGGCCAGCTTTATGCGGAGTTCAAGCAGTTTTTCCCCGAAAATGCGGTGGAGTATTTTATCAGTTATTATGATTACTATCAACCAGAAGCTTATGTACCGTCAACTGACACATATATTGAAAAAGATTCATCGATAAATGATGAAATTGATAATATGCGCCACTCGGCAACTGCCTCCCTGCTGGAAAGAAGGGATGTGCTGATTGTTGCCAGTGTTTCCTGTATATATGGTCTGGGTGCGCCGCAGGATTATTACGAAATGGCTGTATCCCTGCGCCCGCAGACGGAAATGGGACGAGACGATTTGCTGCGCCGTTTGGTAGAAAATCATTATGAGCGCAATGAAGTAGCCTTTAGCAGGGGACACTTCAGGGTACGGGGTGATGTAGTTGAAGTTTACCCCGCTTCATCCTGGGAGCGGGCTATAAGAATAGAGTTTTTTGGAGATGAAATTGAAAGACTGTTGGAATTTAATCCTCTGACAGGAGAAATTTATGGACGTCGTAATCATATTATGATCTTCCCGGCCTCCCATTTTGTAACCTCCCGGGAAAATATGCTGGCGGCGGCGGATGAAATAGAAACGGAATTGGCCGGGCAGGTGGAAAAATTCAAACAAGAGGGCAAGTTGATTGAAGCTCAGCGTATTGAACAAAGGACCAGATATGATCTGGAAATGATAAAAGAAATCGGCTACTGTAAGGGAATTGAAAACTATTCCCGTTATATTACGGGACGGGCCCCGGGGGATCCGCCTTACACTTTGATCGACTTTTTTCCCGATGATTACCTGATGTTTATGGATGAATCACATATCGGTTTACCCCAGGTCAGGGGAATGTATGCCGGTGACCAATCCCGTAAGCAAAACCTGGTCGATTTTGGCTTCCGGCTTCCATCGGCACTCGACAACCGGCCGCTGCGTTTTAGTGAATTTGAGGAAAAGCGCAAGCAGGTGGTTTATGTCAGTGCTACTCCAGGGGATTTTGAAATGGAGCGCAGCAGTCAGATAGCGGAACAGATAATAAGGCCAACCGGTCTAATCGACCCCATAATTGAAGTCAAACCGACCCTAAATCAAATTGATGATTTGATGGCTGAAATCAGAGCTAAAGTAGAAGTAGGCTTCCGGGTTTTAGTCACTACCATGACCAAGCGGATGGCAGAAGATCTGGCTGATTATTTTGATGAAAATGGTATCAATTGTCGCTATATGCATTCTGATATTGATGCTCTGGAGCGTTTGGAAATTCTGCGCGAACTGCGCCTGGGTAGTTTTGATGTTTTGATTGGTATTAATTTACTAAGGGAAGGTTTGGATTTACCAGAAGTAGCACTGGTAGCTATACTGGATGCCGATAAAGAAGGGTTTTTACGTTCCGGGCGCTCATTAATTCAAACCATCGGCAGAGCGGCACGTAATGTGGAAGGCAAAGTAATAATGTATGCCGATAAAATGACTAATTCAATGCAGATGGCAATTGAGGAAACTGACCGTCGGCGGGAAAAACAAGTAGCTCATAACCTTTTACACAATATTACTCCGGAATCGATACACAAGGCGGTTTACTCAGCGGTAGAACCGGTATTAGCTGAGGAAGCTGCACATTATGATTTGGATAATTATCGAAGTTTGCCGGTCGAAGAGAGGAAAAGATTAATTACGGAGATGGAAATCCAGATGCGCAAAGCGGCAGAGAGCCTGGAATTTGAACGAGCTGCCGAGCTGCGGGATATGATGCGGGAGTTAGCCCAGCCGCCTAAAAAGAAATCCCGGCAAAATCGCCGGAGATAATAAAATTACTAATGATAGAACCAGAGGGGAAGAAAGCTATGAGAAACAGCATCGTTGTTAAAGGTGCCCGGGAGCATAATTTAAAAAATATCAACATTACTATACCCAGAGACGAACTGATTGTATTTACCGGGGTGTCAGGTTCCGGTAAATCAAGCCTGGCCTTCGATACTATATATAGTGAAGGGCAGCGGCGCTATGTAGAATCACTTTCCACCTATGCCCGTCAATTTTTGGGTCAGATGGATAAACCGGATGTCGATTATATAGAAGGTTTGTCACCGTCGATTTCCATTGATCAGAAATCAACTTCCAATAATCCGCGCTCAACGGTAGGAACGGTCACTGAAATATATGACTATCTGCGCCTGATGTATGCCCGGGTAGGACGTCCGCATTGCCCTGACTGTAAGGTGCCAATTAAGCGGCAATCGGTTGATCAGGTAGTGGACAGCCTTTTAGCCCTGCCGGAAGGCAGTAAAATAAAATTATTAGCCCCGATTATAAAAGGGCAAAAAGGAGAACACAAAAAAATTCTCAGCAATCTCTTTCGTGATGGTTTTGTCCGGGTAATAGTTGACGGGTTTGAGTATACTTCTGATGAAGAAATTGAACTGGAAAAGAATAAGAAACATGATATTAGTGTGGTAGTTGACCGCCTGGTTATAAAAGAAGGTATTCGCGGCCGTCTGGCAGAGTCCTTGGAGTTAGCTTTTGAGCTTAGTGAAGGAACGGTTAAAGTGCAGCTTGTCGATAATGACAAAGAAGAAGAGATGCTTTTCAGCCGTGACTTTGCCTGTCCGCAATGTGGTTTCAGCCTGCCGGAACTTAGTCCGCGTATGTTTTCCTTTAACAATCCCTTTGGTGCTTGCCCGGATTGTGGTGGATTGGGGGAAAAAAGAGAAATTGATCCAGCGCTGGTGGTAGATATGAGCCTGAGCCTGGAGGAAGGGGCTATAATTCCCTGGTCTAATAATTTCTATACTTACTATAATCATATTCTGGCTGCTATGGCTGATAAAAACAACATACCTATGGACAAACCTTTAAAGGACCTGAGTGAAAAACAGTTGAACCAGATACTTTACGGCAATGGTGAAGAACGGTTCCGCTTAACCTATACTAATTCATATGGAGAAACCAATAGTTTTCGTTCCAGTTATGAAGGAGTTATAAACAATTTGGCCCGCCGTTTCCAGGAGACCAAGTCGGATTCCTCCCGCGAAGAGATTGAGAAATATATGACGATAAGCCTTTGTCCCACCTGTCAGGGGAAAAGGTTGCGGGAGGAAGTTTTATGGGTTCTGATCGGAGGGCAGTCAATCAACGGTGTTACTTCTTTATCAGTAAGGGATGCCCGCAGCTTCATTGATAATTTAGTTCTGGAAGAGCGGGAAACTATAATTGCCCGGCAGGTGTTAAAGGAAATCCGGGAAAGGCTTTCCTTTTTAATTGATGTGGGCTTAGATTATCTAACTTTAGACCGGCAGGCCGGCAGTTTGTCCGGTGGTGAAGCCCAGCGTATCCGCCTGGCAACTCAGGTGGGCTCCAGCCTGGTCGGAGTCCTGTATGTTTTGGATGAGCCTAGTATTGGACTGCATCCGCGTGATAATGACCGCCTGTTAGCCACCTTGAAAAGGCTGCGTGATTTGGGCAATACCGTCATTGTTGTCGAGCATGATGAGGATACTATTCGGGCTGCTGACCATATAGTAGATATCGGGCCTCTGGCCGGTCGACTTGGCGGCGAAATAGTTGCTCAGGGCTCGCTGGAGACTATCATGAATTGTCCCGAATCATTAACTGGATTGTATCTGTCCGGACATAGAAGTATCCCGCTTCCTACGTCGCACCGAACGGGTAATGGCAAAAACCTGATTGTTAAAGGGGCTGCCCAGCATAATTTGAAAAATATCGATATAAAAATCCCTCTGGGCCAAATGGTGGTAATAACTGGTGTATCAGGTTCCGGCAAAAGCACCCTGGTAGAAGATATAATTTATCAGGGATTAATGAAAAAACTGCATGGCGGACGCCACCGTCCCGGCAAGCATAAGAATATTGAAGGGGCACAATATTTAGATAAAGTAATAAATATTGACCAGTCACCAATTGGCAGAACCCCCAGGTCCAATCCGGCCACTTATACCGGAGCCTTCGACGGTATAAGGGAATTGTTTTCCGAAACCCAGGAAGCCCGTATGAGAGGTTACAAGCCGGGGCGATTCAGTTTCAATGTCCGGGGCGGCAGGTGTGAAGCATGTACAGGGGATGGTATTATTAAAATTGCCATGCATTTTTTGCCAGATGTCTACATACCTTGTGAAGTATGTAAAGGCAAACGCTATAACCGGGAAACCCTGGAAGTAAAATATAAAGGCAGTACTATATCTGATGTCCTGAGTATGACAGTTGATGAAGCAGTAGATTTTTTTGAAGCTATACCGCGCATATACCGCAAGCTAAAGGTGCTTCAGGATGTAGGTCTGGGCTATATTCAACTGGGGCAGCCGGCACCGACTTTGTCCGGCGGAGAAGCTCAGAGGGTAAAGCTGGCTACCGAGCTATCCAAACGTTCTACCGGCACGACATTCTATATTTTGGATGAGCCTACTACCGGATTGCACAAAGAAGATATCAAACATCTGCTGACAGTTTTGAATCGGTTAGTTGACAATGGTAATACCGTTCTAATTATCGAACATAATTTGGATGTAATAAAATCAGCAGATTATATCGTCGATTTAGGACCAGAGGGCGGAGAAAAAGGCGGATATATTGTGGCTGCCGGCACCCCCGAACAAATTGCCCATTGCCCGCAATCCTACACCGGTCATTACCTAAAATAATGTTGCCATTGGGGTCAGGCTTC
>CAZLVY010000024.1:21258-29147 GCA_964563125.1 uncultured Syntrophomonas sp. | reverse complement strand
ACATCATCAAAATAAACCGTACCACTATGCTCTTTACTCTTATCGGTTTCAACCATATAAAAGTAATCTAATGTAACCGGTGCAGGAATATCGGCAGAAATGTCCACACTCACATACTTCCAGCCGAACCAATCAATACGAGATGCCAAGTTAATGGTATGGGCTTTGCCGTTCCCGTCCTTGATAATAGCCCGCAGCCAGGGAGCTGTTCCATCCCCATACACCCACATACCAAGCTTTTTGGGACGTATACTGCTTTTATAACCAGGGCTTTGTGTATCTGCATTCATGTGAACGTTAATTGTGCCATTGTAAACTTTGGCCCAATTAGCATAATCATAATCTACCCGCAGGCTGTGCTGTCCATCCTTAACCAGTTCCGTAGATATCTCACATCTGCCGCCGATAAAGCCATCAACATAATAGGAGTTATTGTCGTATGTTTCATAGCTGTCAATTAACTGCGCCTCCAGTCCGGAAACGAAATTAAGTAAGACCTCTTTGTCTCCCAATTTTGCACTTACCACCCCATTACCTTTGCCTAGTGGAGTCAGCAGACCCTGCTTATCAATGGTAGCAATGGATGAAGGAGTCACTGCCCACTCTACTGCATCATTAGCAATTACAATCGGCTGTCCTTCCTGGGTATAGGCAATGATTTGTAATTGTTTAGCAACTGTTGGCTGAACAGCTATAACTCCACTGTCTGTAAAAGCGAGGGTATCTACTGTATCAACTACAGTAATCCGGGCACTACTTTCCACAGAACCGAGGCTGGCAGAGACATTTATGATTCCAGGTAAGATACCGGCGGTAAATAGACCATTTTCATCAATAAAGTCGCCGTTCTTTTGGGAATAAATGTCCTTCACGGGATCAATGCTCCATTTGATGTTTACTTTACTTAAATCAGCCGGATTTCCATTGCTATCCTGCCCTCTTACCTGAAAAGCATAGCTAGCATTCTTAAATATGGTAATATCTTGGTTCTTCACCCTTAGCTCTTTTATATCATTAGTTTTAGGTGCATTCGATGCAAATAAAATGGTATTACTTACCGGTCGTTCTTTACCATCTGCCGGATGGTTGATAAGCTTCACACCTGTTTCCCCGAATAACCTGGTATTCATTTGGGTTGATCCGCCCCCATCCAGGCTGACTGCAGCTACCACACCGAGTTCCTGCATCCTTAAAGCCATACCGGGAAGATCGATTCCATGGCTATCGCTAACCGCTCCACTCCCATCAAAAACCAGGGCAATGACTTTATTATCGTGGGTGAAACCGATAGCTGTTCGCGCTTTATCCATAGCACCAATCGTTGCCGTGCCGTGATCCCAGTCATTCTGGCATATCTCCAGCATTTCCTCTTTGGTTAAAGCCTGCCCATTTTCAACCAGTGGCAGCCATGCAGTAACTGCTTGTTCCAGATCAAGCCTTTTCCCAGTCTGATCCTTTAGATTAAAGGAAAACCTTACTTTGTCTCCGGCTTTTAAATGCTCTTTTACCCATGTGGCTTTTATTCCCTGACTGGCCAGCACCATTCCGTCTGCAGGTATACCAATACTTTTGACGCCAGTAGAAGTATCACCAATTGAAACTACCTCGGCCTCATATTCCCGTCCCAGTTTGACGGAGCTGTCAGCGCTGTAACTAATGTTTTTTAAAACGGTCAAGGTTGCATTGCTGGCCTGTTCATCTGTAAAGCCTACGATTGGAATATCTGCCAGCTGTGGGGTAAGCAGAATCATCTTATTATCCATGACCTGGGTATTGTTGCGATTGATAGTATCAATGGCAGTTGTTAGATTCGGATTAGCTGAACCGTGAATTTTTTCATATTTGCTATCTACAACTGAAAGCCGGTTATCCATGGAAAGGTATGCAATTATCGGTTCATGGTTTTTATCGATAGCAAAAACCGGATAACGTGGCCCAGAGCCGATAGTCTCGAAACCCACCAGTATTTTTCCGTCTTTTACCTGAAGTCCCTGAGGTGCACCGTAGTGCATGGTACCGAGGGAAATATTAAACATATCACCATTAATTCCGGCCACAATATTTTGCCCTTCAGCCTGTTCATTTGCTATCTGGCTGGAAACCGTGTCTAGTTTCAGAATCTTATCATGAGCTTTAGCAGATATTATCTGTACAGTTGGATCATTTAAATCTGCGGTGATTATGTACTCGCGCTGACGCTTATCGGCATTATCCTGATATTCATGGTAATTATTTTCCTGAAAATAGATCCCACTGGCGATTAACTCATGGTAGACCTGATGCTTATTAACGCTTGACGCTGCATTGGTAAATTGCCCATTGTTCAATATTAAAGGTATGAAGAGGAGAGTTGTTAGCACTATTGATACGCACTTCTTTATTCCTCGTGATTTTAAATTATTTTTTTTCATTATTACCTCTCTCTAATAGAACTGCATAAGGTCTATTGTTAATTTATTAATCATTCTTTAACAAACAATACGGATCATACTTACTTTTCTTGCAGATGCAGTAATCCATGGAATCTGTAATAAATTATAAAATAAATAAGTTGAGTTCTTATCTCTGTCTTTTTTTCTGGTTCACTATTTTTTCTGAGCCTTTATTTTTCTCAATCAATGACTTCTTACCCGAACCTATTAAATCTTTTCTTCCAAGCTCAACTAATGCTTCATATACTAAGTCATAATTATCCGGATTTCTATATTGCAAAAGAGCCCGTTGTTTATCCCTGATTCTCTTTCCTTTGGGCACCGACACTTTTTTCCCATTAAGCGGATTTAGACCCGTATAATACATAGCAGTAGAAATTGTCATCGGAGTAGGAGTAAAGTTTTGCACCTGCTCGGGATAATATTGTAAATGATCCCTAATGAACTCTGCCAGTTCCAGCATATCTCTGCTGCTGCAACCAGGATGGGCAGCAATAAAATATGGAATAAGATACTGGTCTTTTCCTAATTCCTGGTTAACCTTTTTAAACTGCTGTATAAACTTAAAGTACTTCGACTTGCCCGGTTTGTTCATAAGTCCAGCTACATAATCATTAATATGTTCCGGAGCTATTTTTAATTGTCCTCCCACATGATACTGGCAAAGATCCCTAAGATATTGGCCGGAATCATCCTGCAAGAGCAAATCGTATCTTACCCCGGAAGCAATAAATATATTCTTGACTGCCTTTATCTTGCGCAGTCCCTGCCATAAGTCTACTGACGGACTGTGATCAGTATTAAGGTTTCTACACACATTAGGGTAAATACAGCTTATGCGCTTACAGGAATGGCACTGATTTGCTTCTTTGCCTCCTAAACCATACATATTAGCAGATGGTCCGCCTACATCAGGAATTGTCCCTTTGAAATCGGGGTGCGTTGATAAACTTTGCGCTTCTTTGCTAATCGAATCAGGACTGCGGCTTTGGATAAACTTACCCTGATGCAGACCAAGAGAACAAAAAGCACAGCCGCCAAAGCAACCTCTATGTGTAACTACGGAAAACTGCACACTTTCTAATCCCGGAATACCTCCATTCTTATCATATATTGGATGCGCCCGGCGCCGATAAGGAAGCTCATACACCGCATCAAGCTGTTCGGTAGTTAAAGGATAATTCGGCGGATTTTGCACTACAAATCGGTCCCCCTGCGCCTGAACCAGGGTTTTGGCACAATAAGGATTAATCGCCTGGTAGATAGTTTTAGTCATAGCCGTAAAAGCCTCGGCATCTATTCTCACTTCCTCTGCAGAAGGCAGAGTAATACTATCGTCTACTAACTCTTTTGTCACATAACAAGTTCCCCGTAAATCATGGATAGTATCAAGAGGCTCCCCACCAGCTACTCTCCGGGCAATTTCCGCTAAAGTATATTCACCCATACCATATACAAGCAAATCAGCCCGGCTATCAATTAAAATGGAGTTTCTAATTTTATTACTCCAATAATCATAATGAGCTAATCTTCTCAGGCTTGCTTCAACTCCTCCAATTAATAGAGGAGCTTGCGGATATGCCTCTCTTATTCGGTTGCTATATACAATCGTAGCCCGGTCAGGACGCAACCCTGCTTGTCCTCCCGGCGAGTATAAATCTCGCTTGCGCCGGTTTTTTTCAGAGGTATAATGGCTTACTAAAGTATCCACATTTCCGGCCGCAACCGCAAAAAATAGGCGCGGCTCACCAAGACTTATAAAATCATTGGTACTTTTCCAGTCCGGCTGTGCGATAACACCTACGCGATAACCTTGGTCCTCTAAAACCCTCCCTAACACTGCTGCCGCCCATGACGGATGGTCTACATAGGCATCACCGCTGACAATTATGACATCTAATTGATCCCAACCACGTTTTTCTAAATCAAATTTACTGATTGGCAAAAAGCTCATGGTATCTCCTTCTATTAAATTGGGAACAGACATATCCTCTATTTTAGCATAGTCTAATCCCGGGTTAGATATTCTCTTATATGGTTAACCCTTATCCGGTCATATTGTTTTTTAAAGGTTTGTTAGCTATAATTACTTTAATTAGTTAACATATTAAGGAGGAGTCTGGGGATATGGCCCTTCGTAAAGCAGTTTTAACTGCGTTAAAAGAAAGAAATGGTGAATGGGTTTCAGGTGAAGCATTAAGTAAGATTCTAAATGTGAGCCGAACTACAATTTGGAAGCAGGTCAAAACATTGTTAGCCGAAGGCTATGAAGTAGAAGCCTCTCCAAAGAAGGGGTACCGAATTTCAGCTGTCGCAGATTTATTATCTTGCGAAGAAGTTAGACCTGGACTGTTAACAGAAATATTTGGTCAGAAGGAATTTTTTTATTACCGTGAAATTGATTCCACCAACAAGCGAGCCCGTACTTTGGCCACCGAAGGTTACCCAGAAGGAACTGTTGTAGTTGCGGAAAAGCAAACTGATGGCAGAGGCCGGAGAGGTCGAAACTGGTACTCCCCTTCTAACCAGGGGATATATGTTTCAATAATTTTGCGGCCGGTTTTTCCTTTAAAACAACTTTCACGAGTTTCTCTTCTCACTGCAGTAGCAGTAGCTGAGGCTCTGGAACAAGAGTTAAACCTGCAGCCTAGTATTAAGTGGCCTAACGATATATTGATAGACGGCAAGAAAATTGCCGGTATTCTTTCCGAAGCAGTTACCGACATGGATAGTATAGAATACATAGTAATTGGTATTGGTCTAAATATTAACAATCCCCCTCAGGATTTTCCAGCCGACCTTCGCACACCTGCAACTTCCGCTTTGGCGGAGAATGACCATCCCGGTTCAAGGATAAAGGTTCTTCGGAGATTGCTGTTATCACTGGAAAAACATTATAACCTGTTACAGAGTGGCGATTTTGCTCACACACTGGAAATAGCCAGACGTTTGTCGCTGGTAATCGGCCAGGAAGTGCGTTTAGAAGAGAGCAATATTTTTATCTCCGGCCTGGCAATTGATATCGACGATAGCGGCTTCCTGCTAGTGAAAGATCAAACCGGTTCAATCCACACTATTATGTCAGGCGAGATTAATGTTTTGCCTTCATCATCCAATAAGTAAACAGTATTGTAAACATAAATACATTTTCTTGGTTGACAATGGATTCGCTTGCCTCCATAATTTAATTGTGCCATTGATTCTAAATTAAGAATAGTACGATGGAGGTTCAACCTATGAATGTATCTAATACTACTCCCCTGCGGCGCATGGTATATGCTGCACTATTCGGGGCATTGACTGCTATGGGGGCTTTTATGGTAATTCCTTTGCAACCGGTGCCTATTACCTTACAAACTCTTTTTACCGGTCTGGCTGGTATTTTATTGGGTGGTGCTACTGGAGCTATGAGCCAGATTGTCTATGTTCTTTTGGGAATAATCGGGTTACCAGTTTTCTCTGGCGGTAAAGCTGGTATCGGGATTTTATTTGGTCCCTCAGGCGGTTACCTGATTGGGTTTATCGTCGGTGCCTATGTTATCGGCAAATTAACGGAAGCTAGGCGAAAACCCGGCCTTTTCTGGGTATTAATGACTCTGTTCATAGGTAATGTAGTTATTTATTCTTTAGGTACTGTTCAACTTATGGTTGTTGCTCACCTTTCTTTATATAAAGCTTTGCTGGTTAGTGTCGTACCCTTTTTAATCGGTGATTTAATTAAGCTAATGACTACAGCCTGGATTGCAATTAAATTGAGCAAGTATTTTCCTGGCAGAGGGGGAACACTGGAATGATTTGTATTCAAAACCTCAACTTTTCATATGCATATAATGAGCCAATCCTCAAAAATCTCAGCCTGGATATTGCAGATGGTGAGTATATAGCTATCATAGGTGCTAACGGTTCTGGTAAAACCAGCTTTATCCGGCACCTTAATGGTCTGCTGATCCCTTCAAAAGGCGAAGTATTAGTTGATGGCCTTAGTACCAGAAACCCTAAAAATTTACCAGAAATTCGTTGCCTGGTAGGCATGATATTCCAGAATCCCGATAACCAGATGGTAGGTATGAGCGTGGAAGAAGATGTGGCTTTCGGTCCTGAAAATCTTGGTTTAGCTTCAGCTGATATTCGTAAACGAGTCGATGAAGCACTGGCAATAGTTGGCTTGACCGATTATAGAACCCGCCCTCCGCATACACTTTCCGGAGGCCAAAAACAACTTTTGGCTTTAGCCGGTGTGCTAGCCATGAATTCTAAGTTTATTGTTCTTGATGAACCAACCTCCTCACTGGATCCTGAGAGTAATCATAAAGTGCTCACTTTATTACAAGAACTTAATAATAGGGGAATAGGCATCATACATGTTACCCATAATATGGATGACATTACTAATGTTGACCGTGTGCTAGTAATGGATCAGGGTAAATTAATTGCTGATGGCTCTGCCGGTGACATATTGAACCGGGTGGAATGGCTTAAAACGCTGGGATTAGCACCGCCAAAAATTGCTGATCTTATGTGGTATCTGCGTCAGAGAGGAGAAGATGTTGCGGAAGGTATTTTAACAGTTGGCAAGGCGGGCGAGGAAATAATCTCTTTACTGACTACAAATAGAAATTTGATCAATGCTGCCCGCATCGGAAGGTGAGAATATATGTATAATCTTGGCCAGTATGTTCCCCGACAATCACCCGTTCATAGTCAGGATCCCCGAACCAAAATCATTGCAGTTATAGCTCTAAGCATAATTGTTATGCAAATGAATTCTATCGGCCTGCTGGTAGTAGCCAGTATAATAATAGCCTGCTCACAATTGGCACATATTCCTGCTGCACTTTTATTAAAAACGTTACGACCTACACTGCCTTTCTTTTTTTTCCTATTTTTAATTTATATATTATTCTCACCGGGAATTCCGCTGTTTTCATTAGGGCCGATACAGATTAGCTATCAGGGTTTATCGCTTGGAATTATTCAGGTTGGAAAATTTATTTTATTAGTACTGGCAGCTTCTGTTCTGACCATGAGTACTACGTCCACCGAAATTACTATGGGGTTAGAACGTTTGCTGCGCCCTATTAAAATAATAGGATTATCTTCTTACGATATTGCAATGATGGTAACATTAGCATTAAGGTTTGTTCCAACTCTGATTGAGGAAATGAACAGTATTAACGAGGCTCAATTATCTCGCAATAGAAACTTCAACCCTTATCGAATAAGTGGGAAGATCAGAGCTGTAACATATCTGGCAATACCCCTGGCAGTAAGCATCTTCAGACGCTGTGATGAACTGGTAGACGCCATGGAAGCTAGGGGATATCATCAGGGACCAAGAACTTATCTGCGCGAACTGGTATTAACACGCCTGGATTACTGCTTAATAGGAATTATTTTCATGAGTACGGGATTATGCTTATTTATTTAAATTCTATTTCAGTAAGCTAGAGAATTGGA
>CAZLVY010000024.1:3855-21158 GCA_964563125.1 uncultured Syntrophomonas sp. | reverse complement strand
GTACGGGATTATGCTTATTTATTTAAATTCTATTTCAGTAAGCTAGAGAATTGGACCGCGACTAATACTGAGGTACTGGAACTTATTATAAACAACAATCTGAGCAGTAAAGAGTTTTTTATCAACAAAGCGATTGGATGGATATTCCGGGAATACTCAAAGACGGATAAAAAGTGGGTGCAGAGGTTTACAGAGACACACAACCTATCTTTACTCAGTGCACGGGAAGCCAGCAAATACCTGTGACCCGTGTGTAAGATATAGCACTTGAAATTAATATAGCTCAACATCTTCTTTAGTCAGCTTTTCAATCCATATCATTTTTAATAGCTTCAGGTCATCTTTATAATCAAGTTTACTTTCGTCGTGGTCATACTCAATTTGCTCAAGAATAATTATTTCAAATTGGTCAGCTCCTATTACCTGCCAGTCTTTCTGCAGTTCTTTGTTAGGATGCCCGCCGGATTTTAACTGAAATTTTACACTGTTTAGCTTACCTTTTAGATTTTTTGTTGTTTCCAAGAAATGCTTGCCATTACTTTTATTAATTACTGCAAAAATACCCATATCTGGTTTAATAAGCTTATATTGTTCCTGAAGTTCCTTCTTTTTCTCGCTCGACATCTTCATTATTTACTACCCCTTAATATTAATAGCCCATTTCTTTTAAAATGGCTGCTAGAACTATAAAAATTTAATAATTTAATAGTTGAGTAAATATACACAATAAATTATTTCTTTGTCAAGTTACTAGAAGGGTATCTTTATTTGGGAAACATTTAATTTCTTTTAAGAAACAAAAGTACTTGTTTGCGGTTACACATTTTATAGTTCATGTCCGGGAATAATATGATTAAATGTGCAAAGGGGGAAATTAGAATGAAGTCTCTCGGCCAAGAAGAATTTAAAAATCTGATGGAGCACTCAGGTAAAATATGCATTTCAATCTATATGCCTACTTTTCGTACCGGTTCTGAAACCCAGCAGAGTCGAATTGTATTAAAAAATCTATTAAAGCAGGCAGAAAAACAATTGCTCGCCAGTGGCTATCGTTATCCAGAAGTTAAATTATTTCTTGATCCTGCTAAAATGCTGCTTAAGGACAACTACTTTTGGCAGTTTCAGTTAGATGGCTTCGCACTGTTTTTGGGAGAAGATTACTTTGATTATTACAGTCTCCCAGTAGAATTTGAGCAAATCGTGGTGGTTAATAATCGTTTTCATCTGAAACCACTTCTACCCTGGATTAGCAGCGAAAGGCAGTTTTTTGTGCTAGCGCTTAGTCAAAATAAAATAAGAATTTTACGTTGTTCCCGGGCGAGCGTTACCGAACTGTCCGGTGATCTCCTGCCGAAAGATCTAGCGGACGCGCTTCGGTTTGATGATCCCCAGAGGGAAGTCCAATTTCATACTAATACTCTGGAAAGCAAAAGTGGCAGAGCAGCGGCTATTTATCACGGTAATGGTTCTAATTCAGATGACACCAAAGATAGAATCCTTCGTTATTTTAACTTGGTAGATCGCGGAATGAAGAAATTGCTCAGAAATGAAAATTCTCCTTTAATTCTCTCCGGAGTAGATTTCCTTTTTCCTTTATATAAAGAGGTGAATACCTATCCCTATTTGCTTGAAGAAGGAATACCAGGTAATCCCGAAGAAGTCAGTGCTGATGATCTCCATAAGAAGGCCTGGGAAATTGTCAAATCAACTCTCGATCAAAAAGTTCAGGAAGCACTTGAATATTATGGACCCTTTCGCGGAACCGGTCGAACTTCATCGCAGGTAAACGAGATTGTGCCCGCTGCCATTAACGGTCAGACAGAATTGCTGTTTGTGGCGAACAATGGTCAGCAATGGGGGCATTTTAATGCTGAATCCAATCAGGTAGAGTCTCACGAAACTCCCCAGGAGGGAGATGAGGATCTGCTTGATTTAGCCAGTTTACAAACCTTGTTGAACGGAGGCAGTGTTTTCGTTATGGAAGCTGAGCAAATACCTGATGGACAAAACATCGCTGCCCTATTTAGATACTAATAAATATTAACTGATAAAAAATTATCATTAAAAGGTTTACCTTACACTCACAGCTCAAGGTAAACCCTTTTCTATTTAATTTTACCTCACTTTTTACGAGCAGGTTGCTTAAACTCAATCTTTTTGTATCGCCTACCACCTTAACAACTCCAGCAGTATCTGTTAATATTTTATATATTCTAAGAATTTATCAGCCTTGGTGCTCCTGAATGCCTTCAACAGAAAGGAAGTATAACATGAACTTATTAAAAATTGATATTGATAAATGCCAACGAGACCGTATCTGCGCCTTGGAGTGCCCAGGAAGGCTTATCGAATTCCCGGAGAAAAACAGCTATCCTACTTTGGTTGAATATGCCGAAGATTTATGCATCCGTTGCGGGCACTGCATAGCCGTTTGTCCTCATGGGGCCTTAACTTTAGAAAACACAAAGCCTGAAGAGCTCGATTTATTGAATCGTGACCTTTTACCCGCTCTGGAACAAGTTCGGCACTTTTTAACCTCGCGTCGCTCCACCCGGGTATATAAAAAGCAACCCCTCTCACGCAATCAACTGCAGGAATTAATCAATATCGCTAATTATGCACCTACAGGTAGTAACAAGCAACAAGTCTACTGGTTAGTAATAGAAGATAGTGGCGAGGTGAAGCGGCTTTCTGCCTTGGTTATTGATTGGATGCGTATGCTTTTACAGCAAAGCCAGGATGAAGAAACGAATCGTCGCTATGTGAGAATTATTGAGGCATGGGATAATGGCATGGATCGTATTTGTCGTGGGGCTCCTCACTTAATGATTGCACATGCCCCAGAAGATATTTTCGGTGCTGGGGTTGATTGCGTAATTGGTCTATCGTATCTTGAACTGGCAGCTTATTCAATGGATATTGGCTCATGCTGGGCAGGCTATTTTAATATTGCCGCTAATTACTATCCTCCTTTGCAGGAGGCACTGAATCTGCCACAGGGACATCGAACCTTTGGAGCAATGATGATTGGCTACCCTGTTTATAAATATTTTCGTATTCCTCTACGGAAACAGCCAAAAGTTACCTGGAAGTAGCTATTTTTTCACAAAAAAATTTATATTATTAATTTTTTTGGTTAAGCTGGGCTGGGGATATTTTTTAAAAGGGATTTTAAACTATCTTTCTTATAATTGCCGGCTGATATCAGCACCTAATGAGTTAAGCTTATTCACTATATTTTCATAACCACGGTCAATATGTTCGCTATCAGTAATAGCAGTTTCCCCACGCGCTGTCAGAGCGGCAATGAATAAAGCTGCACCTGCCCGCAAGTCTGTCGCTTTTACGGTTGCGCCATCCAATCTTTTTACTCCTTTAATTATGGCTGTACGACCTTCTATTTTAATATTAGCTCCCATTCTACTTAATTCCTGAACATGCATAAAACGGTTTTCAAAAACTGATTCGGTTATAATTGAACTTCCCTCAGCACAACTTAAATATGCCATAAATTGGGCCTGCATATCAGTAGGAAAACCTGGATACGGTAAAGTTTTTATATAAACTGGTTTAATTTTATCAGGACCTTTTATTTTAATTTGATTATCTAATTCTATTACCTCCGCGCCGCTTTCAATTAACTTTGCAGTAATAGATTTTATATGATCAGGTATGACATTTTTAAGCAAAATATCACCACGGCTAGCCGCTCCTGCGACCATATAAGTTCCTGCCTCAATACGATCTGGTATAGGTGTATAATCCGTCTCTTTAAGTTTTGGTACTCCTTCTATTCTAATTACATTTGTACCCGCACCTATTATTTTGCCGCCCATACTGTTTATAAAATTGGCCAGGTCGATAATTTCTGGTTCCAAAGCTGCATTTTCTATATAAGTAGTTCCCTGCGCCAGTGATGCTGCCATAATAATATTTTCGGTAGCACCTACGCTGGGAAAATCTAAATAGACATGATTGCCTCTAAGTTTACCTTTAGCAATAATATCTCCTCCTGCCTGATTAATTTGCGCACCCAAAGCCGCAAAACCTTTTAGGTGTAAATCTATTGGTCTGGTTCCAATTGCACAACCTCCCGGCAAGGATATGCGAACACTTCCTCTTCTGGCTAATAATGGACCCATAATTAAAAAAGAAGCTCTTATTTGTCTAACCAATTCATAAGGAGGCTCTACCTGATTTGAACTGCCTGTAAACTCGATCGATTTATTATGATACCTGACATGAATACCAAGTTCATTTATGAGTTGAACTATTATGTCCACATCATCAATGGCTGGAATATTATTAATCGTTTTGGCTTCTTCACTTAAAAGAGAAGCTGCTAAAATCGGTAGAATTGCATTTTTCGAAGTACTTATCTCCACTTCCCCGCGTAATATTGCCGGGCCTTTTACTATCATTGTCATAACTGCAAACCTCCTTCCAACTCTTAACCAATAACGATTAAGTTAATAGTCACCTAAAATCAACGGGGAACCAATATAAATATAAGTTTTTCTTTCATTAACATTATTTCTCGCTGCTATTTGAACATTATATGATTTCTTGTTTAAAGTGGTCTGGTGCTTTATATTCTTTGCTATTACAGGACTAAAACCGGCCATACTTATAATATTTTTATCTTTATAAGTTTCAATGTTTTCAGTTTTTAATTTTTTATTTATTACTTTTAATAATTCTTTTTTACTTTCATCCGCAACCAAATAATCCAGGCGTGCGGTATAAAGGTAATAATATTTCCAATTAACTCCCAGCATACGATTAAAATTATTTTCGTAATTATGCAGAGATATTTTTTTATCATTGGTAACCAAACTAATTACCAAGTAGGTTTCATTTTTATCAACATCTGATTCAAAAACAAAATATCCCTTAATATGCTCATTTGCAGTTTCATAATTAATTGAAGTTGAGTTGCCACTGGTATATACTACAAATTTATCCTCATCAATTGGTAAAGATAAGGTGTTTGTAATTTCATTCAGATATTTTTCTAACTCAGATGTTGAAGATGATGTTCTTATTGTGGCCCAACAATCCATACGTGATTCGAGTGAATTTGCACCGATAGATGCAAATGATAGGTAATATGGTGACTTGTTATCAATTTGTTTAGCAATGGTATAATCAATTCCATAATCACTAATCATAATGAGAGCGCCAAAAAGAATTAAATAAATTATAAATTTTTTTAACATGGCTTTTCCTCCCCGCACTTCCATGTCACAATTCTTACCTTACTTATTGCAATTTATTCGTTTTTTCAGATATTGCCCTTAACAATTTCTGCCCAAAAAAAAAGAG
Organism: uncultured Syntrophomonas sp.; assembly: GCA_964563125.1. Classification (GTDB taxonomy): domain Bacteria; phylum Bacillota; class Syntrophomonadia; order Syntrophomonadales; family Syntrophomonadaceae; genus UBA1368. Next base: position 15,833 of record CAZLVY010000024.1, on the reverse strand, counting down.
CTCTGCAAACTCTTTTATAAGCTGTTTTGTTTTTTAGCCTTTAATGCTTTTTCATTCTGGCTTTTCATCTGTCACGGTTGTTTCAAGCGCAACTGCTTCGTCATATTTTTTATCGCCGCTTAAGGCTTCGATTTTAGCCTGTTGTAATTCCAGTTCTTTAATATACTCTTCTTTGCGTTGTTTTAATATTAAGGCTTTGTTTTCAAACTTAATTGACTGTTTCCAAATAACAATACCAAAAAATATGGTAACTATAAAAACAATAGCAATTAAAATAATAAATTCTGTTTGCATATTTATCACCCCTCATTTAAGTATCGAGGTAAAATTCTTCTTATTTCAATATAATATCTTATTTCTCTTCTTCTGAATGGTTTTCTTTTGCTTTCATTTTTTTTTCTCTTTTTTTCTTTTTGGCTTCCAGGGCATTTTGTTGGAGTTTAAAGGTAGTTTGCCACAATAATAAATATATCAAGCCCTTAATTAAGTAATAGGCCAAACTCACTACTATTAAAGTTTTTAGTAATGGATTTTCCATGGCGTATTTTAACTCCCCCACGCTTATCTCTCTATTATTATACCTAAAGCCGGAAGGGTTGTTGTCCTTCCGGCTTTACAAATATAATATAATCTAATCCATCTTTTCGCCCGCTGCTTTTAATCGGGCAATAGATCTTTGCAGTGCCATTTTCGCACGCGAATGATTTATATTGTCATCGCGCTGGGTTATCCTTTTTTCAGCTCTTTCTTTGGCTGCTTTGGCGCGAAGAACGTCAATATCGAGCCCATGTTCGGCTGTCTCTGCCAGAACCCGGGCAACATTATCAACTACTTCAACAAACCCGCCGCTTATAGCAATTCTGAACTCATTACCGGCAGGGTCTTTATACCGTAAAACGCCGATCTTAAGTGCTGCTACCAGTGGTGCATGATTTTTTAATACGCCGAACTCACCTTCGGTAGAAGGAGCAACCATGAACTGAACTTCTTCCTTATAAAGGATTTCTTCAGGGGTTACTATCTCAAGCATGAAGGTGTTGTCTGTCATAGGCTAAGCCTCCAGTCTCTTTGCTTTGGCGACAGCAGTATCAATATTACCTACCATGTAAAATGCAGTTTCTGGTAATTGATCGTGTCTTCCTTCCAAAACTTGAGTAAATGATTCAACTGTATCTGTTACTGGAACATATAACCCTGGATTGCCGGTAAACTGTTCAGCAACATGGAACGGCTGCGACAAGAATCTTTGTATTTTCCTAGCCCGGGATACTATAAGTTTATCTTCATCACTTAATTCATCCATACCCAAAATAGCTATGATGTCCTGCAGTTCTTTATATCTTTGCAAAATCATCTGAACACCACGGGTAGTAGCATAATGTCTAGCCCCTACTATATTGGGGTCCAGGATACGTGAGGTTGAATCAAGCGGATCAACCGCAGGGTATATACCCAACTCAGAAATGGCACGAGACAGAACCGTAGTCGCATCCAGATGCGCAAAGGTTGTAGCAGGTGCCGGGTCAGTCAGGTCATCAGCAGGGACATAAACTGCCTGCGCTGAGGTTATTGAACCTTTGCGGGTAGTTGTGATTCTTTCCTGCAGCAACCCCATGTCAGTTGCCAAAGTCGGTTGATATCCAACCGCAGATGGCATACGTCCTAATAAGGCTGATACTTCGTTGCCGGCCTGTGCAAAACGGAAAATATTATCGATAAATATTAAAACGTCTTGTCCTCCGACATCACGGAAGTATTCTGCTACAGTCAGTCCGGTCAGACCAACTCTTAACCGGGCTCCCGGTGGTTCATTCATCTGGCCGTATATCAAAGCACATTTATCTATAACACCAGATTCAACCATTTCACCCCATAGGTCGTTTCCTTCACGGGTTCTTTCACCAACACCGGTGAAAACAGAATATCCACCATGTTCATAAGCAATATTTCTGATAAGCTCCATTATTATAACAGTCTTACCAACACCAGCTCCACCAAATAGTCCTATTTTTCCACCTTTAGCATATGGGCAGATAAGGTCTGCAACTTTAATTCCTGTCTCCAGCATTTCGGTTGCTGGCATTTGGTCGATTAATGCAGGAGGTTTACGATGTATTTCCCAATGATCTGCCGCTTCAACTGGTCCTCCTTCATCAACCGGTTCGCCCAGTACGTTCAATATCCTGCCCAAGCATTTGTCGCCGACTGGCACCTTAATAGCGGCACCAGTGTTAGTAGCTTTCATGCCTCTTTTAATTCCATCAGTCGGGTTTAAGGCAACACATCTTACTGTGTCATTGCCCAGATGCTGTAAAGCTTCCAAAACGACTCTCAGATTGCGGTCTGCATCTTTACCTTCCTGATCTTCTGATTTTATAGTTATAGCATTCATAAGGTCTGGTAACTCACTAGGTTTAAAGCGTATATCAACAACTGCACCTATAACCTGAGTTACTTCCCCATATGTTACATTTGCCATCCCTTACTTTCCTCCTTTATTGAGAGCTTCGGCGCCACCTACAATGTCCAGTATCTCATCTGTTATAGCCGCCTGCCTTACTTTATTCATTACCAGAGTCAGATTATCAATAATTTCTCCTGCATTCTGGGTAGCATTCCCCATTGCAGTCATTGTAGCCCCGTGTTCACTAGCTTTTCCTTCCAGCATGGCATGGTAAATAACGCTGGCTACATATTTCGGTAAAAGCGTGAGCAAAATTTCTTCCGCACTGGGCTCATAGAGATAATCTACATAATGCTCTTCAGTTTCCTCTTCTGTAGGCGTCTCAAGTGGCAAAATCTTTGTTATAGTAGGGATCTGCCTTAAGGCATTAATAAATTTTGCATAAATTAAATATACTTCGTCGAGTTCTTCGTTTTCATACGCATCGATTACATAATTAGCTATTTCTTTAGCATCTGCGTAATTAACTTTATCGCCCAGACTGACAAATTCGGCGTCTACGCCACTGCGTTTGCGAAAGAAATCACGGCCTTTTTTACCCACCGCTATTATTCCACTTTCCAGATTGCGCCCATCTTCTGCAATAGCTGTAGTCACCAGACGTAAAATATTTGTATTATATCCACCACATAACCCCCGGTCGGATGTTACTACTATATAGCCTATTTTACGAATATCCTCTCTCTTTTCCAGGAGAGGATGGTTAACATCGTAAGCAACACCAGCCAGCCTGGCCAAGGTACCTGTAAGTGTTTCAGTGTAAGGTCTTGAAGACTCAGCCCTTGCCTGCGCGCGGCGCAGCTTAGCGGCCGCTACCATTTTCATAGCTTTGGTAATCTGCTGAGTACTTTTTACACTTCGTATTCTTCGCTTGTATTCTCTAACACCTGCACCTGCCAATTATTTCACCACCTAAACTGCAAAGGTTGATTTAAACTCAACAATCGCTTTCTTGAGGGCTGCTTCAGTATTATCATCGATTTTCCCACTCTGTTTAATTGCGGTTAATATTTCGGCATTGGCACTTTTGATGAATTTTAGGAAATCAACTTCGAATTCCGCAACCTTTTCCAATGGTATATCATCCAGGTGACCATTAACCCCGCAATAAATAGCAATGACTTGTTCTTCCATCAACATTGGTACATACTGGCCTTGTTTCAGTACTTCCAAAGATCTTTCACCACGAGTCAAACGTGCCAGGGTTGCTTTATCAAGGTCAGAACCGAATTGAGCAAAAGATGCCAATTCTCTGTATTGTGCTAAGTCTAAGCGCAATTGTCCGGCAACTGATTTCATCGCTTTAGTCTGCGCTGCTCCACCTACTCGGCTTACTGAAAGGCCAGCATTTACAGCAGGTCGCTGTCCGGCATAGAATAAATCCGTTTCCAGATAAATTTGTCCATCAGTTATGGAAATGACATTGGTCGGTATGTAGGCTGATACGTCACCAGCCTGGGTCTCAATAATCGGCAATGCGGTTATTGAACCACCGCCGTGAGCTTCGCTCATTTTACAGGCTCTTTCCAATAAACGGGAATGGAGATAGAAAACGTCGCCTGGATATGCTTCACGTCCAGGTGGACGACGAAGCAATAGTGACATTTCACGATAAGCTACCGCATGCTTGGATAAATCATCGTAAATAATCAGCACATCTGCCTTATCCGTTTCCATAAATTCTTCGGCCATAGCAACACCGGCATATGGTGCCACATAAAGCAACGGGGCAGGTTCTGCCGCTGTTGCAGCTACTATTATGGTATAATCCATAGCCCCCATCTCTTCAAGCTTGGCAGCAATACCCGCTATGGTTGACTGTTTCTGACCAATACCAACATAGATACAAATCATGTCTTTCTTTTCCCGTTGGTTGATTATGGCATCAACTGCAATAGCAGTCTTTCCAGTTTGCCGGTCACCAATTATTAATTCCCGCTGACCTCTGCCAATTGGTACCATAGAGTCAATGGCTTTTAAACCTGTTTGCATAGGTGTGTTAACCGGTGAACGACTAACAACACCAGGGGCAACACGTTCTATCGGACGGAATGTATCCGTATTGATAGGACCTTTGCCATCTATTGGCTGACCCAGTCCATTTACAACCCTTCCCAGCATGGCTTTGCCAGTGGGAACTTCCATGATTCTTCCGGTTGATTTGACTACGTCGCCTTCCTTAATATGAGAATAACCTCCTAGTAAAACTGCGCCGACATTATCTTCCTCGAGGTTAAGAACCATTCCGTAGGTTCCACCTGGAAACTCCAGTAGTTCGCCAGCCATAGCTCCCTGTAATCCATATACCCGTGCAATACCGTCTCCTACATAGATAACAGAGCCAACATTACTGACTTCGACCTCGGATTGGTAGCGCTCGATTTGCTCTTTCAAAATAGCGCTAATCTCTTCCGGTCTAATACTCATTTACATGCTCACCCCTATCGATTAACTTATCTTTGCTTGTTTTAATTGCGCTTTTAGCATTTCCAGTTTCTTGGCAATGGTACCATCCATAATCTGGTCCCCTATTCGTATCTTGATTCCGCCCAATAGCGAAGGATCCACTGCCTGTTTCAGATACACAGTTTTGCCCGTAGAAGCAGAAAGCTTTTCCGCCAATGACTTAACTTCTGCTTCAGGTACTTCCTGGGCTGAAATAAGATCAGCCTTGGTGATATTTTTCACTTCATCTGCCATATCCCTGTATTCTTCAAGTATTATCTCCAAATAAGCCTGCCGGCGTTTGTCGAGAACCATCATAAGAAAGTTCAGGGTCATGGGGGAAACTTTATCACTGAATATCTTACCCGCAATTTCCTTTTTGTCTTTGGCAGGAACAAGTAAATGGCTAAAGTATTCTTGCAGATTTTCTACATCATTTATAGTATCAACTATAACTTGTAATTCCTGCTGAAACTCGTCGATACGCTCCGCTCCCCGGGCAATGCTAAAGAATGCTTCGGCATAGCGCCTGGCGACGCTCTTGTTTAACATAGCATATCTCCTGCTTCATTAACGAACTCATTGACCATTTTTTTGTGGTCTTCATCAGTAATAGCTCTACCTAATAATTTTTCTGCTACCATAATGGCTAGGACAGCAGAAGTATCTTTTAATTCTAATTTGGCCTGTTCTGTTGCCGCTTCAATTTCTGCCCGCGCCTTAATCTTAAAGTTATCAGCTTCCTCACGTGCTTTATTAGTAATTTCTATCTTTGCATCTTCCGCCGCTTTAGTTGCTCTAGCAACAATCTCCTGAGCTTCTTTGCGTGATTCAGCAAGATTAGCCTGGGTTTCTTTTCTCATTTGTTCAACTTCGGTTCTGACTTCTTCCGCATGCTTTAAGGAACCTTCTATAACGGTAGCTCTCTGTTCCAACATTGCGTTAATAGGATTAAACGCAAATTTATATAACAAAGCCAACAGTACAAAAAAGTTTACTGCTGTCCAACCTATCACAAAAAAGTTTCCAAATGCAGGTGTCTCGCCTGCCGGCTCAGGAATTGCTCCGCTTCCTGATGCAGCCATGCAGAAGGTCGCAAATCCCAGGACCATAACTATAGTTAAAAGGAGGACCGATAAATGAAATCTTTTATCCCTTATCACGGATGTGCTACCTCCAATCTTTACAACATATAGTATTTGGGGCGATAGAGCATAGTTCTGCCGGATAGACAGGTGCCCTATCGCCCACAAACCTAAATCAAAGTGGTTTTAGGTTGCTATGTTCTGCTTATTCGACTTTACCTACTAACATAAATGCTATTAGCAGACCATAAATAGTAAGAGTTTCAATAAAAGCTAGCGTAATGAAGAGAAGAGTTCTAACATCTCCTCCGACTTCAGGTTGCCGAGCAATAGCTTCAAAAGCTTTACCACCAGCAACTCCCATTCCTATACCTCCGCCGATTCCGGCGATTGATACAGCTATACCAGCACCTAATGCTGCGCCCATTCTTTCCCCTCCTTTCCTTTCTCAATGATTTATACATTGAGCTAAAAATTTAATAATATGGTTAATTGTCTAATGACCTTCCCCAGTTGCCGCCGCTATATAGCTAGCCGACAAAATCGTAAATACAATTGCCTGAATTGCTCCTAAAAGTAAACTCAACCCCATAATAGCTGCCGGAACAACGAATGGAGCCAGGAATAGCAGATAGGCAATTACCATTTCTTCACCAAAAATATTCCCGAATAGACGGACTGTCAAGGAAAGTGGATGTGCTACTTCTTCGACAAGATTTAATGGTAACATTAGTGGACTAGGACTGACGAAATGCCCGAAATAATGAAAACTGTGTTCCGCAAAACCGGCCACATGAATAGAGAAAAAAGTAATTAAAGCTAAGGTCATGGTTACATTCCAGTTACTGGTCGGCGGTTGGAATCCATCAACATTGGCAGAGCCTGGAAGGAGTCCGCTATAATTACTTACCAAGATAAATAGGAAAAATGTGGTAAGCAAGGGGGCCCATTTTTTGGCGACATGCGGTTTATCCATTAATTGCGTGAAGAAATCGTTGGCCCAGGTTATAATTGCTTCAAAAGCATTTTGTAATCCACGAGGTATTTCCTGCATATTCCGAGTAGCAAAAAATGCAATAGTTCCTAATAAAACAATAATTACCCATTGTGTTACAACCAGATGATCGACAGGAATCGGGCCAAGGTTAAACAGGACACCATCGTGCATACCAAATATCATTCTCTTTTTCCCCCCTTCCTAATTGGATTTTACTATAGTTTCCGTCCAGTCCCTCCCCAAAGACTGCCCAAAAACCTGCAACCAAAGTATTAAACTTTGGATGGCATCAATTTTAATTAGGTTTTATCCTCTTCCTTATCCTTAATATTATTTGAACTTTTTTGGTCTGCATTCATCCTATCCCAGATGGATTTAAATGCGGTTGCTAATCCCAATAAAAAACCTGCTACCGTTAGCCATGGATCGGTGTCAAACTTACCATCTAACCATTTACCGGCAAAATATCCTACAGCTACTGCCGCTACTATGGTAGTAGTTAAATTCAGCGCATCACTGAGCGCTCTAGCCCAGTGTTTGTTTTGTTGAGGCATTAATCCACCTCTTCCGATTACATTCAATCTTTCAATACCTAGATTGGTATTCGTCACGAAAAGCCAAAATCCTTTTTTACTCTAGTAAAAACACCTTATATTGTTTAAAAAATCTATCCGCAATAATTCGGAATATTCCGGCTTCTCAGTATTTATATATCAAATATTTGTCATTTTATCTGCTGAATTGCTGTCTCATAGTCTTAGGTCTAAATAGCCTTTTCGTTCTAATTTCGCCCAATGTTCTCTTAATAATGAATCCACATCAACCCCAAAATCATCTTCCATAACAAACATCATAGTAATAGCTGTCTGGGCCACATCCAACAGTTCTTTGGCTATTTCCTTTATGACCGTCTCCTCGTCTAGACAGATTTTCTCACCGCTTAGACCACGATATTTACCTATAGCCTGTGCCAATTCGCCAGCTTCTTCCATAAGTTTTAAAGCAGTTGATTCCAGATTGGGGTTTAATCGATTTAATTTTGGCAAGGATAAAGTTTTTGTATCCATATCAGTTCCTTTCCCTAACCACTATATTTAATATGTTCTTATTCTTTTCTTATTACTAATTCTATACCTGCTTCTTCCATAAAATCTAAAGCTAAATCATCTACAAAATTGCCCCGATGAACTACTTTTATTATACCAGCATTTATAATCATCCGTGCGCAGATTATACAAGGCTGATTTGTGCAATACAGAACAGCATTTTGGGTAGATACGCCGTAATAAGCAGCATTTATTATAGCATTTTGCTCTGCATGAACCCCGCGGCACAGCTCATAACGCTCCCCTGATGGTATGTCCATCTTTTCACGCAAACAGCCTATTTCCAGACAATGCTCTAAGCCGCGCGGAGCGCCATTATACCCGGTTGAAATAATTCGCTCATCACGAACTAATACTGCTCCTACCTGCCTACGTAGACAGGTAGAGCGGCTGGCAACCAGATCTGCCACCCGCAGAAAATAATCTTCCCAACCCGGCCTTAATCTGTTCATATTTTTCCTCAATCCTCTTTTAACTGTACAAAGGATATTTATTACATAACCCTTCTACGATTAAGCGTGATTCATTAAGAGACTTTTCGTCTTTCGGATTTTGTAAAGCATTCACAATCGCTTGAGCCACCAGTTTCATATCAGCAGTATTCATTCCCCGTGAGGTAATGGCCGGGGTCCCGACTCTGATACCACTTGTTACAATTGGTTTTTCAGGATCAAAAGGAATAGCATTCTTGTTTACTGTAATATTTACCGATTCTAAAATAGCTTCAGCCTGTTTACCATTTAGTCCTGTGGGACGAACATCAACCAGAATAAGATGATTATCGGTACCGCCCGAAACCAATCTTAATCCTAATTCGGATAATGATGCCGCTAAGGCCTGAGCATTTTCATAAATAGCTTTTTGATAAAGCTTAAAATCTTCACCGAGAGCTTCTTTAAAGCAAACTGCTTTGGCAGCAATAACATGCATTAGGGGACCACCCTGGATACCAGGGAATATGGCTTTATCTATTTTTTGCGCCCACTCCTTTTTACACATTATCAGACCTCCGCGTGGACCGCGTAACGTTTTGTGGGTGGTGGTAGTAACAAAATCAGCATAGGGTATAGGACTCGGATGTAGATCAGCAGCAACTAATCCTGCTATATGAGCCATGTCAACGAAAAGTAGTGCCCCCACGTCATCAGCAATCTGGCGGAATCTTTGAAAGTCAATTATACGTGAGTATGCACTGGCACCTGCCACAATTAATTTAGGTTTTACTTCCTGAGCTATTTGGGCTATTTTTTCATAATCCAATCTTTCCATTTCCGGGTCAACTCCGTAATCAGAGAAATTAAAATATTTACCGGAAATATTTACCTTGCTGCCATGAGTAAGATGACCGCCGTGGCTTAGATTCATGCCCAAAATAGTGTCACCTGGCTGAACACAAGCGAAATATACGGCAGTATTAGCTTGCGCTCCAGAATGCGGTTGAACATTGGCATGTTCACAGCCAAAAATTTGGGTGACTCTTTGAATAGCTAATGATTCAACAACATCTACGTATTCACATCCCCCATAGTATCTGGCCCCAGGATAACCTTCGGCATATTTGTTTGTCATAACTGATCCCTGGGCTGCCATTACAGCACGGGAAACAAAGTTTTCAGAGGCAATTAATTCTAATTTGTTACCCTGTCTTTTTTCTTCATTCTCAATAGCCTGAGCTACTTCGGGGTCAACTGGCTGCACATATTTTTCTATATAATCCACCTTATTTTAACTCCTCTCGATGACATTTATTTTCTATTAACTTAATCTTTTCTACTCTCCTACTGTGTCTACCTGCTTCATAGGTAGTTTTTAAGAAAGTATCAGCTATTTCTATAGCATAATCTGCAGCAGTAACCCGGGAGCCAATAGCTAAAATATTAGCATCATTGTGTTGACGCGCCAGTCTGGCAGTGTAATCATTGGTACACAGTGCGGCACGAATTCCGGGAACTTTATTAGCAGCAATTGAAATACCTATGCCAGTACCACAGATTAATACCCCCGGTATTTTTTCTTCCAGAACCGCAGCTGTTACCTGTTCGGCAATATCCGGGTAATCTACTGAATCTGCCGAATATGTACCACAGTCAAGTACTTCATGACCTTGCTTCTGTAAACTGCTAATAATTGTCTTTTTTAATTCAAATCCGGCATGATCACTGCCGATTACTATTTTCATTAATTACACCTCAATTGCCCGATTTAATTTTCATTAAGAAGTATTTTGATTACTTCTTTTAAAACTTTCATTAATTCTTGGCTGCATTTCTGATAAGCTTCCTGATCCATACCGTACGGGTCTAATATATCCTGGTCAGGTTGGCCGATGAATTCGCCCAAAGTAAAAGTTTGGTGTGCCTTCTCAGGGAATAAACCGATTAAGTAATTATGGTGTTGCCTGGTCATTGTCAGAACTAAGTCGGCTTCTGCCATTAGAAATTGGCTAATTGCTTGGCTAGTGTGCCCAGATAAGTCAATTTCCATTTCTTTCATAGCAATTACTGCCGCTTCAGATGCTGGCAATCCTTCGCTGGTAAATAATCCAGCTGAGTCTGCCGTGTAATTTAAATTTTTATGGCTGGTTAAAAGCTTTTGGAAAATAGCTTTTGCCATAGGGCTTCTACAGGTATTACCTGAGCAAACAAATAATACTTTTTTCACTAAATCCCCCCTTGAAAAAGCATTTTAACCGCCAGTATCAGTAGTATTATGCCACCCATAATCTGAGCATAACTACCGGCCACTCTGCTAAATACCCTTCCCCCCATAAAACCAAGCAATGTCATTATTCCTGCTACTACTCCTATAATAAGACAGGTTAGTAATATAGACATTCTTAAAGTACCTAAACCAAACCCTACTGTCAAGGCATCAATACTAACTAAAAATCCCAGCATTAAAATATCTGTCCATTTGGTATCCGTCACTGTCTTAATCTCTATTGAGCGTCTGGCTTCTGAAAAAGTTACATTTCGAGGTTTGATCTCCCGATAACCTTTGAAGAGCAATTCAATACCTATGTATGTAAGTGCGACTGCCCCCAGGCGTGCTGCCCAAATACCAAGCAGGTTGCCGGCAGCAATACCTATATTGAGTCCAATCAGAGGCATTAATATATGATACACAGCTATAGTACCGGCAAATTTAAGAGCATTTTTTCGAGAAATACCTCTTAAGCCTATCCCCAAAGAAAGAGAGAAAGCATCCAGACCCAAAACTATTGCTACTAATATTATAGTAATTAGTTGTTCAAGCATAGATTATTTAATCTCCTTTTTCAGAATAATGCGCAGCGCGGTTAATTCTGTCCCATAGTGTATCATTAATGGTGGCTGGAAGTGGTGCCAGAAGCAGAACCTCAAGTTTTTTTTGTTCTGCATCTCTTAATATAGAAAAAAACTGACTGCCGTTTTGGTTTAGCGCCAGAATATATTGGTGTTTTACGTTAATTTTGCTTATCTCTAATTGTTCATCATAATAGACTATCCCTGCCGCTTTTTGCCCGTATCTTTCAAGCTGCCGGTAAAAATCTTCCCAGTCATGGGCGAGCACTACCACAAAATCTGTTTGATAGCTCTTCTTCTTCAAGTCTGCTTTGTTCATAATCAGCTTTTTCCCCAGAACTGCTTCTAAGGCCTGGCCTGCTACTCCACCCGGGCGAAGTATTGAGTAAGGTTCCTGACTAAGATCAATGATGGTTGATTCTATGCCGAGACCAGTTGGTCCTCCGTCCAGAATAGCAGCGATACGGCCTTCCAAATCTTCCCTTACATGCTCTGCTGTCAGCGGACTCGGACGTCCTGAGCGGTTAGCACTGGTTGCTGCAAGTGGTCCAGTTATGTCAATAAGGTTCTTAGCCACTGGATGTGAGGGCATGCGTA
>CAZLVY010000024.1:0-3755 GCA_964563125.1 uncultured Syntrophomonas sp. | reverse complement strand
AGTGGTCCAGTTATGTCAATAAGGTTCTTAGCCACTGGATGTGAGGGCATGCGTAGTCCTACGGTCGCTTTGCCCCCGGTCACCACGAGAGGTACCTGTTGATGTGCCGGTAAAATGATCGATAAAGGACCTGGCCAAAACATCTCCATTAAAAGACGAGTATCCCGTGTAATTTCAGCAGCTATTTCGGTTACCTGTTCTATTTTAGAAATATGCACTAGTAAAGATTGTCCCGGTGCCCTGTTTTTGGCAGCAAATATTTTGCCTATGGCCTCTTCATTGAAAACTTTAGCTCCCAGTCCATAAACTGTTTCCGTAGGAAAAGCTACTATCTCAGACTGGGCTAAAAATTGTGCCGCCCGGTAAAGTTCAGGAGCCTTTTTATAATTAACATCTAACTTCAGATATTCTGTCTGCACCTTATTCTTGCCTCCGCGCCACGATTACTCGGTCACGGCCGCCGTAGTCTTTAAGAATTATGCTGCTGGCAAATTCACCGGCAAGCTCTAATGCCGCTTGTCCCTGATTATGGCCTATTTCAAAAAGCAAATACCCTCCCGGAAGCAGGCTTGTGTACGCCTGTGGCAAAAGACGTCTGTAATATTCCAAACCGTCCCCTGCTGCCAGTAAAGCTGTCCGTGGTTCATATTCCCTAACTTCCCGCTCCAGCAGATCGTAGCTCAAAGCATCTATATAAGGAAGATTAGCCGTAATAAAATCGAATTTTTCCCCTTTAACAGGTTCCAGCAAATCTCCTGTTCTTATTATTACCGTTGTGTGATGGCGATTTGCATTATAATGGGCAATTTCCGCAGCTGCCGTTGAAATATCAGTAGCATAAATTATGGAGTCTTTCAAATAGTACGCCAAGCTAACCGCTATTATTCCGGAACCGGTTCCTACATCACATATTTTTAAATTTTTCCTTTCCCGAGCAAGCTCTATAACTTTTTCTACTAGTACTTCAGTATCAGGACGGGGAATTAGAACTGCCGGCGTTACATAAAAGTCCAGTGACATAAATTCTTTGCTGCCAGTAATATATGCACTTGGTTCCCCGCTTACTCTTTTAATTATAATTTCCCTTAAAGCTTCTCTTTCCTGCCCACTTACCGGCGCATCAAAATGGGCATACAAATACACCCGGTCTTTTTTCAGCACAAAAGACATTAATACTTCCGCCTCCAGTCGCGGTTCTAAAATGCCTTTGCTTTTAAAATACCGGGTAGTCCATTCTAATATGGCGATGATGCTCCAGTCATCTTTCAAATCAGTCCACCTGTTTCATCAACTCAGTCTGAAAATGGGTACTTAAGGCATCGATAATTTCATTCATTTGCCCTGCCAATACCATATCTAATTTATGCAGGGTCAGGTTTATTCTATGATCACTAACCCTTCCCTGAGGAAAATTATAGGTGCGAATTCGTTCACTGCGGTCCCCAGAGCCTACTTGACTTTTGCGGGCTCCTGCCATTTCAGCGTTTTTTTCTTCTTCATATACTTCTTTAAGGCGCGCTCTTAAAACCCTCAAAGCCTGAGCTTTATTTTTGTGTTGGGATTTTTCATCCTGACAGGTAACTACTAAGCCAGTAGGAATATGAGTAATTCTAACCGCTGACTGGGTAGTGTTAACTGACTGTCCGCCTGGGCCGCTGGAACAATAAACATCGATGCGCAGGTCATTAGGGTCAATGGCTAATTCAACTTCTTCCGCTTCTGGTAAAACTGCCACTGTTGCCGCTGAAGTATGTATGCGCCCTCCTGATTCAGTACTGGGTATTCTCTGTACTCGATGCACGCCTGATTCATACTTCAATTTACTGTAAACACCATGTCCATCTATAACAAATATTATTTCTTTGATGCCGCCGATATCTGTATAATTGGAATCCATAATGTCAATCTTCCAACCCTGTATTTCAGCATAACGGCTGTACATTCTAAATAAATCCTGGGCAAACAGTGCGGCTTCTTCGCCGCCGGTACCCGCCCTGATCTCCATAATGACACTTTTCTCATCATTTGGGTCTTTGGGAAGCAGCAAAACCTTAAGCTGCTGTTCCAGCGCTATTTTTTTAGTATGCAAATCGTCAAGCTCTTCTAAAAGCACCTGTTTGAACTCTTCATCATTATTATCCGCCTGCATTTGTTTGGCTTCATCAATCTGTTGAAGGACTTTTTTATACTCTATATAGTTAGAGACTATCTCAGCTAAATCTGAATGTGCTTTAGCATATTTATGAAATTTGTTCTGATCATTAAGTACTTCCGGATTGCTTAGTAATTCTGTTAAACTATTATACTTTTCTTCCAAACTTTGTAACTTTTCCAGCATCTAACTAAGTAAACCTCCTCCAAAGACTAAAGCTTAATTGGCACCTGCCCAGCTGATTTTCTGCGTCTCATCTATAATATCTTCTTCCTGAGTAACTTCAACCGGCAACACTGCTTTAAGCGCAGCAATAGCTACTTCTAACTGTTCATCATCAGGTTCCCTGGTAGTCAGTTTTTGCAGCCATAAACCAGGGGCCATTATTATTTGTGCCCAGCGGTTTTCGTAGTAGTTGCCGCTGAACTTGATAAATTCATAACCAATACCCGCCACAATAGGCAAAACAGCTATGCGGGACCAAACTCTATAAAATAATGTGCCTTCCCCCAGTAGGGCAAAGACTAATATAGAAATAACCATTACGGTTAAAAGGAAACTTGTACCACAACGCGGATGTAGTGTTGTATATTTGCGACTGTTCTCTACAGTAAGCTCTTCCCCTGCTTCCAAGGTAAAAATAGTTTTATGTTCAGCACCATGATACATAAACACCCGATCTATTTCATTCATTCTGGAAATGGCATAAACATATATGAGAAAAAAACTAACGCGAATTATACCTTCCACCAGGTTTTGCGCCAGAACCCCACCTAAAATATTTGCAGTATAATAGACAATGGCCGTTGGCAATACAACAAAAAGTACTACTGCCAATAAAAAGGCTAATAGTCCGGTACCTACCATTTCCGTTGTGCTAAGTTCTTCTTCTTCTTCATCCATAGACATATTAGCAGATTTATTAAGCATTTTTATGCCTAAAACCATAGAATCAATTAAAACAAAGGTTCCCCTTACTAAGGGCCATTTTAAAAAGGGAAAGCGTGCGGCATTATCGTTAATTTTTTCCTGTTCCAGTTCAATAGTGCCATCAGACTTCCTCACTGCTACGGCAACTTTATCTTTACCGCGCATCATTACGCCTTCTATTACCGCCATACCACCATATTGCATATCTTTTTTCATGTTATCACCTTTTCTCCGCCCGAATAAACTACTGTTAAGAAAAAAAGCAGAGACAATTGCCCTGCTAAAAAACTAATTCAAACCATACTTTTTCTTAAACTTATCAACTCGACCGGTTGTATCTACTAATCTGTTTTTGTTACCGGTAAAAAAAGGATGACATTTCGAACAAATTTCAGTTTTGATGTTTTCCTTAGTGGAACCTACTTCGAATTCATTTCCACACGCACAACGGGCAGTAGCGCGGTGATATTCCGGATGTATTTTATCTTTCATTATTTCACCTCTTTTCAGGTAGTCTATATTAATTCGATTAATATATAATAGAACAGTGCAAACTGCAAGCAAAATTATAGCAGGAAAATAAACAAAAGACAAGAATTGTCTCCTTATTAATCTATAGTTCTTCGGCAGTCACCTACGATATGATGGCTAGTTATTCTCTATCTTGCTTTCA
>CAZLVY010000023.1:0-32094 GCA_964563125.1 uncultured Syntrophomonas sp. | reverse complement strand
CCATTTTATTTGTTCGATTAGTATAAAAGATGACCTGTTAACAGACAATATTTGCAAAAGGAGGCTGTAATATGAAAAGGATTATTGAAGAATTCAACCTCAATCTGGACTTAGCTGTAGAAGCACATGATTTGTTGCGCGGTGCTACCCGGGAAGAAGTAGCGGGAGTAAAGGAAGAAATAACTGAAGGCGAAAATATTAAGATTACTACAATTACTATATTAAATCAGGAGGGTGCTAAATCGTTAGGCAGACCTCCAGGAAGCTATATAACAATTACATCACCTCCGCTAAAAATTAATGATCCTTATGTAAAGGCTGAAATAGTGGCCGCAATGGAAAAAGCTATGCAGGTATTAACTGCCGGAATACTTAATCCCCAGGATAGTGTTCTTTTGGTTGGTCTGGGAAACTGGCGGGCTACTGCAGATTCATTAGGGCCAAAATTTATCGAATACAGCCCCATAACCAGACATTATTATCAACATGCACCAGATGCACTGGTGGAAGGTATGCGTCCAACTTCAGGAATCGCACCTGGAGTACTAGGTATTACCGGACTGGAAACCTTCGAAGTAATTAAAGGGGTAGTTGAAAAAGTAAAACCTGCACTTCTAGTAGTTGTAGATGCACTGGCAGCGGCAAATGTTGAACGCATTGGAACTACTATCCAGATGTCTAACACCGGCATTCAACCTGGCGCCGGAGTTGGCAACCAACGCCAGGCTTTAACAATAGAAGGATTGGGAGTCCCAGTTATAGCTATTGGCTGTCCTACCATTGTAAGCGCTACCATTATCGCAGATCAGGCTATCCGCTCATATTGCTTGCAATCTGGAGTATTTTATAATGACAGTAAATCAATAGAATCTATCAAAGAAATTTTATCGTTTTTTTCGGGTAATTTGGCTGTTACTCCTAAAGAAATCGATGATATAATCGAAAACACTTCCCGCATAATTTCTTTAGGTGTAGGCAAATCATTATTTCCCGGTATATCTGAAGAACAATTAGTTATGTACGCCACCTAATTTTTTTAATAACCTTATAAATTGAAAACAAGCGGATATTATGCTAATCCGCTTGTTTAGTATAGTTTATTAGTTATATGCGATCACAATTATGACATTCCGCCGCCAGCTTGATTCTGCTCATAAGCCTGAATCATTTTTTTAACCATTTGTCCACCTATACTACCAGCCTGTCTGGAAGTGAGGTCACCATTATATCCCTGTTTTAAACTTACTCCTACTTCCTGAGCAGCTTCGAATTTGAACTGATCCATTGCCTGTCGAGCCTGAGGAACAAGAATTCTGTTACTACTTTGAGCCATTACTTTCACCTCCTTTAATTGATGTAGTCTTATTGTCTCCTTGCTGCCAAGTAATATGCTAGAAGTATTTTCAAGACTTTTTAAAATTTTTCTCTTTTAGGACCGTTTTAGTTTTCTGCCCTGCTATGCCTATTTCTTCAGCAACCTCATTTTTCAATTTTTCCATACGTGCTTTAGCATCTTTCTTTTTCATCCTAATTCCTCCTCGTAAAAAAATACTGTTAATTTTAAATTAACAGTATTAGCTTGATAAAAATCTTGATTTTTTATTTGTTATAAAATTTGTAATATTTTAACCTGTTATTTGCGCATCATTATTTTGAAATTTTAGCTGCAAATATTTATTTAATAAATCATTCTCTGGCAACTCCATCATACGAGCTATCTCACGGGCTTTTTCACTTAACTTCAGATCAGCAGTTAAATCAGCTATTTTAAACTGCAGCAGGCCGTGTTGTCTGACGCCCATAAACTCTCCAGGGCCACGGATTTCTAGATCTTCTTGCGCCAGTAAAAAACCATCATTAGTTTTTTCCATGGCTTTAATACGGCGAAATGCTGATTCGCTTTGCGGATTACCCAGTAATAAACAATAAGACTGCCGTTCACCTCTGCCTACTCTTCCCCTTAGCTGGTGAAGCTGTGCCAGGCCAAATCTCTCGGCATGTTCGATGATCATCAGCGAAGCATTGGGAATATCGATGCCCACTTCAATTATCGTGGTGGTTACTAGTAAATTGATTTTACCTTTTTTAAACTGTTGGATTACCGTCTCTTTTTCACTGGATTTCATCTTACCATGCAATAATCCTACCGAAAATTCCGGAAAAACCTCTTGGCTTAAATCATTATATAAACTTACTGCCGCCAGCAAATCTTGCTTTTGGGATTCTTCTACTAAAGGGCAAACAATATATACCTGCGCACCTGTCTTAACTTGTTTTCTTATAAATTCATTAACCGATTTTTGCGCAGCATGAGGGATAAACTTTGTAGGAATCAGCTTCCTGCCGGGAGGAAGTTCATCTATTATTGACATCTCTAGATCGCCGTACAGTGTGAGGGCCAGAGTACGCGGTATAGGCGTAGCAGTCATAACCAACATATCAGGGGCTGCGCCCTTCTGGTTTAGCCGGGCTCTTTGCCTGACCCCAAATCTATGCTGTTCATCAATAACTACTAGTCCTAAAGAGGCAAATACAATATCATCCTGAATAAGGCTGTGAGTTCCAATTAAAATATTTAGTTCTCCGCTGGCAAGAGCTGAAAGTATTTGACTGCGCGCCGTCATATTAGTACCGCTGGTTAAACACGCTATAGCAACTCTACTTCCGGTAAAGATCTTTTGTAAAGAAAGCAAATGCTGGCGGGCTAAAATCTCAGTTGGTGCCATAATAGCTGCCTGGAATCCGCTGGATACACATTTGGCTGCTGCCAATGCTGCCACTACTGTTTTACCTGATCCTACATCACCTTGCAAAAGTCTGGCCATGTTAGCAGCAGACTCCATATCGGCAAATATTTCTTTTAAAGCTCTCTCTTGGGCCTTCGTCAATTTATACGGAAGGTTTTGGCTTACCTTTTGGACTAAATCATCATGCTCCTTATGAGATACACTTGCTGGTGTATTAATTAAGTAAGATTTTTTGTATATACTAATTTGAAATAATAACAGCTCTTCAAAAGCCAGTCTTTGCCGGGCAAAATAATAACTGTGCCGATCTGCAGGGTAATGTATATTTTGCAGTGCAGATTTTATATCACACAGCTCGAGTTCATTTCTTAACTTCTCATCTAATATTTCGGGGTAGTCTGTTAAATAATCCTTTAAAACTACGGCAACTATTTTACGAATGCTCTTTTGATTCAGTCCTTCAGTCAAAGGATAAATAGCGGCTATTTTTTCAGCTTCATCATCGTCGCCTATCACTTCAAACTCGTTAACACTTATCTCTGCTTGTCCCCCCATATTTGTTACCTTGCCGCTTAAGTAAATATCCTGACCGCTTTTTATAGTGGTTTTAATGAAGGGTTGATTAAACCAGACTGCAGTAGTTATTCCAGTTGCATCCTGTAATAGGGCTTTAAAAATTGCCATACCCCGGCGTGATCGATTACTGCTGGTACCCAAAACAGTAGCTCTAATACTGGTTGTTTCTCCTGGTGCCAAAGCATTTATAGGAGTAGTATCTTCACGGTTAACATAGGCGCGAGGTATATGCCACAGAATATCAAAAATGGTTGTAATGCCCAGACGCTCTAATTGCCTGCTGCGTACCGGACCAACACCTTTTATATATTGTAAGCTTTCTGCCAATCTATCCATTCTAACCTTCTTTTTAAAAAAGCGGGTTGCTGCCCGCTTTTTTAATTACCATACTATTCTGCTGCTAACAAGAAACTATAATGAGGCTGCCCTCCATAATGTAATTCAACTTCCACTTCCGGATAATTTTCTTTGACCCGCTCTTTAATCTTATTGGCCTCATGTTCAGAGATGTCTTCACCATAAAAGAGAGTAATTAACTCCGTGGATTCATCAGCCATCTTTTTTAATAACTGATCAATTGCTTCTTCATTTGATTTGCAGGTAAGAGAAATTTCTCCGCCGATTATTCCCAGGGCATCACCAGTTTGAATTTTCAAACCGTTAACAGCTGAATCTCTAACGGCATAAGTTACTTCACCATATTTAACATTTTTTATTTCTTCCAGCATTGCGCTAGCTACTTCTTCCAGGTCTCCGTCCGGGTCATAAGCAATCAAAGCAGTTACCGCCTGCATAACTGATTTAGTTTTCACTACTTCAATCATCTTGTCGCTAAGCTGTGCTGCTTGTTCTGCTGCCATAATAACATTACCGTTATTGGGAAGAATAATAATCGCTGGGGCATTGATTTCATTGCTGGCATTTAATAGATCTTCAGTGCTGGGGTTCATAGTTTGCCCACCCTCAACTACAACATCAACACCTAAACTTTTGAGGATATCAATAACTCCCTGACCTACACCGACAGCAACCAGGCCAATTTTTTTGGTATGTAAGATTTGATTGCTGGAAACCTCTTCCCAATTATTAAGCTGTTCATGAACTTCTTCCAACATATTATTTATTTTTATATCAGACAAACTTCCCATTTGCTGACAGATTTCCAATACCTGCCCGGGATGATTGGAGTGAATATGTACTTTTATTATTTCTTCTTCACCTACTACAATGATTGAGTCTCCCATACTGCTAAGCTGCTCTCTAAGCCTTTCTGTATCAAGCTTTGTTCCTTTCACCAGCACTTCTGTACAATACTGAAAGTCCAGCGAGGTAATTTCTTTTTCCCGCCTGGTTTCAACCGGCGAAACTCGCTCACGGTATTCCTGTAATGTTATTTCATGTTCTCCGGCAATAATCTCCAGCATACCTTCCAGAAAATAAAGCAATCCCTGTCCACCTGCATCAACTACCCCGGCTTCTTTTAAAATAGGCAGCATATTGGGTGTTTTCTGCAAAGTAATATGCCCGGCATTAATTCCCGCCAGGAGTACACCGGTCAGATCGTTAGTTTTTTTTGCTTCCGCTTCACTAGCCCTGGCGATTTCTCTTATTACGGTAAGTATAGTTCCTTCAACCGGTTTCATTACAGCCTTGTAAGCCGTCTCTGAACCAGATTTTAAAGCCTGCGCAAAAACTAATGCATCAGCCTGTTCTCTGCCCTCTAAAACTTTAGCTATGCCTCTAAATATCTGAGAAAGTATTACTCCCGAATTCCCTCGGGCCCCCATCAATGATCCAGATGACATAGCTTTGGCAACTTTACCTAATGGTTTATCCTGGTTATTCTCTCCTTCTTTGACTGCCGCCAACAGGGTAAGATACATATTTGTCCCTGTATCACCGTCAGGTACCGGAAAGACATTTAGCAGATTAACTTTATCTCTGTTATGATCAAGCTTTATACATCCTGCTTTAACGCTCCTTACTAAATCTTTTCCGTTTATATACTGCAAACTCAAGTTAGTGATCCTCCCTATTTTTCTGTTATGACTTTTACTCCTTTGACATTTACATTGACAGCAGCTACTTTTAATCCGGCATCCTTATCCAAAACATAAATTACTTTTTGCATAACATTGGTTGCTACTTCTTTAATTTTTATACCATATCCCACTATAATATGGACATCAATAATCAAACCTTCTTCAGAAGAACGAACCTGGACTCCTTTACGGATAGATTCCAGACCAAGAATACTGGATAGGCCGGATTGAATATCCTGAGCAACCATACCTACTAAACCATATGAATCTATGGCTGCCAAACCGGCAATAGTCTCAATAACTTCTTTGGCAACAATTATATCTCCCAGTTCATTAGTTTTTATTGTGTACATTAAAATCCCTCCTATCTTATAAATTTAATTCTACACCTTAATATTTATTCCTGCTTCTTGCCCTTTTAGTCCCCTTTTGTTACAATATCTAAGTGCATTGTTTATGAGAGGGGGCAAAAAAGTGGCCAAATGCGAAATATGCGGTAAAAGTGTTACTTTTGGTAAAAAGTATAGTCATTCCCATATTAGAACTAATCGGCAGTGGAAGCCAAATGTTCAACGAGTTAAAGCTATTATCAGTGGTAGTCCTAAAAAGATATATGTCTGTACTCGTTGCTTACGCTCTGGAAAAGTTGAAAGAGCAGTCTAATAGACAAAAACCGCCTTGGGCATTATTAGTCTGAGGCTTTTTTGTTTATATTGATATCTTCCGGACGGTAATAATAAACTTCATTACAAAAGTTACAAACTACTTCTATCTTGTTCTGTTCATCCCACATATCATTTAATTCCTCCACTGAGAGAGAAGATAAAATATTTTTTAAGCGCTCAAAACTGCAGTTGCATTTAAAAAATAAATCTTGTTCACCCACGATATTAAATTCAATGCCCTTCATAACCTGCTGTATAATTGTATCAAGCTGAGGAACTTTTTCTAAAATAACACTAACAGGTCCCATTTCCTCAACATTTTTTTCAATCTGAGCCAGTATTTCATCATCCGCATCTGGCATAGCCTGAACTAATAACCCCCCTGCACTTAAAACCTGCAAGTCCGGTGCTACCATTACACCTAAGGCGACTAAAGAAGGAGTCTGCTCTGATTTAAGATAATAATTGGCCACGTCTTCGGCAATCTCACCACTAACTAATTCTACTTTTCCTACGAAAGGCTGTTTCATCCCTAAATCTTTCAATACTTCTATAAATCCATCTTTACCTACTAGTTCTCCCACTGCCAGTTTTCCCGGGTATAAAGACGGCACATCATTTTGCGGATTAGAGATGAGGGCTCTGGCAGTACCGTGAGAATCAGCTGTAGCAATGACCGGACCGGATAACCCATTTCCGTCAACTCTTATAGTAAGCATATCTTTTTCGCCTTTTAAATCCACCGCTGCCATTATTAATGCTGCGGTTATTACTCTTCCTAGAGCTGCTGTTGCCGTTGCAGAAGCATTATGCCTGCTTCTGGCTTCATTAACCAGTTCCGTAGTCCGGGCTAAAATTACCCGTACCTGATTATTTCTATCCATAGATTTTATTAATAAATCTTTTTGCACTTTAATAGAATCCTTTCCCATATATATCTTCTTTAGTATTATACCCGTAAAAAGTCTAAAATCAATAAATTGAAACATAGTATAGAGCAGGAAATTCGAATCGTAATGTTTAAATGATACTAAATATATAGAATGGAGGTGTCTTTTGTGCCACTTTATGAATTTGAAGGCAAGCGACCTGTAATACCGGAATCCTGCTTCATTCATCCTCAGGCTGTAATTATAGGTGATGTAGTATTAGGCGAGAAGTGTTTTGTGGGCGCTGGAGCTGTAATCAGAGGTGACTATGGTAAAATAGTTATAGGTAATGGCTGCAATGTTCAGGAAAACTGTTTAATTCATTCTGAACCTGAAACTATAGCTCTGCTGGAAGAAAATGTTCTGATAGGACATAGTGCAGTTGTGCATGGTCCCTGTTTAATAAAATCTAATACTACTGTAGGAATGCTGGCGCTGGTCTCGAGCGGTTGTGAACTGGGCTGTAACAGCCTTTTGGCAGCAGGCAGTATACTGCCTCCCGGGCGTATTATACCTGATCGCAAGGTAGCCATGGGGAATCCTGCTAAAGCAGTTAAGGATGTAACTGATTATATGGTTATGTATAATCAGGTAGCTGTCCAACTATATCAAGATTTAGCTGCTCGTTGTAAAGTCGGATTAAAACTGATTGAAGAATAGTTGTCTCTTGACCTGTTTTCAGACCAATTTACATAATTAACTCTGCACGTAAAAACCGACACCCAGACAAAACGAGGCAAAAAAGGAAGGACTAAGATTCGTTCTTCCTTTTCATTACTTTTTCATTAATTTTTCTTTCGCTCTTTTATCCTTTTGAATTTATCTGTTTGATTTTTTCTGCTAAACCTTTTTCAACCACCGGCGGCACTAATGAACTTACATCGCCGCCTAAAAGTGCTGCTTCTTTTACTCCGCTGGAGCTGACAAAAATATTATTACTGGTGGCAATTATAAATATCGTTTCTACCTCTGGAATTAAGACTTTATTCATTAATGCCATATGCATTTCATATTCGAAATCAGTTACTGTTCTAAGTCCTCTTATTATTGCGCAGGCGCCTTTTTCTTTTACATAAGTAGCCAGTAAGCCGCTGAAACATTCTACTTCAATATTATCCAAATGCTTGGTGCTTTCTATAATCATGCGGCTTCGTTCTTCCAAGCTAAATGAAGCAGTTTTAGTTACATTATGTACAACAGCAATAATAATCTTATCAAAAAGCTTGCTGGTTTTATTTAATATGTCAATATGTCCGTTGGTTACAGGATCAAAACTGCCAGGGTATACTGCTATTCGCATTTATATCCGCCCCTTGCCTTTATTAAAAAATGACTTTAGGTAACCCTTTTCGTTCTATTCGCCTTACAGTCCGTAATTTCCTTCCTTAAAATAATTTTTTGACTTAATATTGGTATTTTTATCAGAAATAGTTTACCCCTAATAACATTTTGTTAATTTAAAATTACTAATGGGAATGGGAAAATCTTTGGCACTAAAAGCAGGCTATATGAGAAGCAGTCTGTCATTATCAAGCGTTTCACCACTTTTACGGTTAAACTGTTTAATTAAATTTTCCACGGTCATATTGACCCTCTCTGTCCCCTGCAGATCAAGTATGATACCCCCGTCATGCATCATTATTGTGCGAGTTCCATAATCCAAGGCGTTTTTCATATTATGAGTTACCATAATAGTGCTCAATTTATGTTCGGTTATTAATTGGCGGGTAAGGTCCAGAACCTGACGGGCTGCCGCAGGATCAAGTGCTGCTGTATGTTCATCCAGCAGTAATAATTTGGGTTTTACAATGGTAGCCATCAGCAAAGTTAAAGCCTGACGCTGTCCGCCGGAAAGTAAACCAACCTTTTGATATATTCTATCCTCCAAACCTAATTCCAGGCGAGCCAGTTTATCTTTAAATATTTTAGCCTCTGCCTTTTTAATCCCCAAAGCCAGACCTCTGATCTTAGCTTTAGCATAGGCAATAGCCAGATTTTCTTCAATCGTCATATCAAAAGCAGTTCCTAATAGCGGGTCCTGAAAAACCCGGCCTATATATTTGGAACGTTTGTATTCCGGAGCATAGGATATATCATCACCATCTAAATATATATGCCCGGCGTCCAGTTCAAAGACACCGGCTATACAATTTAGCAGAGTTGATTTGCCGGCACCATTTCCGCCTATAACCGTTACAAACTCACCATTATCCAGGGTAAGGTTCAAATTATCAATGGCCTTCTTTTCATTTATATTGCCCGGAGAAAATATTTTAGTTATCGTTTCTATTTTCAGCACTTTTGCGCACCTCCCCCCGATGACTATTGTTTTGTTTTCGTTTCTTCCATGTAATGAAGCGTTCTTTTATAATCGGCATAGCCAGGGCCAGAGCCACGATAATTGCTGAAACCAATTTAAAATCATTGGTTGGCATACCCAATTCATAAGCAGCAGCAATGACCAGACGATAGAGCATCGCTCCTAAAACTACTGCTATCAGCCGGCGCATTAATGATTTAATGCCAAATATCACTTCACCGATAATTACTGAAGCCAGTCCGATAATTACCATTCCGGTTCCCATTGTTATATCCGCAAATGATTGATACTGGGCAATTAAAGCTCCTGACAAAGCAACTAATCCATTAGCCAGAGCCAGTCCGGTCAATATAGTCGAGTCGGTATTTACTCCCAGAGCTCTCACCATTTGCTCGTTATCACCTGTAGCTCTAATCACTAAACCCAGCTCGGTTTTGAGAAAGTAATACAGCAGCAACATAAGAATAATGATAATTATTATTGGTATAATCATGGTGGCGTATGCCTCAATAGCAGTACCATCCAGCAGATTAAAAACCGTAGTTTTGTTTATCAGCGGAATGTTAGCCTTGCCCATCACCCGCAGATTAATGGACCATAAACCTAACATAACCAAAATTCCCGCCAAAAGCGGCTGAATATTAAGTTTGGTATGCAAAAGAGCAGTTACACTTCCCGCCATACATCCAGCCAGGAAGGCCACCGCCAAAGCCGCCTGAGGATGTCCGCTGCTGCACATAACAGCCGAAACGGCAGCTCCTAAAACAAAGCTGCCGTCAACAGTCAAATCAGGCATATTAAGGGTGCGAAAAGATATAAAGACACCCAGAGCCATTACTGCATAAATTATTCCTAATTCTACTGAACCTAGTAATACCAATGTATTCATGTCGTAAGATTACTCCCAGTCAATTAATCTTTAAAAATTTCTTTTGCTTCTTCAAGCACATCAGCAGGAATAGTTACCCCAATAGCATCAGCCGTATTCTGATTTAAATAAATATCCATTTCCGTCATCGTCCTGACCGGGATATCGCCCGGGTTCTTCCCGTTTAATATTTCCGCCGCCATATCAGCAGTTTCCTGCCCCAGTATAACATAATTAATCCCATAAGTTGCAAGACCACCGTCTTTAACCATGGAATCAGCGCCCACATAAACGGGTATTTTAGCTTTGTTGGCCACCTGCGCTACTATAGGCATTGCTGAGGCAATAGTATTATCTATAGGAGAAAATATAGCGTCAGCCTTTCCAGTTAAAGATGCTGCAGCCTGTTGAGCCTCAGATGAATTAGTCACTGTTGCCTCTATAACGGTTAAGCCATTTTGTGCAGCATATTCTTTCAGGTTATCAACTACTGATATGGAATTAATTTCACTGGAGCTGTACAAAGCCCCGATAGTTTTTATGTCCGGAGTGATTCGTTTAGCCAGCTCCATAATTTTTTCCGCAGAAACCGCATCAGAAGTTCCGGTTACATTGCCCCCTGGTTTATTCAAATCAGCTACTAAGCCAGCTGCTACCGGATCAGTACAAGCGGAGAAAACTACTGGTATAGTTTTAGTTTCTCCAACTGCTGCCTGGGCTGAAGGTGTAGCTATAGCCACAATTAAATCATAATTTTTATTAGCAAATTTTTGACATATAGTCTTTAAATTAGTTTGATCATTTTGCGCATTTTGATAATCAATAATTACATTTTCGCCATCCTTAAATCCCTGCAATGCTAACTGTTCAACAAAAGATTCTCTAATAGTGTTTAGAGAAGGATGTTCAACGATTTGCACAATACCTATCATCAACTTGGAATCCTTAGCGGTTTCCGCTTCTTCATTTCCTCCTGCACAACCTGTAATAGAAAACAGCAACATAAAAACCAGTACTAAAACTAATGACTTTTTCATTTGAAAATACCCCCTTAAAATTTTTAGAATAGTTCTGGTGTTATTTTCTCTGCAAAACTCTTTTCCACTCCGCGGTTGTGAATCTGAGTTTTAAGGTGTAAAAAAATAAAAACACCTGTCCCTGGTTAAGGACAGGTGTAAAACCTGCGGTACCACCTTAGTTAATGCTTTATAATAAAGCATTCTCTCATACAGAGTGCCATCACACCCTTAGCCTGGTAACGCTGGCTTTGCGTCGGTAGCTACTAATGCTTAAAAGCTTTTCGCTCCGCCCTCCGAGGGCCATTTATCCACTCCATATCCTGTCAGGCTTTCACCTTCCCTGACTCTCTGCAAGGCTGGTCAGTGGTTTTACTTCCTCATCAACGGTTTATAACAAAATATAATCATATACCAAAGTTTATGTCAAGAATTATTTTTTGTACCTTTGGTTTTTGCATTAAAAAATAGAGTCCGCCTTATAAACGGACTCTATTAAAACTTTGTAAAGTTTAGTTACTCATTGATTTCCATAATACTTCAGCTACATCAAAGACTTTGGTCTTTTCTTCCGCTTCAGCGCCTTTGACACCATCTGATATCATGGTGAGACAGAATGGACAGTTAGTAACTATCATTTCCGGTTCCGGTACTAATAGTTGGTCAGTTCTGGTATCATTAATACGTTTATAACCTTCCACTGCATGTTCTTCCAGCCACATGCGTCCACCACCGGCTCCACAACAGAAGCCGAAGTTTTTGCTTTTTTCGATTTCAACCACGTTGGCACCGGCAGCTTTCAGAACTTGTCTGGGTTGATCATAGATTTTGTTATGTCTTCCTAAGAAGCAGGAATCATGATAAGTGATTTTGGCTCCCAGAGCTTTATCAGCTTTCAGTTTGCCTTCGGCAATTAATTTAGCCAGAATTTCCGTATAATGATAAACTTCGAAATTACCACCCATTTGCGGGTATTCATTCTTAATAGTATTGTACCCATGCGGACAAACTACAATTATTTTCTTGACCCCATAGTTATTGAATGAATCCAAATTGGATTGTGCCATTGTCTGGTACAAATATTCGTTACCAAGTCTTCTGGCCGAATCACCGCAACAGTATTCTTCGGTACCCAGATAACCAAAACTTACCCCTGCTTTGTCAAGCAATTTCACCAATGCTTCGCCAACTTTTTTGTAACGATCATCAAAGGCAACTGCACAACCTGCATAAAGGAGATATTCAAATTCTTTGCCATCTTCAGGAACCAAATTCACCATTTCCCGAATGCCTCTTTCTGTTAACCAGTCGGCACGATTAGCAAATCCTACTCCCCAGGGATTATAGTTTCTCTCCATATTGGTAAATGCCATTTGTGCTTCACTAGGCATGTCACCCTGCCACATAACCAAGTTACGGCGCATTTCAACAATCTTGGGAATATGCTCAATATACATCGGACAATGTTCCATACAAGCTCTGCAGTTGGTGCAATCCCAAATAACATCAGTCGTAACTATATCATATAAGAGGCTTTGCTCCATCGGATTTACGGCTTCTTCAAGTACTTCAGCCGCTTCTGCAGTCATAGCAACCATTTCAGCTTCATGTTCTCCGGAAGCTTTAGCTGCAATCAAATAAGGAGCTTTGTCTTCTAAATGTTTTTTCATGTTTTGAATAATAGTAATCTTCGGATTAAGTGCTTTACCAGTATTATATGCAGGACAGTTTTCCTGACATCTCCCGCATCTGATACAGGCATCCAAATCCAGTAAGTCTTTCCAGCCAAACTCTTCTATATTTTCTACGCCAAAGGTTTCTGCCTCTTCAATGTTATAGACCATTGGAACCGCCGACGGTCCTAAATCACGGAAAAAGTAATTCAGCATACCGGTAAATATATGCCACAATTTCGTAAATGGAACCAAAGCAATAAATAAGAAGGCTATTGCCATATGGAACCACCACAAAATTCGATGTGCCATAAGAATAGTATCAAGTTTGACATTCAGGAAAGGATAGGCAAACAGCCAGCCAAAAGGAGATGCGGATCTTTCATAAGCAATTTGTGCCATGGTACTTGACATAATTATCTGGGCGCCGATTCTTAATCCTTCAATTACAAAACCGGTCAATAAAATAACAAATACTAATAATATAATCCAGCCGTCAGATACTTTGGTATCGTTAAGCCGATCCGGCTTTTGCAGATAACGTACAACTGCTAAAGCAATAATACCAATCAAGCCCAAGAATCCAAGTACATCTACTACCCATGAGAACCAGATATATGAGTCTCCTTCAATATGCGGCCATCCAAGCCAGAAGTGGGCTGCGTCAACACCTGCCGCTATCATCAATACCACAAATCCCCAAAACAGGAGAAAATGCATGAAACCGGCAAAAGGCTTTCTGACTATTCTTGCCTGGGCAAAAGTATTAGTAAACCAGGATAATATTCTTTGGGGAATATTATCAAATCGTTTAGACTCACCTTTCGCCAGTATCCATAATTGTATTCTCTTCCATGCTCCATACAAAAATATGGTGATAGGAATAAACATTATGATATAGATTAGCCATTCGTAGGGAACATTAGCCCCTACGATACGCATAGGGACATCATAACCGCCTTCCAATGCAGTAAATCCAAAAACCAATCTAATTCCCTCCTTAAAACAACACCTCAGTTAACACTGGATATATGCTTTAACATATATCCAGCGTCCCCGTTCCCCCGCCACAAAACTATTTCTTCAGTTCATCTACCGTAATTGGGACTACTTTAAATAAGTCTCCCACTACACCAAAGTCAGATACATTAAATATCGGTGCTTCAGGATCAGTATTAATAGCAGCAATAAATTTTGAGGAAGACATGCCGGCTAAATGCTGAATAGCTCCTGAAATACCACATGCAATATACAGATTAGGGTTAACAACTTTTCCGGTTTGCCCGACTTGTAATTCATGTCCCAACCAGCCGGAGTCAATGGAAGCTCTGGAACCACCCAGTGCAGCACCTAAAAGGTCAGCCAACTGTTCAACCACTTTAATTCCGTCTGGTCCTTTGCATCCGCGTCCACCGGATACTACTACCGGAGCTTCAGTCAGTTCCGGACGAGCTGATACGGTAGCCACAAAATCTTTTATGGTTTGATATACATCAGCAGCAGTAGCTACTACTGTAGGTTTTACAACAGTACCTGCTGCAGCACCTTCAACAACTTCGAATACGCCAGCACGAATGGTGGCTAAAATAGGATCAGTAGTAACTTCTACTTTGGAAAGGACTTTACCAGCATATATAGCTCTGGTAAATAAGCCCTTGCCTGCAGTAATTTCAGCTTTAACTACGTCAGTGGCTAAACCTGCTTCTAATTTTTGTGCTAACCGGGAAGCAAAATCTCTGCCGTTAAAAGTATGAGCAAACATGATTGCATTAGGTTTATATTCAGCAATCATAGCTACCATCTGAGCTACATAAGCACCAGTATTGTAATCGCCAAAAACATCTGCTTCAGCGACATATACTTTATCTGCCCCGTATTTTGCAAATTCGGGAGCTAAAGCTTCCACGCCCTTGCCAAAAACTACAGCACTAACTTCATCGCCGAATTTTTTAGCTTCAGCGAGCATTTCAAATGTTACTTTACGGATATTACCGTCTTTTTGTTCTACAAATACCCATGTCCCTGCCATCTATTACCCTCCTTTTTTACTATTAAGTAAAATTAATTTTTAATTTCTGCTTTTGCGGTATTTAAAATCCAATCTGCTAATTTAGCAGCCGCTACATCAGGATCTTCTTCAATTTTTATACCAGCCTGTTTGGCAGCAGGAAGACTAAATTCAACTATCTTAATTTTGTTATCTACTGCTACAGCATCAACTGTTGCCACCGGTTTTTTCTTAGCCTGCATAATACCTTTCATAGAAGGATAACGAGGCTCATTCCAGCTTACCTGGCTGGAAATAACTGCTGGTATGCTGACTTCTGTTACTTGAGTTCCGCCATCTGCTTCACTGCTGCAGGTTGCTTTTCCATCTGCAATATCTAATGTTGTAATAACATTAATATGTGGATAGCCCAATATTTCTGCTATACGAGTTGGTACCTGTGAGGAACCATCATCAGCAGCAACATGACCTGCTAATACCAGTTCAGGACTTTCTTCTTTAATGACTGCTGCTAAAGCAACTGCTCTGGCATATTCATCTGCCCCAGTATCCTGTTTAATTAAAATTCCCCTGTCAGCACCCATTGCCAGTGCTGTGCGGATAGCATCCATAGCTTTGTCTGCCCCAGCTGAAACAATTACTACTTCATCAATAACTTTTTTCTCCTTAAGCTGAATAGCACCTTCAACAGCTACTTCATCATAAGGGTTAATGATTAAGTTAATACCAGCTTCGGCAATTTTGCCATCCTTTAATTCAATTTTAGCTTCTGTGTCAAATGTTTGCTTAACACACACTAGAACCTTCAAGACCATTCCTCCTTTTTAACTAATAATTTTCCCTGGCTTACACCCTTTCACTCTCAAAGACTATTATAATATCCCACCACCCCCAAGAAAAGCACTTATATATTTTGCCAACGGCAATTTTACCGTCAAAATATCAATTTATAAACTCCAATATAAACTGTGTGTCAACAATAAACTTTCTATATTGATATTATATTTCCTGCTTTTTTACCATTATTGGGTAACATTATTATTTCTTTAGAAAAAATATAGCACGAGCCTTTTAAGCAGTTAGATTCATAAATCAATGTCTTAGATTCTATCATAATTATGATGTAGCTCCAACTAGAAAGAATAGTTTGAGTTGATTATTGTTGACTTCTAACCTATTTTCTCTAAAGTCCTTTGGATTGCATTTACCGTAATTTCGATATCATCTAATTCATGGGCACATGAAATAAAACCAACTTCAAATTGCGAGGGCGGAAAGTAAATACCTTCGGCCAGCGCTTGCCTGTAAAAGCGGGCATATTCTTCCGTATTACTTCTTAATACTGCTTCATAATTGTCTACTTTTTCATCCTGTTCATTAAAGAAAATGGTAAACATAGAACCAAATCTATTAATAGTGTAATACCTGTCAGCATCTTCAAAAACTTTTCTCAATTTAGTTGTTAAAAAGTAACCAGCAACTTCCAGTCTTTCATACCAGTCATTTGACTGCAATATTTTAAGCGTAGCAGTGCCAGCAGCCATTGCCAGTGGATTTCCTGATAAAGTCCCCGCCTGATAAACATCGCCGATGGGTGCTACCATATCCATCAAATATTTTTTTCCTCCATAAGCACCTACAGGTAATCCTCCCCCAATTATCTTGCCCAAAGTAGTAAGATCTGGTTCAATATTTAAAATGTTTTGAAAGCCTCCATAGCAAGCCCTAAAGCCGGTTATTACTTCATCAAAAATAAGCAGACTTCCATAATTCTCAGTAATTGCACGCAGCCCCAATAAGAATTCCCGCTCCGGCATAACCAGACCCATGTTCGCTGCAAGTGGTTCCACAATTACAGCTGCTATGTTTTTGCCTTCTGCCTCAAATATTTTTTCAACTGAGGTCAGGTCATTATACTGGGCTACCACAGTATTTTGAGCAATGTTTTCCGGCACACCCGGACTGGTAGGTACTCCTAAAGTTAACATGCCGGAGCCTGCCTGAACTAAAAAAGGATCAGCGTGACCATGATAACAACCGGCAAATTTGACAATTTTATCTCGGCCGGTATAAGCTCTGGCGACGCGGATTGCACTCATAGTAGCTTCGGTTCCGGAACTAACCATTCGCACCTTATCGATTGAAGGAATAGCCTCTGTAATCAATGAGGCTAACTCAATTTCTTGCTGACAGGGAGCACCATAACTAGTTCCTTTTTGGGCAGCATTAATAATAGCTTCTACTACTGCCGGATGACTGTGACCTAATATAAGCGGTCCCCATGAACCTACATAGTCAATAAATTCATTTTGATCCACATCATACATTCTGCAGCCCGCAGCTTTATCAATAAATAATGGCGTCATCCCCACTGATTTGAAAGCTCTTACCGGACTATTTACCCCACCTGGCATTAACTTACAGGCTTCGGCAAATAAATCTTTCGATTTATCCATTTTCATTCACGAGTCACTCCTTAAAAGAGGCTGTCTTAGTAATAAGTCATGCTTATTTTTTTAAATTCCTTTTTACTTTTTATAACAATAAACTTGTTTAATCCCGATGCTTCGGATAAACGCGAAACAACCTGGTTAAATTCCTTTTCACTTCGGGCATGAATCATAGCAAATAAATTATAGCTAAATTCAGGCGGTGTCTCCCTTAAATAGCAATGACTTACCTCACTAAAGCCAGCTATCAGTTCACCCATTTCATCTGTCTGTTCCGTTTCTACCTGCCAGGCAACCATAGCATTATAATCATAACCGGCTTTTTGATGGCGCAGAACTGCACCAAATCTTCTTAATAAGCCTTTGTTCATTAGTTTACGTATGCGTACAATTACATCTGCTTCTGTAATACCCAGACTATTGGCTAGTTCTTTGTAAGGTCTTACCTCCAAAGGTATATCAGCCTGGATAAATGCCATTATATGCTTATCAATATCATCGTTTTTATTATCCAATTATTACTCCCCCACTTCGAAAAATACATTGATTTTAAATACTTTAGTTGCTGGCATACTGGTAATAACTAGAGCGGTTTTTTGTTCCAAATCTGATAACGTTTCCTTTAGTTTAAGCTGGGACGAGGCTGTTAGTGTAAACCAAAGATTAAATATCTCGTTATCGCGCAAGTAATTATGTGTTACCCCCTTTTGATTATTTACTATGGCTGCTACTGCCTCGATTCTATCCTCCGGCACCTGGCAGGCACACAAAGTTGAATGAAAACCCATACGGGGCGTATCAAAGATACCGCCAATCCTCCTGATTATGCCGGCTTTTTTCATTTTAGCAATACTTATCATAACCTCGTCTTCACTTACACCAATCTCTCGTGCCATATCGGCAAAAGGAGTCACCGTCAGCGGAAAATCCTTTTGTACTCTATTCAAAACCTCTTTATCCAGTACAGACAAATCTATCACTTGCTATTACCCCTTGGTTTATATAGACACCAGTTGTCTTCAGCCATATAGTCACCGCCGCTGTAATAATAGGCCCGGGCACGGCATCCCCCGCAACTGTCTTTATATTCACAAATTCCGCATTTACCGTCATATTCCATAGTTCTTAATTCTTTAAACATTTCGCTTTCACGCCAAATTTCATCAAAAGGCTTTTCCCTGACATTTCCCACCGGGATATCCAGATAGGCACAAGGCTGAACATTACCTTTGGGGCTGATTATACAATAGCTTATTCCCGCCAAACATCCCCGGGAAAACCTGATTGGAATATTCTTCTGTTTGGCAATTCTTATAAATTGAGGCGCACAGGTAGGTTTTATCTCAATATCTACCTCTGTTTGTTTTTTCATCAGCCTGGCAATAGTTCTCTCATATTCTACTTTACGTAAAGCTTCTTCTTCGATTTTTGCCCCTCTGCCTGTAGGAACCAGGAAAAATACATGATGTGCCATAGCACCGATTTCTATGGCAAAGTCGGTAATAGCTTCCAGTTCACCTACATTCCAATCCATCACTGTAGTATGAATCTGAAAAGGCAATCCAGCTTTTTTCAGATTTATCATTCCCTGAATAGCAAGATCATGCGCATTTTCTAATTTACGAAACTCATCATTTTTTTTAGCATCCAAACTATCAAGACTGACTCCTGCAGCCATAAATCCTGATTCTTTAAGTTTCTTGGCAACTTCTTCAGTAATTAAAGTACCATTAGTTCCCAATACAGCCCTTAAGCCTACTTCAGTAGCATAGCTTCCCAGGTCAAAAATATCAGGCCGCATGACTGATTCACCGCCGGAAAATATCATTATTTTAAACCCTGCCTGCTTAATTTCCCTGATAAGTTTACGTGCCTCATCAGTTGATAATTCATCGTCAAGTTTGGCGCCCGCATCTCTGTAGCAATGATCACAGAACATATTACATTGATTGGTCGAATTCCACGATACCAACATATTAATTAGCAAACCGCATGGTGTATTTCACCAGGGCTTACTATTCACCTCCCCTTATGATTGCTGAAAACCTTCAGCTTTTTAATAACCGGGCTGCATCTTTGGCAAAATAGGTTATTATCATATCTGCTCCAGCCCTTTTGATGGAGTTTAATACTTCCATCATCACTTTTTCCTCATCAATCCAGCCCTTAATTCCAGCAGCCTTTATCATGGAATATTCACCACTTACATTGTAAGCAGCAGTGGGAAAATTAAATTCGTCCTTGACAGATTTAATAACATCCAGATAGGCAAGAGCGGGCTTTACCATAATTATGTCTGCTCCTTCCTCAATATCCAGTTTTACTTCCCGCAAAGCTTCCTGGCGATTAGCCGGATCCATCTGATAAGATCTGCGGTCACCGAACTGCGGTGCAGAATCAGCCGCTTCGCGGAAAGGACCATAGAAAGCTGAAGAATATTTGGCCGCATAAGACATTATTATTGTATTTGTAAAATCGTTATTATCCAATTTTTCTCGTATAAATCCTATCCGTCCATCCATCATATCGGAGGGGGCTATAATATCACAACCGGCTTTAGCAAATGACACAGCTTGTTTAGCTAGTAATTGCAGGGTTTTATCATTATCTACGCTGTTATTTTCGATATATCCGCAATGACCGTGGTCAGTATATTCGCAAAGACATACATCACCTATTACCAGCAACTCAGGTGCCAAAGCTTTTATTTCTTTTATAGCCCGCTGCACAACTCCATCATCCTGATATGATGCACTACCTAAACTGTCTTTGTAATCAGGCAAGCCAAACAGCAAGACAGCTTTTATGCCCAGAGAAACAATTTCATTAATTTCTGCGGCTAACTTATCCACCGAAAAATGCCAAACTCCAGGCATAGAAGCAATAGGTCGTTTAATATTCTCGCCACCTACTATAAATAAAGGATAAATAAGATCATCAACAGATAAAGCCGTTTCGCGTACTAAACTGCGAATATTTTCATTATTTCTAAGTCTTCTCATTCTGGTCCGGGGAAAAGACATATATGCTGCCTCCTGTCTATTTTTTGTATTCTAACTCTTCGACCGTCAGATAACAGGCAGGATCTTCTGCCCACAAATCACCATATACTGCTCTAGCCCTGATCCGACACCCTGCACAAAGTGATTTATAATTACAGGCGCCGCATTTGCCCTTGACGTGCTTTTCTTTTTCCCGCAGTTTTACCATTAATTCATCATCAGAAGTCCATATTTCACTAAAAGGTTTTTCCCTTATATTACCGACGGAGTAATCCTGCCAGAACTGACAGGGATGAACATTTCCCAGGGGATCAACATTGGCAAACTTGGTGCCTGCCGAGCATCCACCATGCATTTCCAGCAGTTTTACAATTTCATCACTGCGCTCTGGCTGACTATTTCTAATTTGGTTTAAAAGAAAAATTCCGTCAGCATGATTATCAGTAGTAAGTATTTCTACTTCTACGCCTGCATTATGCAGCTCAATCGTTTTTTGACTGACAAGTTCCAATATTTTTCTGGTTTCTTCAGTGGTAGTATCCATATCTATCATCTGTTCAGCGCGTCCGGCATAAACTAAATGATACATACAGAATCTGGGTATACCTTCTCTTTTAATAATTTCGAAAATCTCCGGCAAATCCTGCTGATTATATTTATTAACTGTAAAGCGCAAACCAGTTTTCACGCCATTATTCTGACAGGCCTTTACTCCGCGCATGGCAGCGGCAAAAGCGCCCTGTTTATTTCTAAATTCATCATGGGTTGCAGGTGCACCGTCAATGCTTATACCTACATATTGAAATCCTGCTGCATTTATTTTCTTAGCTGTTTCATCATCAATTAAAGTCCCATTTGATGAAATTACCGCTCTTAACCCTAATTCAGTTGCAAACTTACCCAGTTCAAAAATATCTTTTCTCATGAGTGGTTCTCCACCGGAAAACAGCAATACCGGCGCTCCCATCTGCGCCAGGTCACGGATAAACTCTTTAGCTTCCTCGGTACTAAGTTCATGCTTATAATCGTGGTCTTCAGCATCAATATAACAATGTTTACATCTAAGGTTACAACGGTTAGTTGTATTCCATACTACCAGCGGCCGGTTTTTATCTGAAAACTGCAGTAATTGCGGGGGCAAATTGCCATCCTTATTATATTTTATTACCTCAGAAACCGTGGCAGTTCCACACAGCAATTTTGTACATCCAATCATTTTTTATATCCTCCTCTGTTCTCTACAATACCTTAACTGACTCTAATAATGCCTCTACCAAACCATCTATAGTATAATGTTTGGCGATAATATCCACTTTAAATCCGTGTTCCCCAGCAGTATTAGCGGTTATAGGACCGATACATGCAATCTTAGCCTGCTTGTTTATCAACTCAACATTTTGCCAGCCAACCATATTGACAAAATTGCTGACCGTCGATGAACTGGTAAAAGTTATAAAATCAACCTGTCCGCTTTTCATAGCTTCTATTGTTTTAATGCGCACATCACTGGTTGGCACAGCTTGATAAATAATAACTTCGTTAACATGAGCGCCCCAGCTTTTAAGAGTTTCAGGTAAAATACTCCTGGCGCCCTGAGCTCGAGGAAGCAAGACCCAATCCCCCGCTTGGATTTGTCCGTCTAAAGTCTTGATAATGCCTTCGGCTGCGAATTCTTCCGGTACTGCATCAACTTTCAATCCTCTTTCGAGTATCTTATCACGGGTAACCGTACCAATAGCAGCAATCTTAAGACCGTAGAGTTCCCTAATATCTAAATCCTGCGTTTTAAGTGCGGTAAAAAAAATATCGACTGCATTAACACTGGTAAAGATAAGCCAGTTATAATGTCTGATTTCTTTAAGCGCCTTAAAAAGCGAAGTAATATTATCCAGCGGACGAATACTAATTGACGGGAACTCGATAGCTTCTCCACCCAGATCAGCTATTTTATCAACCAGTACACTTGCCTGAGCTCTCGCCCGGGTAATTACTACTTTTTTTCCCCATAAAGGTTTATTCTCCAACCATTTTAATGCTTCCCGCTGTTTTACTACTTCTCCAACTATGATGACGGCAGGTGGTTTAAAATCAGCCTGCTGCTTTTTATCTGCAATATTACTTAATTGACCGGTTAAAACCTCCTGGGCAGGTAAAGTTCCCCACCGTATCAAGGCTACCGGTGTTGACGGGTCACGGCCATTTTCAATTAACTGCCTGCATATAAAGGCCAGGTTTTCAACTCCCATTAAAAATACGACTGTCCCTATTCCTGCCGCCAACTCTTTCCAGTTAATAGAGCTCTCTTCTTTATCTTCTTTTTCATGTCCGGTTACTATAGTGAGGCTTGAGGTGTCATCACGGTGTGTAACTGGTATTCCTGCATAGGCAGGCACTGCAATAGCCGAAGTTATTCCTGGAACTATTTCAAAACCAAATCCGTGCTCTCTCACATATAAAGCTTCTTCACCACCGCGCCCAAAAACAAAAGGGTCTCCTCCTTTTAACCTGACTACCCGCTTGCCTTCAGAAGCTTTCTCCACTAGCAGCTTATTAATTTCATCCTGGGATAAAGTATGCCGGGAAGATGCTTTTCCCACATATATTAATTCTGCATTTTCAGCAGCAAAAGCCATTATCTTCTCGCTTACTAAACGGTCATAGACTATGACTTCAGCTGTTTCCAACAGTTTTTTACCTTTCAAAGTAAACAGTCCCGGATCACCAGGCCCTGCACCTACCAAGTAGACAAACCCTTTTTTTGGCATCGCTTATCCTTCTCCCGAACTTTTAATATTATTTAAAATTTCTGCTCCACCAGCATCTAAAAGTGATAATGCCAATTCTTGTCCCATTTTTTCAGCTTCTGCTGGCTTACCGCGGCTACTGGACTTTAATATAGTTTTACCATCCAGCGAAGCAATCATCCCGTTTATTTCCAGCTTTTCATCAACCAAATGGGCAATTGCAGCTACCGGGACCTGACAACCGCCTTCAATATGATATAAAAAGCTTCTTTCCGCTCGTGCCGCAATATTGGTTGCATAATCGTTAATGGATTTCAGTATTGCTTTAATTCCATCATCATTTTTCCTTATCTCGATGGCGATGACACCT
Source organism: uncultured Syntrophomonas sp. (assembly GCA_964563125.1). Taxonomy (GTDB): domain Bacteria; phylum Bacillota; class Syntrophomonadia; order Syntrophomonadales; family Syntrophomonadaceae; genus UBA1368. The sequence goes on along the minus strand of CAZLVY010000023.1, from coordinate 8,684 downwards.
TGCCCAACTGCAGGCATCATCATCTCATAAGCCAAAAAATCGCTTATATAATTATCCAGACCTAATCTTTTAACCCCGGCATAAGCCAATATTATTCCGTCCAGACTGTTTTCCTGCATCTTTTTCAGACGCGTCTCCACATTGCCTCTGATATCAACAACCTTCAGATCAGGTCTCAAAGCCTTAATCTGCGCCCGCCGTCTTAAACTGGAAGTACCTAAAGTTGCGCCATCAGGTAATTCTGCAAAGGTATAATTATGTATCGAAAGCAGCACATCCTGCGGATTCTCTCTTTTTAAAAATGCACCTATCATAAGACTGGCCTCCAGTTCAGAAGGCATATCTTTCATACTATGTACGGCCAGATCTATATTTTCTTTTATTAATTCTATTTCTAATTCTTTGGTGAACAAACCTTTATCGCCTATTTTTGATAAAGCCACATCTAATACTTTATCACCGGTTGTCTTAATTATCTTAATCTCAACCTGCAGGTCGTGATTGTGACGTTTGAGTTCTGCCGCCACATATTCTGCCTGCCAGATGGCTAGTTTACTACCTCTGGTTCCCAATCTCAAAGTTTTCATATTCATTAGGCTCCTCAATGTTAACTTCTAAAGAAAAAAGATTTTTGACAACTTCTGCATATAAATGGCCATCATTTCTTACCGCCATTTGTTTAAGATTTACAATTGGTGAATGCAGCAGTTGGTTGATTATGGCATGAGCCATGGAATTTATTATCTTTTCCTCATGCTCCGAAATAGTTCCTAATTTATTTAGAGCTTTTTTTATTTCATTATTTCTAATAACTTCTCCCTGATTTTTCAAAGCTGTAATCACTGGTATGACACACAAACTGGCCAGCCATTCATTAAAAAGCTCCATTTCAGCTTCTATTATTTCTTCTGCTGCATGTGATGCCTTGAGACGTTGTTCATAGTTAGCATCAACTACTTCCTGTAAATCATCAATATCCAGGATTTGCACACCTGCTATTTCCTGCAGTGTCGGGTCGATATCCCGCGGTACTGCAATATCAATTAATAAAATCTTTTGACCTCTTCTGTCTTCAAGAATCTTTCTGGCATTATCATCTCGAACCACATAATGACTGGCACCGGTACAACTTATAACAATATCAGCTCCAGCCAGCTCATTGGCCAGTTGATCAAAACGAACTACTCGACCGTTCAAGTCCTTAGCCATAGCCAGAGCTTTATCATACGAGCGGTTGGAGACTATCACCGTCTTAACTCCATTAGCCACCAGGCATTTGGCAGCCATTTCGCCCATGTTACCAGCACCTACAACCATTACCGTCTTTTCCTTTAAACTGCCCAATGCCTTTTCTGCAGACTGTACGGCAGCATGACTTACTGAAAGCGGATGCTTGTCGATATCCGTTTGGGTACGAACTTTTTTACCCACATAAATAGCTTTTTGAAACAAAGTATTTAGTACACTGTCAGATGCTTGCGCATCTTTAGCATTCTGATAGGCATCCTTAACCTGGCCTAATATTTCGGTCTCCCCGAGTATCATGGAATCTAATCCTGATGCTACCCGGAATAAATGCAAAATAGCCTCGTGGCAATTAGGCTGATAAATATACTGACTCAACTCAGATGCTGAGACCTTAGCATAGTCCTGCAGAAATTCGAGCAGTATTTTCTGTCCTTTTTCAATGTTTCTGGTAGTAGCGTAAATCTCAGTACGGTTACAGGTAGCAAGAATTACCGCTCCTTCAATTTCTCCGCATTCCGCTAAGCACTGATATGCTCTATCAAGTTCAAGTTCTGAAAAAGCTAATTTTTCGCGCACTTCAACTGAAGCAGTGCGGTAATTTAATCCAACCAAAAGGACATACATTCCCCTATTCGCTCCCTTGCTTTTTCTTCTTCCCCCGCCTGAAGTAATTCCAGCGCATCTGAACAGACCAAGGCTTTATATATTTCTTGTCTGATCCTGATATCCTCAACCTTGGTTTTAATGATTTCCCGTTGTTCTCCCAGTAAATCAACAAACTTTCCATGCGCTTCGGTAATGATTTCCTCCAATTCTCGTCGCAGCTTCTGCGCATAAAGCGGACTCTTACCTTCAGTCGAAACCGCCAGCACCAGAGAATTACGTCTAATTACAGAAGGTACATAAAAATCACAATTAGGAGGGTCATCCACCGCATTTACCAGGATACCCTCTTTTTTACATAGCTGACCGATATACACATTAATACTATTATCATCTGTAGCAATAAAGACCAAAAATGAATCAGCAAGGTCGTCTTCTGCAAATTGCCTTTTATGCCAGGTAATGACCCCTTGCTGTGCCAGCATTGCAATGCCTTTTTCAGCCCGAGGACTCACTACTGTTATATCAGCTTCATATTCGAGCAGATTTTCAACTTTACGGAGGGCAACCTGTCCTCCCCCTATTACTAAACACCGCTTTTTCTGCAAGTTTATATATATGGGAAATAAATGCACTTAATGTACCTCATATATTTTTCTAAAAGCCAAGTCGCTAATACTATTCTTCCTTATTATCTTCCGGTCCTTTAGTGTCCTCCGGATCTTTTACAATCTGCAGTTCTTTCTTATCATCTTCTTCTCGAGCTTTTTTAAAGTTTTGGATTGCTTTACCTATTGATTGACCAACCTGAGGGAGTTTACCAGGTCCCACAATAATTAATAGAATTACTAATATAAAACCTAGTTCCCATGGACCAAAATTACCAATTAATCCAAACACTATTATCCCTCCTCTATATATAACGGTGACTGATAATATTTTCAATGAATGTTATTGCCTATTATGTCAAAAATACAGGTTATTGTAAAGAATTACGAATATATCGTCTTTTCTGAACTTTCAGACTTATTCATCCTCAGCAGACTTTTTCTTTTTACGCTGGGGGTCGGCATATTTTGCCACAATAATACTCACTTCATAAAGTAAATAAACCGGTCCCGCCATCAAAATCTGTGAGAAAGGGTCCGGTCCCGGTGTAAAAGCAGCAGCTAAAATAACTATGATTAATAATGCATATTTACGGTTTTTAGCCAGCATTTCACGAGTTACAATACCCATTTTAGTCAGGAAATAAACTACCACCGGCAGTTCAAATACAATGCCGAAAGGAAGTGTAAAGGCAATAACAAAGGAGACATACTGATCAACTTTAAACATAGTCTCCAGATTCTCCCCGGCAATATAAATAAAGAAGTTTAATACCAGATGTAATATTCCAAAATATGAAAACAGGATACCCCCGGCAAAAAGTGCGATGCTGATCGGTAAAAGAAAATATATATATTTTCTTTCATTTTCATATAAGGCTGGTTGAAAAAATCTCCAGATTGACCATGCTACTATCGGAAAAGATAAAATAAAGCCCGCCAGAAAAGATAATTTAAGTTTTACGAAAAATGCTTCGGTAACACCGGTCACGATTAATTGTTCATTTAAGGCCGATAATGGTTGTATGATTATGGAAAGAATTTGTTCATTGAAATAGAAGGCAAATACTGACGCTATTGTAATCGCTGTCAGACTTATAACTAATGTTTTTCTCAGATCCTCGAGGTGATTGATAATAGTCTGTTTTTCTTCAGTAGATAAATCTTTTATAGCCACAATTATCTCCCCTTATTAACATTCTCTGGCTGACAGGAAATCAGCGAAATTAATAAATGTTTGGCGTAAAGGTGATTCCGGCAGTAAATCAAGTTTTCTTTGTGCTTGGGTGGCAAAATGATTGGTTGCATAATATGCGTAATCAATGCCATCTGAATTAATTATAATCTCAATGATGCGTTCAGCCTCTGATATGCATAACTCTGGCGAAGCCAAAAGCCTTCTCAACTCTTCCCGGTGAGTATCATGTTTTAAGGCATATATGGCCGGTAATGTAATTACCCCCTGCCTGATATCGCTGCCGGTTGGCTTTCCCAGGGTTTTTTCATCAGCAACAAAATCTAAAATGTCATCAGTAATTTGGAAAGCCATGCCTAAATAATACCCGTATTCCTTAAGCGCTTTTATGTACTTTTCATCAGCATCACTTACCATTGCTCCCAGTTCACAGCTAACCGAAATCAGCAAGGCCGTTTTGCGCTCAATACGGCGCAAATAATTTTTTAAGCCCAGATCTATTTTGTAGCAGCTTAACATTTGATTAATTTCCCCATCACAAATCTTCATGCTGGTATCTGCCAAAATATTCACAATATCAGTACGGTCATATTTTTCAATTAAGGTTAGGGCATGGGCGAAAATATAGTTTCCGGTATAAATTGATACCCGGTTTCCCCATTCACTTCTGACCGTTGCCGCACCTCTTCTTAGATCGGAGTTATCTATTACATCATCATGTACCAGTGTTGCCACATGGATTAATTCTAAAGCAATTGCCATAGGGATTATATCTTCTATATTTTCCTTAAAATACTTGGCTGCCAGCAATACAAAAGCAGGCCGCATTCTTTTGCCCCCCGCCTTAATCAAATGGGCGCCAGCAGCGTTTATTATGCTTACATTACTGTCAATATTCTTTATTAAGCCAGTTTCTACTGAATCAAGTTCAGCAGAAATACTATCAAAAAATTGGAAATCAGACATCATTTTCCCCTCAAAAAAAGCTTAGACTTCTTAATTATCATAACGGTTGTATATATCATGTTCTAAATGCATAGCATCCATAACTTTGCCTACAATAAAAGCCACCATATCCTCAATAGTCCGCGGTTTATTATAAAATGCCGGCATAGCCGGTATTATACTTACTCCCATATCAGCTAAAATTAGCATGTTCCTAAGATGTATCGAACTGATCGGGGTTTCGCGCGGCACTATTATCAAGGGGCGCTTTTCCTTAAGTATTACATCAGCAGCACGTTCCATCAAATTTCTGGCATTACCATGTGCTATGGAAGCGAGACTTGCCATAGTACATGGGATTACAATCATACCATCGGTTATAAATGATCCACTTGCTATTCTTGCCGCTATGTCATTATTATCATAAACCAGCAAATTGTCATAGGGTAGAAATTTCCGGAAAGTTTCTTTAATAGTTGTATTAAAACACCAGTCAAGCTCTTGTTCCAGGACCAGGCAGGCTGGTTCACTGACTACTAAATGGATCTCAATTCCTCTATTTAATAATTGTTTAGCCAGTTCAATACCATATACTGCTCCACTTGCGCCGGTCAGGGCAATAATATATTTACGCAATTATTATCCTCCCTAAATATTAGCCAATTTTATTCAGCTTGTCCTTAACTAACTAAAAAAATATCTATCAGAGTGGTAACAAAAATAATCAGACCTACATAACGGTTTATACTGAAGGTGGCAAACCCGACCCGGGTTAAATCACCTGGTTTAACAATAAAATGCTGATAAATAAGTATAACAGATGCCAACCCTACACCGATATAATACCAAATACCCAGTTGCAGAATAATACCGGTCAAAAGCAAAAATACAATAGTGAGTAAATGAAATAAGGCCGAAAAAAGCAAAGCTCCTTTTTCACCGAAGCGAGCAGGAATTGAGTGCAAACCATGTTGACGGTCAAATTCTATATCCTGGCAGGCATACATAGTATCAAATCCTGCCACCCAGAATGCTACTGCCGCTCCTATCAATACTGGTATCCAGGAGAAAATGCCAGTGACACCGAACCATGCTCCAATAGGTCCCATACCAATTGCCATACCTAAAAAAAGGTGGCATAACCAGGTAAATCTTTTGGTATAAGAATAGAGCCATAAAATTATTACCGCCAGTGGTGAAAGATAGAGACAAAGTGGGTTAAGTTGAGATGCAGCAAATAAGAGTAAAGCAAATGATACTGTTACCAAAACCCAGATCATTTCAACCGGCAGTTGACCGGAAGGCAAAACCCAATCCTTGGTACGCGGATTAGCACGGTCTATATGTCGGTCTATAATACGGTTTAAGCATAAAGCCGCAGTTCTGGCTCCAACCATCGCCACTGTAATCCAGAACAAATCATAAAAAGACGGCCCGCCTCGATATACTGCTAAAGCAGCTAAGAATGCACCTAAATAGGCAAATGGTAACCCGAATAGAGTATGTTCAATGTCGATGAGGGAAAAAAACGCTTTAACCTTATTCAATTCCGTATTCGCCCCACTTTTTATTTACCAGCGCAATGATATCGTCACTCATAACGATATCTTCCGGCCATTCACGGGGATGCCCTTCCGCGACCAGCTTTTTGGTGGCATCAATGCCCATTTTGGCACCGACCAAAGCTAAGGGTGCCGAATGATCAAGCACATCCAGAGGACCTTCAACTATCATAGTATCCCTTTTAGGATCTACATTGTTAAATACTTTCCACATTACTTCAGAAGCGTTCATTACATCAACATTTTCATCGACCACTATTATGAACTTGGCAAACATCATTTGCCCCGTACCCCATAAGGAACTCATTACTTTTTTGGCATGCCCGGGAAAAGTTTTCTTAATGGAGACGAATACACAATTATGAAATACCCCTTCCATAGGCAGATGCATATTTACTATTTCCGGCAGTTGGAATTTTAGCAGTGGTAAAAAAATTCTTTCCGTAGCCAGGGCCATATAGCAATCTTCCTGTGGAGGTTTTCCTACTATAGTGGCCGGATAAACGGCATTAGCGCGATGTGTGATACATTTAACATGAAAAACCGGATATTCATCAGCCAGCGAGTAATAACCGGTATGATCACCAAAAGGTCCTTCGATACGCCGCTCTGCCGGGTCAACATAACCTTCAATTATTATTTCTGCATCAGCAGGGACTTCCATATCAATAGTCTTGCATTTGATCAAATCAACCGATTTCTTGCGCAGAAAACCGGCAAAAATCAATTCATCTATTCCAGGTGGCAAAGGTGCTGTAGCTGAATAGGTAATGGCAGGATCACCGCCCAATGCTACTGCTACTTCAATTGGTTTACCAGCATTTTTCCGGTAATTGTCGGCGCCGTCATGATGAGTATGCCAGTGCATGCCGGTAGTTTGTCCGTCATAAACTTGCAGACGATACATGCCCACATTTCTCTGCCCGGTAACGGGGTCTTTGGTATAAACCTGCGGCAGAGTAATAAACCTGCCTGCATCTTGCGGCCAGCATTTTAAAATGGGTAGTTTATCCAGGGAGGGTTCCATGCTAACTACTTCCTGACAGGGGGCGCTTTTAACCATACGCGGCAGAAAAGAAGCTAATTCAGCTATTTTAGGTAAAAGCTTCAGCTTATCCAGCATAGAATGGGGCAGATTATCCTTCATAGCCAGTAAATCAGTTATTTCCTGGCCGATATTATCCAGTTTATCAGTATTAAGGCTCATAGCCATTCTTTTTTCACTGCCAAAGGCATTCATTAAAACCGGCATAGAAGAACCTTTAACATTTTCAAATAATAAAGCCGGTCCATGCATTTTGCTGACCCGGTCAGTAATTTCAGTAATTTCCAGTTCCGGATCAACCAGGGTAGTAATTCTAATCAGTTCGCCTTCATCTTCCAGCCTTTTAATAAATTCCTGTAAATCTTTATATGCCAATTGATAACCTCCGCTCACATTCCTAATCACAATGCTCATTTAAATCTTAATTAAAAGCATAATTAACTTTAAATCATTTTAAACTACTGCCGCTGCCTTTGTTTCCGCCAGTATATCTTTCATTTCATTGATTACATTTTCCAACAAATTGTTTTTACCATGGTATTCTTTATCAATCTGCTTGAAAATTCCTTCCGTTCTAAACAAATATTGCAATGCCATACTGTGTAGATTATTATCGTATGACAGTTCTATACACATGCCCAGATTAAAACCTAGTTGCCGATAAATTTCACAAAACTCAGCATCTTTTTCTGCATTTATAGCAGCGGATAAAAAAGCCGTAGCATAAATAGGAGCTTTTGTTTTTTCCACTACCTGATTATCTTTTGCATCTATTTTATGTTTGATTACCATGCCTTCATTCATCGAGCAAATCATAGCGGCAAACGGCACCAGTATCTTTTTGTTGTCTGCCTCAACTAACAATTTTAGGAGACGTCCAAAAAAATAGTCGCCAATTAATATGCTAAACTGCATTTCCCGGTTATGCTTCTGCCCTTCTTTATCATCTCTGACTGAAGCATGAATATGGTGGGCAAAATATGCAGTGCGAAAAATATTAGTAAAAGTGATAACCTGCCCTTCACAGCCAAGATATCTGTAAGCAGCAGTAATTACTGGAGGCAAAGCCTTCCAGGTAATATCATAGATCAATTGCTGATAATAAGAATATGTCGAATCCCACCACGGATTAATCGTCTCTTTGAATACTCTATCCAATTCAATTAGCTCATTATTTAATTCCCTGGTGATAAGCCGATCCATATATATCTTCCTCTCCAGTAAAGCGAAAGCATCTTCTAGGCTTCGCTAAAATTCATTTCTATTTTATTAGATTAATTAAAACTGTTCAATGCCAAACATTATCTTTAATAATCTTAACATTATACTGTGTAAAGACAAGCGGGGAGTCTGGCAACAATTCTTGTCTTACAAAAAAACAAACCTCGCTTTCCTGGTAAAAAGCAAGGTTCGTTAAAGATTGATTTTTTTCTTTTTGTAGATTTTTCGGTCTACTAAAATAGTATCCCTCCTAAATA
>CAZLVY010000022.1:0-32172 GCA_964563125.1 uncultured Syntrophomonas sp. | reverse complement strand
CAAAACTCATAATTTCTCCTCCTCCTTTTTTGAACGAGATTCTCTCTATAACAGATATAGCTTTTTAGCATGGAAAGTCAGTTCATCGCGACAATCGGGGTGGGTGATAGCAATTAGCTGCCTGGCCCTTTCCTTAATAGACCTGGCTTTTAAATTGGCCACACCATATTCGGTGACAACGCAATCAATGTCGTGTCTGGGTGTGGTAACAACAGCTCCTGGTTTTAACTGCCAGGTAATACGGGAAACCGGTCCTTCCGAAGTATTAGCCATAGATTCAAAGGCTAGAATGGAACGACCGCCTTTTGAACGGTTGGCACCATTGACAAAATCGAGCTGTCCGCCTGGATGGGTATGCTGGAGATGGCCAATTGATTCAGAACAGGCCTGCCCGGTCAGGTCCACTTCCAGAGCTCCGTTTATGGAAATCAAATTGTCATTTTGACCGATAACATACGGATCATTAACCCAATCTACACTGCGGAAAACTATCCCTGGGTTTTCATGAATCCAGTCATACAGCTTTTGGGAGCCCATGGCAAAGGTGAAAACACAGCGATCGGGCATCAGCGTTTTTTTACGGTTGGTGATTACTCCCTGCTCCCACAACTTCAACATAGTGTCACATGCCATTTCGGAATGAACCCCCAGGTCTTTCTTATCTACCAGAGCAGTTGCAGCCGCATTAGGTATTCCGCCGATTCCCAGCTGAATAGTGGCACCGTTTTGAATGAATTCAGCACAATACTGGCCGATTATCTGCTCATTGGCATTGGGAGGGATATCCGGCATTTGAAATAACTGTTGTTCAGATTCTACAATGGCATCGACCTGAGAAATATGCACAAAATTTTCACCATGACTGCGGGGGACTGTACTACTTACCTGAACCAGTACTTTCTCTGCTGTCCTTAAAGCTGGCAATCCATAATCAGCCCCCAGACCCATGCAAAAATACCCGTGCTCATCCATAGGTGATACCAGATGCATAGTAGTTGTTACCTTGCGGATTTCCCGCCAGGCTTTGGCGGCATCAAAGAAGCGTATCGGACTGTGATAAAATTTACCCTGTTGAAGATCCCGGCGGTGAATTATCGGATAGCCCAGGTCTACTCTTAAGCCTGATTCCGGATAGATATTTTTGATGTCAGTATCATAAAGATCAACTACATAGAATAGTTCAACATCCTCTATCTGGTCCTGGCGCTTGACCAGCGCATTGACCAGTGCTACCGGATGCCCTACGGCAACATTGGTTACTATAAGTGAATGGTCTGGAATCATACGGACTGCTTCATCCGCAGACATTAATTTTCGCTGATATTCATCTTTATAGTCCAACTCCAACCCTCCCTACGATAGTTGCGATACCCATACCACCACCGGTACAGGCGGTAGCAAGTCCGTAGCTGCTGCCTCTTCTTTGCATCTCGTATATAAGCGTAGTCATTAGACGACCACCCGTTGCTCCCAGCGGATGACCTAAGGCAATAGCACCGCCATTTACATTAAGACGGTTGCGGTCCCACTTTAAGCCTCTTTCTACTGCAATGGTTTGTGCAGCAAAGGCTTCGTTGCATTCAATAAGATCAATCTGATCCAGGTTTAACCCCGCTTTTTTCAAGGCTAAATTCACGCCAAGAATAGGCGCTTCACCGAAGTAGGCAGGTTCAACACCGCCCACCGCAAAACTCATAATCCGCGCCATCGGAGGCAAACCTAATGTCCGGGCCTTTTTCTCAGACATTAAAACCAGAGCCGATGCACCATCATTCATCCCACAGGAATTGCCGGCTGTAACGGTTCCATTCTGTTTGAATACTGCAGGAAGACGGCTGAGGTTTTCCATGGTAGTATTCGGTTTGGGGTGTTCGTCTATATCGAAAACCCGTACACCTTTACGGCTCTTAAGTTCCAGAGGCAGAATTTCGTCTTTGAAAACTCCCATTTCAATTGCTTTTTGGGCTTTGTATTGACTTTCAAGGGCAAATTGATCTTGTTCCTCCCGGCTGATCTTATACTTATCCGCCAACAGTTCAGCAGAAGCACCCGCAATCATACCGGTTTCCTCATCGCGCAGTGTGGCTGCCGCATCGTCCACCAGTCGGGCATCGCCAAAACGCAGCCCCCAGCGGGCATTATATACGGAGTACGGATAGTTGCTCATATTTTCTACTCCGCCAGCTACTACGATTTCAGCTTCCCCGGACATGATCATCATAGCCGCTAAATTTATAGCCTGCAGGCTGGAACCGCACTGCCGATTTACCGTAAATGCGGGCACTTCAACCGGAATACCTGCCCGGAGGCTGGCTTCGCGGCTTACATTCAGACAGATAGCTGGAGAGTTTACATTTCCATAGATGACCTCATCAACCTCCGATGGTTTAATTCCTGCTCGTTTCACAGCTTCTTCTATGGCTGCCGCTCCCAGGCGATGAATAGGAAAACCATTCAGACTCCCGCCGAACGCACCTACAGCAGTGCGTACAGCACTTACAATAACTACCCGGTTACTCATTACATCCCCTCCTTATAAGAAATTAGCCTTTTTGGCTTCGAAGGTAAGTTGATCCCGAAAATCAGGATGGGCTATTCCAATTAAGCCCTTGACTCTATCCCGGATGTTTTTTCCTTTCAAGCTCACGACCCCGTATTCAGTTACGATGTAATTGGTGTCGAAGCGGCCTGCTGTAACAAAAGATCCGTGTTTCAGGTGGCTGACAATCTTGGATAGCTTTCCTTGTTTAGTTTCGCTGACAGATTCAAAGGCAATAATGGTCTTGCCCCCGCGGTAACGGCCTGCTCCCAGTACGAAGTCTGCCTGACCGCCTGTATGTGTATATTGTATTGGTCCGATTGATTCTGCGCAGACTTGACCTGACAGATCGGTTTCGATGGCACTGTTGATAGATACAAGCTTGTCATTGCGGGCTATTATATCGGGATCATTTACAAAATCACAAGGGTAAAACTGAACCGAAACATTATTATCAAGCCATTCATAGAGCGCCTCACTCCCCAATGCAAAGGTGGCAACGGAAACATCAGGCAGAAAGTTTTTACATCTGTTGTTAATAACACCTTTTTCAAAGAGCCACATAAGACTGTCCCCGAACATTTCAGTATGAACACCCAGATCTTTTTTGTCTGCCAGAGCCAGAGCTGCAGCACTGGGAATACCGCCGATACCAAGTTGAATAGTTGAACCGTCTTCTACCAGTTCGGCAATATACTGACCAATCAGAGCCTGGTTTTCGTTGGTAGGGACGTTAGGTAATGCAGGCAGGGGGTGGGTTGCTTCCACGATGGCGTCAATTTCACTGATATGCAGAAAGTTACGGCCAAATGTGCGGGGCATTTTTTCATTGACCTGTACGATAACTTTCTTAGCCAGCTTGGAAAAGGGCATAATGTAGTCGCAGGACAAACCCATGCTAAAGTGCCCGTTTTTATCCATAGGTGCGACCTGCAGCATAACCACCTCATAATGGCGATTGTATTCCGGGAAACGTGGTACTTCACCCAGACGCCCAGGTGTATAAACATACTTTCCATCCTGTACTCCAGCCCGCTGTACCATGCAGTAACTGTAATCCAGCAGGAAGGGATCTTCCCTTCCCATTTTCATCATTTCCGTTGGATAAACATCAACGACAGTGAAAAGCTCCACTCTGGTAAACTCATCTTTGCGCCGGGCCAGAGCATTAATTAATACCGGCGGCTGACCTACTGCTACGGGGACTGCTACTGCCCAGCCATCTTGAACCATTTTAACGGCCTCATCGGCTGACATTAGTTTACTTTGATACAAATCCTTTAAAGTCATAAATATACCTCCTTTCTAATTTATCTGGCTGTAGTTAATCTGCGTAGATGGGGGGTCATATAAATGGAGTGCAAGTCTCGTGCCAGATGACTAATCCGCTATTTAACGGCATTTTCCACAGTCCTGATTTTTTGCAATGGCAAAAAAGAAAATTGCAATCGGGGTTTAAAGTAATTTTCCTTCCTTAATTCTGCTGTAATGGTCTGCTATCAATGCTTTGCAGAGTTGCAGACCAATTTACAAAAATGAGAAAAACCCATAAATAACAGTTTGTACCAATTTTCTCTTGCTATAAATTCTCAATTCCTTTATTTGGGAGTATATTATATGTAAGAAGGCAGCTTCGAAATATCATTAGACCAGCTATATAAAGTCAACAATATTTAATTAAAAAATTGGAGGTTTTTTATGTAATTAAGCCATAGGGACATATGTTTTTTTGTCCCGCATAATAACAAAAATAATATAGGTTAATTTACGGGCTACAGCCCCGATGGCAGTACCATAGGCTTTACCTTCTGCACGTTTCTTCGCAAAAAAGGCTTTAAGTACTGGGTCAACTTGCACAGCTCGAACAGCGGCACCCCAAATTGCTCTTCTGAGATAGGGCGAACCTCGTTTAGACATCCGATTTTGACTGCCAATAAAATCTCCAGACTGTTTAACACTGGGGTCAATGCCAATAAAGGCAACCAGTTTTTCCGGACTGGCAAAGCGGTTAATGTCACCAATTTCGCTTTCAATTATGGCAGCCGTGATCATACCAATGCCCGGAATGGTTGGAAGGTAGGAGTCAAGGCTATCGAAGTAGGTTTTAATATGGTCTTCGATCTCTTTAATATGTTCCTCGATGAACTTGATTTGTTCGATGATCTGCCGCAGCTGAAAAGCAAAAGCATCAATAGCAATTGTAATGCCAAACGAGTTGCGGGCTTTTTCTTGAATCTCTTTGGCTTTTTCCAGTTTAAATCTTCCACGGCTTGTTTTGTCTATGACTTGCGCCAGCTTTTTAGCACTGACACTTAACATGTCTTCCGGGGTGGTGTACTCCATTAATAAGGCCTTGGAACTAACGCCGAAGATATCAGCAAAAAGGGTTTCGTACTCAGGGAAGATTTGATCTAAAACAGCAATTGCTTTTAGTTTAAGCTCCGAAGTCTGATCGACCAGGGAAGTACGATAACGGCAAAGCTGCCTTAAGGCCAGGGTATTTTCATCTGATAGCTGCGTTTCAGTATAGCGGCCGAAGCGGATGATCTCAGCAATGATAAAGGAATCTCGTTGGTCATTTTTCGTTTTCCGGATGAACAAGTTGCGGAGACTATCAGATTGAATAGGATTGATGACACAGACATAAAAGTCTCTTTCAACCAGATAGGAATAAATGGCAAGCCAGTAATGACCGGTAGCTTCCATCCCAAACACGACTTTTTCATTTTCAGACTTTAGCCTGGCAATGAAATCAAGGAGCTTTGCTCCACCGGCATTGGAATTTGCGAAATTGATTCTGCCTAAGATCTGGCCCGCGTCATCAATTGCGGTAGCTTCATGGTTGCGTTTGGCAATGTCAATACCTATTATCAATATAAACACCTCCGGTTATGTTTCAGAGTGTTTCTCCTAACTTTACGAGGCTACAACCTAGCGCGATATACGGAGAAAAGGCTAAAAAGCCAATCAACATCCAGCTCATTCGTAAATTCTCGTAAAGCGGAGGCGCCAGTCTACAGTACGAGGATGGACCTCATGGGGAGCGACGGCGAACTCCACTCTGTCGAGAAAATCATCTCAAAACTGGAGTTATGATTCAACTATTAATTATTGACTTTATTATACTAGGGGAGAAGGTGGACGATGTTAAAATAGAGCGGCTAATTGCCGACATAATTGAAAAAAACCCCCACATCGCAGCCATCATTGTTGATCGAGAAGGAATTATTCGTTTTATAAACAATACCTATCTGAATGCACTGCAATTGAAGCTTGAGCAGGTACTGGGAAAAGACATAATGGAGGTTACGCCCTATTCCCGTAGCACAAAAGCCATTGAAACCGGTCGCCCGATCTTAGCCTATAACTGGAGTATACATGGCCGTCACGGGGTAGCCTGTTCCGTTCCTTTATATGAAAATGAGGAAGTGATAGGTGCCTTTGCCTATAGTATTTTTTTGGATATTTGGGATAAGAAATTGCGCGATCAGGTGCTGTATGGGATCATCGGCAATAAGGAAGGAAAAGATGACCGCTATCACACCCGCTATAGTTTTGATTCCCTTATTGGGATTGACCCAGGATTTATAAACCTTAAATGTGTGGCCCAAAATATTGCCTATCACGATAATGTTACTGTACTGATTACAGGTGAAAGCGGCACTGGTAAGGAATTATTTGCTCAGGCTATTCACCGGGGCAGCAATCGCAGAGCCTTTCCTTTTGTAAGGGTAAACTGTGCCAGTATTCCTCACAATTTGCTGGAAGCCGAACTATTTGGTTATGCGGATGGTGCTTATACTGGAGCCCGCCGGGGCGGTAAGCCTGGCAAACTGGAGGTAGCCAACAACGGAACCGTGTTTTTAGATGAAATAGGGGAGCTTCCATTATCTATGCAGAGTAAACTGCTTATATTTTTACAGGAACGTGAAATCGAACGACTGGGTTCCAACCAACCTGTTCGCATAAATGTACGCATTATCACAGCTACTAACCGCAACCTGGAAAAGATGATGCATGAAGAAAGATTCCGCGAAGATTTATATTACCGGCTCAATGTGATCCGTATAGAAGTTCCGCCTTTGCGTTTGCGTAAAGGTGATATACCATTGTTAGCCCAATATTTTATAGACACAGTAAACCAAAAGTTATGCCTGTTTGTTGAACAGGTTTCAGACCATGCCATGGAGCTTCTCTT
The DNA here is from genome assembly GCA_964563125.1 of uncultured Syntrophomonas sp. Taxonomy (GTDB): domain Bacteria; phylum Bacillota; class Syntrophomonadia; order Syntrophomonadales; family Syntrophomonadaceae; genus UBA1368. Next base: position 25,435 of record CAZLVY010000022.1, on the reverse strand, counting down.
AAAACATTCCTGGCCTGGCAATATAAGAGAATTAGAAAATGTCATAGAAAGAGCTATGATACTGGCAGATTTGGAAGATTTGCGTATACTTATGCCCCGTCATTTTACCTTTACACCTATACAACCCGGTCAACACACCAGTGAACAATCAGCAATAGAAACCATTGATATTAAGGATCTTAAGACATTGGTCAGTGATTTTGAAAAGAAAGTCATCATGCAGGTTTTAAAGGACACCGGGGGAGACAAAATATTAGCGGCCAAATCACTGGGTATTAATTTGTCTTCTCTCTACCGAAAAACCAAGAAGTATCGTATTGATATATAGGAAAAGTTATCAAGTAATAAATAGAAATCTATAATAGTAGTGCTTTTTACTCTTACAATTGGATAGAGTCTATAATATAAAATATCAGGGATTACAGCAGTCTGCTATAACCCCTGATATTGTGTGTTGATGAAAATGTTATTTAAATTACTAATCAGGATATTATATTTTCTTCTTTTAAACGAGCGATTTCTTGGAATGAATAACCAGCCTCTTTTAAAATTGCATCAGTGGATTCGCCCAGTTCCGGAAAGATTGGCCGAACAACAGCAGGAGTATTAGAAAGCTTGATAGGACAGCCCGTTAAAGCCATATTCTTGCCGCTATCCTGTACATCTTCCAAAATGATGACCATTTCCCGATCCTTTACCTGTGGATGTTGGCTCATTTCCTCCAGGCTGAGAACCGGAGTAAAACAGATATCATCATCTGCGAAAAAATCCATCCACTCCTGGCGAGTTTTTCCCGCCATAATTTTGCGAACGACAGCTAAAACTTCTGCTTGCTGAGAAGTATCCCATTGATATGGTGCATATTCGGGGCAACCGATTCGCTCGCAAAATCTCTGCCAAAACTTGGATTCTACTGCTCCCAGACTTACAAATTTTCCATCGGCAGTTTCATAAATTTGATAACAGGCATAGCCACCAGTAAGCATTTCCTGACCTCGATCAGGAAGTTTGCTGAAACCGGACCATTCGGCCAGGCTATAAACCAGCAGACTTATGGCTCCATCCAACATTGCTACATCACAGAATTGACCTTGATCAGTTTTCCCACGAGCTAATAAAGCCAGAAGAATAGAACTTACTGCCATAAGGGAACCCCCTGCAAGATCCGCTACTTGCACTCCTGACATGCCTGGCTGGTGATGACTGCCAGTCAAATTAGTAATTCCAGCTATACTTAGATAATTAAGATCGTGACCCGCTGCATACTGAAGAGGTCCGCTATGCCCGTAACCGCTTATAGAACAATAAATCAGGCGGGGGTTCTCTTTAACTAAGTCCTGATAGCCCAACCCCAGTCTATCCATAACACCGGGGCGGAACTGTTCCAGAACAACATCAGCAGTCTGGGTTAGGGCTCTGAATATTTCTTTACCCTTTTCGGTTTTTAGGTTAATGGCTATACTTTTCTTCCCGCGGTTGACTGCGTAAAAAAGTGCACTTTTATCGCCAACTACTGGATAGACCCAGCGGCCCCATTCACCGCTGATTTCTTCTACTTTAATTACTTCGGCCCCAAAATCAGCCAATATTTGTGTGCAAAAAGGGCCTGGTAAATACATGGTTAAATCTAAAACCCGGATACCTTCTAAAGGCAGGGTCATGATAACTCCTCCTTATAAATTACGACCACCCGGCATTATTGTCTTATTCCTCGAAGCTAAATACCGGTCGGCTGGCAGCACCTGCAGAATAAATGTCTCCGGGATATATTCGACTGCCCAGTTTGACCCTGCGGCCAATAATATCAAAGTTTATTTTACTTGGTTCTATGTCAATAAGATTTCCCATAATCCAGGGACCTTCATCTAGCTGCACCAGCAAGATAGTATAGGGAAGCTCATTTTCACGACCCTGTGGTGCGCCATTATTAGTAGTGAAAGTTACTATATGTCCTTTGCCACTCATTTCGGTAATTTCCAGGTCCAATCCGCTGCATTCCTGACAGCTCATTTTAGGCGGACAGGTGATGGTCCCGCATGAATTACACTTCAACCCCAGAAGCTTGGATTTGCGAAGTGCCTTATTATATTCCTTAAACGGAAGCTTGTATTCCACAGTTAATCCCCCTTTCTATCTTTGCACTACCAGGTGACAGAGGCACCCATCACCGCCCAGTGTGTCTACCAGTCCAGTACGGGCGCCTTCTACCTGAACCCCCTGGTCAATCATTTCACCCCGCAATTGTTTGCATATGTGGTAAAGCTGAGAAACGCCGGTAGCTCCAATTGGATGACCTTTAGACTTCAGCCCCCCGGAAATGTTAATGGGAATCTTACCGCCAAGTTTAGTTTCTCCTCGTTGCCATGCTTCGCCGGAAGTACCGAAATCAAAAAATCCCAGGCTTTCTGACGCTATAAGTGAAGCAATGCTAAAGCAATCATGCAGTTCACAGACATCTACATCCTGAGGTCCGATTCCGGCCATTTTGTATGCTTGTTCAACTGATATTTCCCGGGCTCGCAGGCGCGGCAAATATCGATACTGACTACTCAACTGTCCCGATGTAGCCAGTCCAACACCGGTAATGTAGCAGGGTTTTTCATGAAGTTTCTTGGCTGCCTCTTCTGATGCCAGTACAACTGCAGCGGCACCATCGGTGAAAGGGCAACAGTCATGCAACTGAATAGGACTGCTGACCATAAAGCTTTTTAAAACATCTTCCACGGTAATTTCGAAAGGCAACTGAGCAAGAGGATTTTTGCTGCCGTAAAAGTGCGATTGTACTGATACTGCTGCCATCTGCTCCTTCAGTTTTGGCAGCGGGATATTGTAATGACTGGCATAGAGATGAGCCAGGAGTGCAAATGCCGAAGGAAATGTATAACCAGAGGGAAATTCATATCTGGAGTCACCAGCCATTGAAAAGCAACGGGTAGCAAGTGGGGTTCCTAAAGCAGTCGCTTTTTCTACTCCTGCTACCAAAACCACATCATAAAAACCGGAAGCCACCCACATGAAGGCATCGCGAACAGCAATAGTACCTGAAGCACAAGCCCCTTCAAAGCGTAAAGCTGGAATATTATTACAACCCATATCATTGACAGCGAACTGTTGAATCGTTGCCTGGCCCTCAGCAATAGTCCCCAGAGCATTACCTATGAAAGCAGCTTGAATATCTTTAGCAGTCAGATTGGAATTGGTGATGGCATCGAGGGACACCTCTGACAGGAGTTCTACCTGAGTTCTGGGTGAATTGAAACAGAACTGGCTGTGACCCATACCTAATACTGCTACTTTTCTCATTATCTATATCCTCCTTTCTATTTATGGGGTTGTTGGTTAAAGTCCTAAGCCCCGGCTGATAATAAGCTTCATTACTTCTGAAGTTCCTGCATATATGGTCTGAACTCTGGAATCTACAAACATACGGGATATCTCATATTCTGAACAATAACCATAACCTCCGAAAAGCTGAAGACAGCGGCTAGCCACTCGATTAACCATCTCACAGATCCAGTATTTTGCCATACTGACTTCCTGGACCACATCTTTTTGCTGCATATGCTGAAGAATGAGAGCATCTACAAAAGTGCGGCCAATCTGAATCTCCGCTGCTAATTCCGCCAAGCAGAATCTGGTATTCTGAAACTTGCTCAAAGATTGACCAAACACCTGACGCTCCTGTACATATTTTATGGTGATTTCCAGGCAGTGTTCGGCTACAGCTTGATTAACCATGACTGTTACTATTCTTTCCTGTTGCAGCTTCTGCATTAGATAGTAGAATCCGTGTCCCTCCTGTCCCAATAAATTATCGGTAGGAATACGGCAGTCATCGAAGAACAATTCTGCTGTATCCTGAGCGTGCATGCCAATTTTGGAAATTTGTTTGCCGCGCTCAAAGCCCTTGGTTCCTCTTTCCACAACAAACAGACTTACACCCCGGGCGCCTGCCTGTGGATCAGTTTTAGCGGCTACTACTACCAGATCGGCCAATATCCCATTTGAGATAAAGGTCTTGGCTCCATTTAAAACATAGTAGTCTCCATCCTTGACCGCACGGGTACGTATAGCGGCTAGATCTGATCCTGCGCCTGGTTCTGTCATGGCAACTGCCAGAATTTTTTCTCCGCTTACACAGCCAGGCAGCCAGCGCATTTTCTGCTCTTTACTTCCATAGGCAGCAATATAAGGAGCTACCAGATCACTGTGCAGATATACGAAAAAGCTGGTTAAGCTGTAGCGGGCTATTTCTTCACCGATAATTACTGAGTACAAGAAATCCACTCCTGACCCACCGTACTCCTCTTCAACCCACGGGCATAGAAAACCGTTGCTTCCCATTTTGAGGTAGGCTTCCCGGTCTACAATTCCGTTTTTCTCCCATTCCTCATAATAGGGAACGATTTCTTTTTCCAAAAAACTGCGAAAACTTTTGCGAAACATTTCGTGTTCGGTCGTGAACGGCAGGATACGTTCCATCTTATCCCTCCTCTCTTTTAACTCTTCTTCCGTAAATATCTGAAACGATTCCATCCCGGCAGAGATTTATTTCTTGCAGTCAGAAATATTTGAATCGCTTAACCTTTCTAAAGCAAAGATTATGCCAACCTATTAATTATTTTAAAACTGCGTTACTTCGGGATTTTGCATAAATGAATATTCGGCTCATATGCAAATGTGCAAACTCGTATCTTGATGGTTGACCATACCTATCTATGAGCATCGATCTAAGAAGGGGAAATAGGGTAATCTTAAAAATAGGAATTAATTTGCAGAGGGGATAAGAATTCATAACAGAGGTGCTTGAGAGAAGGAGATTTTGTTGGCATCATAAAGTTATGACATAAAGACAAAAAAACAGACATGTTTTTTTCACATGTCTGCTCAGACCGTCAGAAAATGCCAATAGCAACTTTAATAGTATCGCGTGCGATACATTGTAGTGCCCTTGGGTGCTGCGTTGATTCGGAAGTGCCGTTCAATCGACGTACCTCATGTACGCCTCAATCACGGCCCTTCCGATTGCCTTGCTCTTGACATCATTATTAGTTCGCGGAGCGAACATTGTAGTGCCCTGGGGTGCCTTTTTTGCTCGCTCTGTCAGAATGTCGACTTTATCGACACCCCTGAGCAGACATGTTTTTTTCACATGTCTGCTTATATATTATAATTTCATATTATTCTGCTTGTTTAGTAGGTCTATTGCGAATTGTTCCTGTTTTTACGCTTGTTTCTAAACCAGCGGACTGCGCTATAAATGAGTCCTAATACTACTAACCAGGGTAAAATGGTTATCAGGAAAATAATCAAATTACTGCCAAAATCGATCATGTTATTTAAACTGGCGATCAAACCTTGCACGGCTTTGCCGGTTGTACCCTGAGGTGCTTTCAACTGACCGGGAATTGCTTGTCTTAGGCTAATGTTAATAGTACTGAAAGAAGTAGAATTAGTTAAATATTGCAGACGGCCTTTGATTACTTCGATTTCACTGCGAACATTACCCAATTCACTTTCAATAGTTACTATGTCTGGTATATTGGCAGCTTTATCCAGCAATGCAATTAATCTGACTTCTTTAGCCTCCAGCACCTTTAAACGGGCCTGGGAATCATAGTATTCTTCGGTCACATCCTCAGTATAAGTTTCATTGTTCGTTACCTCGCCGTAATCACTGATAGTATTCACAGTGCCAGTAAGCTTTTCCTGCGGTATTTTGACGGTAAGCCTGGCGCTGTAGCTGTCTTCCTGCTTGTATAAACTGCTGTTAACTATATAACCATCGTTTTGGCTGGTCAGCGAAATAATTTTCCCCATTATAGCTTCTACATCATCGACTTTAATAGTCAGGTCAACGTTTTGGATAATTTTCCGTTCAATGTCATTGGGAATGACTGCTGCAGTTCCCATACCTGCGTCCTGATCATATGCAGCTTCAGTTTGTGCTTCACTCTTGCTTTCGTAAGCAACATTATCTGCAGACTGCTTGCTGCTGCCGCAACCGATAAGTATTTGTGCAGTAAAGACTAGAATAAGAGCCAGTATAAATAGTTGTACTAATTTGTTTTGTCTTAAAAAAAATCTTTTTAAAGCCATTTAATTGCATCTCCTTCCTAATTAAAAAGAATTCAGTCAGTTAATGGGGTTTGCGTAATTAAGAAAAATTATTTATAAATGATATATAATGAGTATACATTAATAAAATTATTAATCTTACAATTTCCCATAATTCTGTGACAATATTACCGTATCTCTTGTTCATACTGTAATCGGGAGGTACGGATCAAAAGCAATATTAGAAAGGAGTTATTAAAGATGAATATAAAAAAGATTATTATACCGCTTAGTTTAATATTGGTCTTGCTGATGTCAACAGTTGCTCTGGCAGCAACCGATACCAGCAACACTTTTACCAGACTTGGAATTGGTCAGTTTGGTGCTTTTAATGGAGGAACAAATTTAAATAACATTGATCGTCCGCAACAGCAGACACTTCCTGATGAAGTAAAGGCACAGGCTGAAGCAATACGGGAGAAGGTACAAAATGGGGAAATTACTCCTGCTGAATGCCGGGTAGAAATGCAAAAGATATTACCTGAAGACTGGCAATTTCAACGGGGACCAATGGGCAGAGGTCAGGGTACGGAATTATCTGCCGAAGTGAAAGCCCAAGTAGATGAATTGCGGGCTAAAGTTCAGAGTGGCGAAATTACCCGTGACGAGTGTCAGGCACAAATGCAGCAGCAAATGCAGCAACTGCAGCAAAATGGTCAGTTTAAGCAAGGCCGGGGCATGGGAATGGGTATGAGAGGACAGAACTTTAATAATTAATCTCAGGATAAACCATTTATTATTGAGCAATAAAGCACTGTAAGAGTGCCTCCCGTCAATACCTAATAGTCAAAGGACATGCGTCAATAACCATGTCCTTTTTGTTAGAATTCGTCATCAGGAGGCGGAGTTATGTCATATAAAATTTCATTAGTTGAGGATGATGTAAATCTAAATTTAGTATTAACTTCCTATTTAGAGCAGGAAGGTTGGCAGGTATTCTCTTTTTTAACTGGACGTGATGCCCTAAAGGCAATAACTAACTCAACTGATTTATGGGTTTTAGATATTATGCTGCCTGATGTAGATGGATACCAAATTCTTAAAGAAATAAAAGCCCAGTCGCCGACTATACCAGTTATTTTCATATCCGCCCGCGATGCTGATATTGACCGCATAGTTGGATTGGAATTAGGCAGTGATGATTATCTGGCTAAACCATTTTTACCGCGGGAGCTGGTCATTCGCACCCGCAAAATACTGGAAAGAACTTATAATACAAATACGCCCCTGCAAATAATATTCCCTTATTCAATCAATCTGGCAGGACGATTTGTGAAAGTAAATGAGGAATTAATAGAATTGACTTCCAGAGAATTTGAACTACTGGTTTATTTTGTCCAAAACACAGGACAGGCTTTATCACGCGAGCAAATACTTAATTATCTCTGGGGAGAAGATTATTATGGGACTGATCGAGTGGTCGATGACCTGGTGCGGAGATTGCGGAAAAAAATGCCTGAACTTCATATAGAAACTATTTATGGTTATGGATACCGGATGGTGAAAGCATGAGAAATCTACCATTATCAGTCCAGATCTGGTTAGTTTTTGCCTCTATCACCTTAACAATTTCCCTGATTTTAATGCTTATATTTCCTTTGACATTAAGAGATTTTTTTACCAAAGAGATATATGCAACTATTGAAGGCTCGCAAAACTCTATAATATTAGACTCCTTACTGGACGACGATTCGCTGAGGAGAAATTCTGGTATGCAAAGAAAAGGGCAAGGGCAAATGTTGCATAGTAATCGCGTTGTTAACCATTTTATTATACTGCCTGAAGGTGCCGTAAACTTCAGCCCCCTACCGGAAGAATTCGTTAACCGGGTTCAGAAACTGGCTGAGCAGCAAAGTGTTGCTACCCAAAGGTACAGTGACCAGGTAGGGGAGGAAAAGATATTTTATGTTATAACCAGAGCAATTTCAGGAGGGGGAAAAGCTTTTCTGGTCTCCTACATGGGAGATTCGTACCGCGAAGATTTAGTTGCGACGCTTTTTAACAGACTGGTCATTATTCTGGTTATAGTATTTTTACTTAGTTGGATTCCTGCACTGGGACTGGCTCGTTATTTATCCCGTCCCCTGGTTATATTGGGAGAAAAGGTTAGAAAACTGGCTAAGCGAGAGTGGCAAGAACCTATTATTTTGGCGCGCAGTGATGAGATTGGACAATTGGGTGATTCTATAGAACAATTGCGGCTTCAATTATTGGCTCAGGATGAAGCTCAGCAATCGTTTCTGCAAAATGTATCCCATGAACTTAAGACACCGGTTATGGTTATTCGCAGTTATGTTCAGGCTATAAAAGACGGCATTTTCCCCAAAGGCAATCTGGAGAACAGCACTGAGGTAATAGACGCGGAGGCACTAAGACTGGAGAAGATTATTCGCAATCTGCTTTATTTAAACAAACTGGATTATTTGGCCAGCCACCAGCCTGTTTACGCGCAAATCAGAATAGATAGAGTAATCGAAAACGTTGTAGAAAGATTGCGCTGGCAGCGTCCCGAGCTTAATTGGGTGGTTCAACTTACTCCGCTTACTATCAGAGGAAATGTTGAACAATGGGTGGTTGTACTGGAAAACTTACTCGATAATCAGATTCGCTATGCTGAGAGCAAAATTGAAATAACTTTGCAAAAAGACAGCAAAGATAATAATAAGGGCTTGTTGCATATTTATAATGATGGTCCGGCACTTGATGAAGATAAGCTAATAAGCATTTTCGATCGGTTTCAAACCGGAAAGCAGGGAGAATTTGGTCTGGGTCTTACCATTGTCAGTCGGGTAGTTACAATGCATGGAGGAGAAATTTGGGCTAAGAATGAAACAGCCGGGGTTTCTTTTTACATTAAATTGAATCTAGAGGCATAAATCCCCGGTTTAAACCGGGGATTTATGCCCCTAGCAGTGAGATAATGATATTTTCAAATTTAGAGATGTTTATCTGCACATTAAGCAAACTGAGTAATCAGCTGTCTTATCTCAGTCAGCATATCTTTTCGTTCTTCATCAGTTACGGTAGTTACTGCGCAAAGATTTTTGCCTTTATATTCAGCAAAACCGCAAAAACCCAAAAAGCCATTTACCAGAGAGTGGGTAATAACATTTTGCATACCAGAAGCTTCAGCAGATTTAGCATCGGCGCCGGAAGTAGTAATGAATAAGCCTTTTTTATCAGTAAGTAATCCCCGGGGACCAGTTTTAGTATACTCATAGGCAAAGCCAATGCTGAATATACGATCCATATAACCTCGCAATATTGCTGGTACGGAACTCCACCAAATTGGAGCTGCAAAAACAATAATATCAGCTGCTTTAATATCTTTTTGCTCATGTGCTATATCTGCAGGAATATTGCCATTATGGAATCCTGCAAAGTCTTCAGCGCTTAAAAGAGGATTAAACTTCATGGCATAAAGGTCCTTCACCTTAACGGTAGCGTCCTTTTTTTCTAACTCTTCCTGCACTATTTTAGCTATAGAAGCATTAAAGCTCGCAGGATTTGGATGTGCATATATTATTACAGCATTCATTTTAAAACCTCCAAAATATTTGTTAACTATAGTTTTGACCATATAAACATATTATTATTTGATTTCTAAAAGTATTTTTTATCTGTCTACCTTTCCAGCACTTCTGCAATCTTAATATAAGTTCTTCCAGTACAAGAATTCGGTATAGGAAACAATCAGGAAAAAGTATATAATAATGGTTAAGAATAATCAAAATATTTTGAATAAGCACAATTGAAAAGATTTATGGGGGTGGCCTATGTATGTAAAATGGTATGGTACCGCTACTATTTCAATGACTGCTGCTAATGAAACTATACTTTTCGATCCATTAATATCTTTTAATGATACCAGCCGGTATTTATCTCTTGAGGAAATAGCTGATATTGAGCATATCTTTATTACCCACGGTCATTTTGATCATTTGATGCATGTGCCCGAATTACTGGAAGCAGGACGAGGGAAAGTCTACTGCGATGAAATTGCAGCTGCTACACTTATGAAAAGGGGAGTTGCTGCTGAACGGATAATCTGTATCAAACCTGGAGATACAATAAACTTAAAAAATTTCGAGATAAAAGTATTAAAAGGCGACCACATAATTTTTGACCGCCGCCTGATAGTCCGAACTCTGTTTAACAGACGCGTTTTTAAGTGGATGAAAAACATGGATGAAGTTCTCAAAGGCTTTATAAAATATCCCAAAGGGCAGGTTTTAATCTATAACATAAAGACCGAAGGCCAGCAAATATTACACATGGGCAGTCTGGGAATGTGTTTTGATGAAGAATATCCATATGGGATAGACCTTTTAACAATACCATTTCAGGGCAGATCAGATTTAGAAGATTTTGCCCTGCATTTTATCAAACGAATAAATCCGCGGGCTATTTTTTTACAGCATTTCGATGATTCTTTTCCGCCTGTTTCAAATGAGATTGATACAACCGGATTCCTGCACAAGATGGCTGATTTGTTTCCCAAGATTAAAGTCATTAAACCTGATTATTTGAAAAGTTATAGTACATTAGAAATATAAAATAACTAGAGTTGGTTAGGAAGATCAAACTGATTGTTATTTATGGCCGCGTATTCGCGCGGTCTTTGTTTGACTATCAGTATGTTTAGTAGAATGAGCTTTGTCACATATGATCAACAGAATTTTATAAGTCTTGATTGCTAAGCTGGGTTAATTTTGCGGGTCGGTCTTAAAAGTGTTAAAATTAGGTAAATTATGTTAAAGGGGAAGGGGGCTTTTTAATGTGGGAAACATGTAAATTTGATATTAAGGAAAACGGGATTGCTATTTTGACCTTTAACCGTCCGAAACAGCTTAATTCAATTAATCGGGGACTAACAGAAGAAGTTCCGGCTATTTGCAGGTTGGTTAGTGAGGACCCCAAAATCAAAGTTTTAATTATTACCGGTGCCGGGGCAGGATTTTCGGCAGGCGGAGATGTTTCAACACTGGCTGGGATGAACAGTCCGATAAACTCCAAGGCTACATATGATGCTTCTACCTCTATAGTAAAAGCAGTTTATGAACTTCAAAAACCGGTTATTGCTGCTGTAAATGGAGCAGTTGCCGGAGCATCAACTGCTACCATGATGGCGTGTGATTTAATTATTGCTGCTGATACGGCTAAGTTCGGTTTTAATTTTATTAATCTTGCTTTTGCGCCTGACAGCGGCTGTTCCTACTTTTTGACCCAAAAAGTAGGCTACCATAAAGCCTTGGAAATACTATGGTTCGGTCAGGTTTTAGATAGCCAGCAGGCTCTCGATTTAGGCATGGTAAACAAGGTTGTACCTATTGAAGAAGTTGTGCCCGCCGCGGAAAAGTGGGCGGAAAAACTTTTGCGAGCACCTCTTTATACGGTATGGATGGATAAAAAATTGGTGCGTGCTGCCATTAAAAATGATTTTTATCAACAGGCTGAATTGGAAAGCCTTAATCAGGTATTAGCTTGGTCCTCGGATGATTTCAAGGAAGGTGCAACTGCTTTTATTGAAAAGCGACAACCTGATTTTAAAGGAAAATAAATAAATTTTAAAAAATAAGCCACCTAAAGCATTAACAAGGTGGCTTTAATAATTATCTGAAGAAATAAACTGCTAAAGGTAAATTTAGGGTATTATATTATCAACATCAAAAATAAGGAGGGATTATTATGCCAGCATTATCAATCAAAGAGAACATATTTTATGTAGGAGTACAACACCCGGATTTAAGAATATTTGATATTATCATGGTTACTGAATACGGCACCAGCTATAATGCTTATCTGATCAAAGGAAAAGATAAGACCGCCTTAATAGAAACGGTCAAAGAAAAGTTTTTTGATGAGTATCTGCAAAAAATTCAGGAGGTAGTTAATTTAAGTGAAATTGATTACCTGATTATGAATCATACTGAGCCTGACCATGCCGGATCGGTAGAAAAGCTTTTAGACAAGATCCCCGGATTGACAGTTCTGGCCAGCGCAACTGCCCTGGATTTTCTTAAAGAGATTGCTAATCGCACTTTTACCGCTCGGGCTGTAGAACATGAAGAAGAACTGGACCTGGGAGGCAAAACCCTGCGCTTCATCAGTGCCCCTTTTCTGCACTGGCCTGATTCCATGTATACTTACGCCGTCGAAGACCACGTTTTATTCACCTGTGACTCCTTTGGCAGTCACTATGCAGATGAACGGGTATTTAATGATATAATCGGCGGAGATTTCTATGACGCTTACAAGTATTATTTCGATAATATTATGGGTCCCTTTAAACCCTATGTATTGGAAGCACTTGATAAGATTAAAGATTTGCCGATTGATATTATTTGTCCCGGACATGGACCGGTGTTACGGGAAAGACTGGATTACTATGTGAACTTATACCGGGAGTGGGCAACACCTCCGGCAGCGGTTGGTGACAAGCCAGTTGTAGTCATGGCTTATGTAAGTGCCTATGGTTACACACAGACATTAGCAGAAAGTATTGCGGAAGGCATTGCAGCCATGGGCGATTTTACAGTCAAGCAGTTTGATATGGTTTACACCCCGGTCGAAGAAGTAATCAAAGAGGCATTATATGCTGACGGTTTGTTAGTTGGCTCACCTACCATCAATGGTGACGCGCTGCCTCAGGTATGGCAATTGATAACATCACTGTCACCCATAGTTCATGCGGGAAAAGTTGCCGCTGCTTTTGGTGCCTATGGTTGGAGCGGTGAAGCAGTTCCTGCCATTGAAAACCGTCTTAAAGCACTGCGGATGCAAGTCCTGCCGGGTTTAAAGGTGAGATTTAAACCTTCGCCTAAAAGCCTGGATGATGCTTTTGAGCTAGGAAATAATTTCGCTCGGGCAGTGCTTGATAAAAAACTGGATAAATCCCAGAAAAAATGGAAATGTCTGATTTGCGGTTATGAACATACTGGTGAAGAACCACCTGATATATGCCCGGCCTGTGGAGTAGGTAAAGAAAATTTTGTGCAGGTAATGGCAGAAGATGAATTCAATAATGATACTGCAGAAAAATTTGTTATCATCGGCAGCGGAATAGCAGCGTTGTCAGCGGCAGAAGCTATCCGCAAGCGCAATCAGACCGGGGAAATTTTGTTGCTAACTGAAGAAGATTACCTGCCATATTTCAGGCCGGCCTTGTCTGACTTTCTGAGTGAGGATTTAAGTGATGAACGTCTTTATGTACACTCTGAGATGTGGTATGAAGAACAAAAAATTAATGTAAAAACTGCATGCAAGGTAACAGGGATTGATGCGAAAGGAAAGACCGTAGAAAGCAACGGTAAAGCATTTAAATATGACAAATTGATAGTTGCCACCGGAGCACGCAGTAACATACCGCCGATAACCGGAGCGGAAAAAGCCGGTGTTTATGCACTGAGAAATCTGCAGGATGCCATAAAGCTTAAAGATGCCATCAAAGCGGCTAAAAAAGCCATCGTCATAGGCGGCGGAGTGTTAGGACTGGAAGCGGTATGGGAGATGGTCAGCTCGGGATTAAAGGTATCAGTAGTAGAATTTAACGAACGATTGATGCCCAGACAGCTTGATGCCTCTTCTTCGTTACGTCTGCAGGATATTATTCGCTCCAAAGGTGTGGAGCTTTTACTGGGTGAAGCAACCGACGAAATCTTAGGAGACGAACAAGCTGTTGGTGTAAAGCTAAAAAGCGGTCAAGTAGTAGAAGGAGATTTAATTCTGCTTTCCACCGGTGTAAAGCCTAATATTGAAATAGCTGCAGAAGCCGGCCTGGAAATTAAGCAGGGTATTGTGGTTGATAGCCAAATGCGGACCAGCATATCTGACGTTTTTGCGGCGGGAGACAGTGCCCAGTTTGGTGAAAGATTAATTGGCTTGTGGCCGGTTTCTACTGAAATGGGAAGGATTGCCGGTGCTGCTGCTGCCGGTGACTGGATTGAATATACACCACCAGCTCTGGCTACTATGTTGGTGGCTTTTGATCAGGAGATATTCTCCCTGGGTGATGTTAATATCGATCCGGAAGAATGTCGGGTAACTGAAATTATCGATCCGGTGCAGGGATATTACAAAAAGAGTTTTATTAAAGACGGTGTTTTGGTGGGAGAAATAATAATCGCCAAAAAGATCGACACTAGCAGTACTTTAGAACAAATGGGACGTGATCAGGAGGGAAACAAGCGGTATAATAAGTGGCAATGCAAGGTTTGCGGTTATATCCATGAAGGCCCGGAACCACCAGATGAATGCCCGGTGTGCGGTGCACCTAAAGATATGTTTGAACCTATCGAGTAGGTAACAGTTATAGCTTCCGGCAGAATATTTAACTGCCGGAAGTTTTCTTAATATTTTTGGCGAGGGATAGAGTGTGACTATTTTACTAAGCATAATGATAGGGATGTTAGCAGGAATTTTAGGCGCAATTTTAGGCATTGGCGGCGGCATAATTATGTTGCCACTGTCACATTTATTGCTGGGATTTGATTCAGCAACAGTAGTGGGAACTACCCTTTTCGCAGTATTTTTCACAGCCGCTTCCGGCTCTTATGGCCATTTTAAAAAAGGAAATGTAAATATTAAAAGCGGTTTGCTGGTTGGCATAGGTGGAGTAATAGGACTATTACCAGGGTCTTATCTGTTTAAGTACCATTTAAGTACTAATATGGAACTGTTAGAATCTTTATTAGGTTTTCTATTTTTATTTTTTGCCTTGCGTATCGGTTTTGATTTTTTTCGAGAATGGCGGGGAAATTCTAATAAACAGCAAAAAGATAATAACAAAAAGAACAATAATGTTCTCAAGCCCCTACTCTTAGGAATTATAACCGGTATGTTTTCAGGTGTTCTTGGTATAGGCGGAGGCTTTATCATGGTGCCGGGTTTGCTAATGCTTTTTGCCATTACTCCCATACAGGCAGTAGGTACGTCACTATTTGCCATGATGCCGATAAGCGGTATAGGTGGTTTGATAAAGCTATTTCAGGGTTTTGTCAATCTGCCTGTTGGTATATTTTTAGGAGTCGGTACCATTATTGGAGCCCAAATCGGAGTTTATATTTCGGGTCGGATAAAACCGCTGGCCTTTAAAGGGCTGTTTACATTTTTATTTCTTTACTTGGCCTTTTCTTATTTAATAAAATAGGTACTGTTTGATTAATCTATCATAAGGAGAATAATTCTATGATTCCACTAAGAGACAGCACCCCAGGACAATCGTTTCCTATAGTTACCATAGCTATAATATTTATAAATCTGCTGATTTTTTATAACACTTCACAACTTAACGAAGAAGGAATTCAACAACTTTTTTATATATTTGGTCTGGTTCCTGGTTATTATACCAGCAATGGAACAGCACCAGTTGGCTATTTATCATTTTTATCATCGTTTTTTTTGCACGGCAGTTGGATGCATGTGATCAGCAATATGTGGATATTATGGTTATTTGGCGATAATGTTGAAGATCGCATGGGGAAATTCAAATTTATTCTTTTTTATCTTATCTGCGGTATCATAGCCGGATTAGCTCATTTCCTTATTTACCCCAATTCTACCATTCCGGTAGTAGGTGCCTCCGGAGCAGTAGCAGGTATTATGGGCGCTTACTTTATTATGTTCAGGCACGCTAAAGTGTTTACCTTTATCCCGCCTTTTTTCCTTATTAACATACCAGCCTGGGTTTATCTGGGCTTTTGGGGCATATCCCAATTTTGGGGTGGAGCAGTCGACATATTTATAGCCGACTCAACCGGACAAATAGCATTCTGGGCTCATGTAGGCGGCTTTGTCGGTGGAATCTTATTATATCGTTTTTTTCTTAATCCCCAATATGTCCCTTACGTAAATGACGATTAACATTTAACCGCTTTACGTTTTTGATAATTGGTATTAAGCATGTTGCTTACCTGCTCGCTAAGTTCAGTAGTGTCAATACCTTCATTGCGTAAATAATGAATAGTGTTTTCAATACGCATCTGACTATCTTTTATCTCGGCCCAACGCCGCTCTTCCTCATAAAGGTTCATACATTCCTGGATTTCACTGGCCCGACCTGTTTCCAGATAATATTTAAATAAAATTAAGCAGTCAAACATCTGATAATCTGGATGAACATAAGACTTGTTTAAAATATTTCTGTAAACAACTAAATTAGCTTTAGCCGTTTTTATTTTCGCTTCGGCAGCTGCTATATCTTCAAAGCATCTATCTGTTAATGCCCACTTATGATTGTTCCAGTCGGCCAGTACTTTTTTGAAACGTTCCAAAGATTTTTCAAATTCGCGGTAACGAATCAGGTATACCTTGGTATCATGACTAAAATGGCTGTAAGCTTCAGTGTACTTTTTACGCCAGGTACTTGGTTTCATAAATTTTACTAAATTATTGGTATCATCTTTTTCCACAGTGTTTTTTTCCGGCTTTTCAGGTTTATTATCAGGCTCCAATGGATAAAGATCTTCCAACTCAACAATTTGATACCTTTGTTCCAAACATATATTTAAATAATTAATATGTTTTTCCAGTTTTTCTATTTCGGTAAGTGATACTAGACTCATAGAAATATCTTTGATAAGTTCATCGGCATTTTTAGGCTTTTTACCATCTTTGCGACCTCTGGAATAGCTCAGCACTTCGCTGCTAATAGGTACACTTGCATCCAGATCAAAAAGCAACGTAATATCTTCTGCAGTTATACTTTCTGCAGGCGCAGCAGACTTGGTGAAATAAAAACGGCTGTTAGTTGCAGGGTAATAATAGGGACCTATAGTATGTAAATATTCTGATTCGGTTAAGGCAAAAACATCAGCCTTGGCGCACAGTTGTTCCTCCAACAGTTCCAGCCAGACAAAAAGTGGTGCCTCCAAATCCCTTTCTTTTTTAGCCATTTTGTTTAATTCATTATAAGTGGCTAAAGGAATCTTAATATAGGAATTATAAAAATAGAACAAAACCTGCTGGGGATAATAAGATAATAAAACGCTCAAATCCAGATAGTGCCAATCCTCCTTGTTCAAAATAATATTAAACATATAATTATCAACCTCCCTAAAAAGTCTCGTCAATAATATTTCAATATTTTTCCATAAATTCCTTCTTTTAATGGAATGAAAGTTTTCAGCTTTATTTTATTTAAGATTCAGGTTATTATTAGCATTAATTATTATACTTAGATAGATTTAAAGGAGATAAAATGTTTAAGGCAGTTTTGTTTGATTTGGATGGTACACTTCTGGATATACATATGAATAGTTTTTTGCAGCATTATTTTCACCAAATGATGACTATGGCCAAGGAGGAAGGTCTTCCTGACAGCCGCAGGTTGGTTGAGCAGGTTTTTAAGTCTACTGCTGTAATGATAGCTGATAAAGATCCTGAAACCAGTAATGAAAAGGCATTCATGCAGGACTTTTTTGCTAATACCGGTTGGGAAGAGGCTCCAGTCATAAATTTCTTCAATAAGTTTTATGAAACAGGTTTTCCCAAGCTAAAGAATTACTGTAAGCCCTTTGCTGGGATTCCTCAAATGATGGAAGAAATTTTGACCAAAGATATAAAAGTAGTAATAGCCACCAATGCAGTATTTCCTCTTCCGGCTCTGGAACAAAGATTAGCATGGGCGGGATTGCAAAATTTTGATTTTGAACTGATAACCTCCTATGATGTTATGCATTTTTGTAAACCGCATACTGAATATTATGGGGAAATTACCAGCTTAATAAATATCAAACCTGAAGACTGTCTGATGGTTGGTAATGATATCGGGGAAGATTTACCGGCAGGTCTTATTGGTATGAAAACTTTTTTAGTGGAAAATCTGTTAATTGATAATGGTTCACCATTAAAGCCGGACTGGCGGGGGGATTTAGAGGACTTTTACCGTTTTACTAAAGGTTTGTAAAATAATAAATTATGACTTGGCTGGGAAAAGTAAGGGAAATAAGAAGGAGAGGTTGCCTTACTATGAATCCTAAAGCCAAGCAAAGCGGAAAAAAAAATAAAAAAGAGCTTACACCGCGGGATTTAATGAAAATTGAAATAGCGAAAGAGCTGGGTCTATGGGAACAAATCGAAAGTGAGGGATGGGAGTCCTTAACTAATGAAGCCTGCGGACGGGTAGGCGGTATTATGAATAAAAGGCTAAAGCAGATTAAGGAAACCTCACTTTGATAAATGTTTAAAAAATCGGTCGTAATGGGGCCGATTTTTTATATTTACCCAGATAATTATTATAAAGCATCTGATAAAAGATATAATAAGGAGGATGAAAAATTTATACATAGGAGAGATCAGGTCTGTGGATAAGATTGAAAAAGTAAGAACCTATTTAGAAAGTAAAAATCCTCAGCTTAATATTATTGTTTTAGAAGAGGATACCAGCACTTCATTTTTAGCTGCTCAGGCACTGGGAACTGAGGTTGGACAAATAGCCAAATCTATATTGTTTAAAACTAAAGATGACGATTTTCTGATGATTGTATTAGCCGGCGATGTAAAAATTGATAATAAAGCCGTACGGCAATTAATAGGTTCCCGGGTACGCATGGCTAATGCTGAGGAAGTGGAACAAATTACGGGATTTAGTATCGGCGGGGTTTGTCCTTTTGCTTTAAGACAAGAGGTACCTATATTTTTAGATGAAAGCTTGAAACGCTTTGAGGTTGTTTATGCGGCGGCCGGTACATCTAATACTGCTTTGCCAATTAGCTTTGAAGAGCTTTGCCGGGTGACTGGCGGTCAGCCCTGTCAGGTATCACTAATCGCCTAGCCGGGCAATAAGCTTAAACTTTAAGGAGAAATATATGCCAAAAGGATTTGTTCACTTACATAACCATTCAGAATACAGCCTGTTAGATGGTGCCTGCAGAATTGAAAAGCTGGTGGCCCATTGCGCTGATCAGGGAATGCCGGCGGTTGCCATTACTGACCATGGAGTTTTATATGGAGTAATAGATTTTTACCGGGCTGCCAAAAAAAGAGGCATAAAGGCAATCATTGGCTGTGAAGTATACATAGCACCACGCACTCGTTTTGATAAACAACCAAAAATTGATGATAATTTAGCCCATTTTATTTTATTAGCTAAAAATGAACAGGGCTATCAAAATCTAGTTAAGATTGTCAGCTTCGCTTTTATAGAAGGATTCTATTATAAGCCCCGCGTTGACAGGGAACTATTAGAAAAATACAGTGAGGGGTTAATAGCAATGTCCAGCTGTGTAGCGGGAGAAATTCCTCAGCTGCTGCTGGCAGGCAACTATAACGGAGCATTGGAAAAGGCGGTTTATTATGATAAGCTGTTTGGCCGCGGCAACTTTTATTTAGAACTACAGGATCATGGTATGGAGGATGAAAAAAAAGTTTGCCAGCTGCTTTGTAAAATAAGTAATGAAACCGGGATACCTGTCGTGGCAACTAATGATGCTCATTATCTTAATAAAAGCGATGCTGCTGTTCATGATGTCTTACTATGTATTCAGACTGGTACAGTAGTATCAAATGAGCAGAGAATGCGCTTTCCCGGTAATGAATTTTACCTCAAAAGCGAGGTGGAAATGGCCGAAATCTTCGCTTATCGTCCTGATGCAATCACTAATAGTCTGGTGATTGCTGAACAGTGTAATGTGGAATTTGACTTCAGTAAATTTTACCTTCCCTATTTTAATTTACCTGAGGGAGATACTACCGAGAATTATTTAAGTCGTTTAGTCTGGGAAAAATTTAATCTGAAATATCCTGACCCCCAGCCTGAAGTAATAGCCAGATTAGAGTATGAACTGCAGACTATTATTAAGATGGGGTTTGCCGCTTACTTTTTAATCGTCTGGGATTTGGTCCGCTGGTCCCGGGAGAATCGAGTACCAGTCGGCCCTGGCAGAGGGTCGGCAGCAGGAAGTCTGGTTTCTTATTTGCTTAATATAACTACTATTGATCCTTTGAAATATAACTTGATATTTGAACGTTTTCTTAATCCGGAGCGGGTGAGCATGCCGGATATAGATATAGACTTCTGTTTTGAAAAAAGAGACCGGGTATTTGAATATATTATCGAGAAATATGGCAGTGATAAAGTAGCGCAGATTATCACCTTCGGAACTTTGGCAGCCCGAGCTGCTATTCGCGACGTAGGCCGGGCTTTGGATATTCCTTATGGGGAAGTAGATAAAATCGCCAAAATGATTCCTGAGCAAATTGGAGTTACTATAGATAATTCCCTGAAGATATCTGCAGAGCTAAGTGATTTTTATCAAAATGATTATAATGCCCGCAAAATAATTGATATAGCCCGCGCTGTTGAAGGAATGCCCCGCCATTCATCTATACATGCCGCCGGTGTAGTTATAGGTCAGGAAGCTCTGACTAATTTGCTGCCTTTACAAAAAACCACCGATGGTCATGTAATAACCCAATTCACCAAAGAGACGGTAGAAGATATCGGTCTGTTGAAGATGGATATTTTAGGACTGCGCACCTTGACCGTTCTCGACCGCGCGGTTGAAATAATAGCTAAAACCAGAGGCGTAAACATCGATATTGATAACCTGCCTTTAGATGATAAAAAGGTATATGACCTGTTATCAGCCGGGGACACCATTGGCGTTTTCCAGTTAGAAAGTGACGGACTGCGGCGTATTTTAAGTGAAATGAAACCCAGCCGTTTTGAAGATATAATTGCTGTCATCGCCTTATACCGTCCCGGTCCTCTGGGCAGCGGAATGGTTGAGGATTTTATAAACTGTAAACACGAGCGCCAAAAGATAGAATATGTTCACCCCTCTTTGGAATCTATATTAAAAGAGACCTACGGGGTCATATTATATCAAGAACAGGTGATGAGTATAGCTAGTGAGATAGCCTCATTCACAATGGGGGAAGCAGATGTCCTGCGCCGGGCTATGGGTAAGAAAAAGCCTCAGGAGTTAATAGCACAAAGGGACAAATTTATTGCCGGCGCTCAAAACAATAAGATCGATACAAAGATTAGTTCTAGACTTTTTGATTTAATGGAGAGTTTTGCCGGTTATGGATTTAACAAAAGCCATTCAGCTGCTTATGCCATGATAACTTTCCAGACTGCTTATTTAAAAGCCCATTTTGCAGCTGAATATATGTGTGCTTTTTTGACCAGTGTCATTGATAATCAGGACAAAGTTGTTTTTTATCTGCGCGAATGTAAGCGTCTGGGTATCGACTTTTTGCCTCCCGATATAAACGAAAGCTTTGAAAACTTTACTGTTGCCAGTCAAGGTATTCGCTTTGGCCTCGGGGCAATTAAGAATGTTGGATTAATCGCAGTTAAAAATGTGGTCAGCGAAAGGAAAAAAGCTCCTTTTAAATCCTTGTTTGATTTTTGCTGCCGGGTGGAACTAACACAAATTAATAAACGAGTGATAGAAAACTTGATTTTAGCTGGATGTTTCGATTCTCTTAATATGACGCGCAAACAATGCTTATCTATTATGGATGAATGTATCAACCTGGGCATGCAGATAAAAATCAGTCAAAACAGCAATCAAATGTCTCTGTTTGGTAATACTGAAAGTATGGTTATTGAACCGGTGCCCACCATAAAAGGTGAGATGAACCCTAAAGATTTGCTGCGTCTGGAAAAAGAAGTTCTGGGCTTTTATGTTTCCGCTAATCCTCTGGATGAATTTAAGCATATATTACCATTAGTAACTACTTATCAGTTAAGCGATCTTACTCCCGCAGCAGACGAAGCATATGTGAGAGTGGCTGGAACAGTAGTAAACCTGGAAAAGAAGCGGAGCCGCAAAGGAGATTATTATGCTCGCTTTTGCCTGGAGGATTCGGGAGATAGAGTGGAAATGATGCTCTTCCCCTCAGCTTTTAATAAAAATATTGACCTGCTGCAATCAGAACAGTCGGTTATTATCGAGGGTTTTTATGATAACCGTGAAGACCAGCCTAAAGTATCAGTGCGCAAAACTTTTTCAATAAGCAGCAATTTAGAGGAACTCCATATCCGCTTATCAGATAACTGGAGCGATGAGAACCGGGCAAAAGCATTGAATATATTAAAAAAGCATCCTGGAGAGGTTGATGTAGTACTCCATTTGCCTGATAGAAGAATTATAGTTCTAAATGATGAGTATAAAGTAACACCTGATATTAGATTGAAAAACGAACTTAGGACTATATTGGGCAAACATAATATATGGTTTAATTAAAATAAAGTATTGGGAGGTGAGTAGTTGAATGAATGAGGGATATTTAGGAGAAGACTATATCATAATAAAAGCTTTGGAAAATGGAGTTACCATTATTGGTCTTACCCGGGGAAAAGACACCAGGTTTCATCATACCGAAAAACTTGATAAAGGCGAAGTAATGGTTGTGCAATTTACGGAACATACTTCAGCTATGAAAATAAGGGGACATGCAGAAATAACCCACAGGTATGGTTCTTTACAAAGTGATAGTACACCAACAAGCAGAAACGGATAAAGGCAAAGCTCCTTTTTGCCGTTTCACCATTAACAGGAGGTACAGTGAAAAAGGTAGCAATATTAACCAGTGGTGGAGATGCACCAGGAATGAATGCTGCTATAAGGGCATTAGTAAGAACAGCCATTTACAGGGATATGCAGGTTTATGGCGTCAGTCATGGATTCGAAGGATTAATTGCCGGACAGTTTACAAAAATGACGCTTGGTTCAGTGGCGGATATTATCCATCGAGGCGGTACTATTTTAAAAACTTCCCGGTCACAGGCCTTTATGACTGATAGCGGCAGACAGACAGCTTATAATAGTCTTGAAAGTAACGGCATAGAAAATTTGGTAGTCATAGGTGGTAATGGCAGCATAAAAGGAGCTTATGAATTTTCCAAATTGGGTATAAACACGGTTGCTATTCCCGCTACTATTGATAATGATATTGTATATACCAGATCCATAGGTTTTGATACCGCAGTAAACACCGCCCTGGAAGCGATAAACCGTATCCGCGATACGGCCACCAGCCATGGGCGGATTTTTATTATTGAAGTAATGGGGCGCGACTGTGGAGAAATAGCGCTTTCTGCAGGAGTGGCAGGAGGAGCCGAATCAATCCTTATTCCTGAAATTGAGCCCGATTTAGAGCAGGTAATCCAAAAAATTGAAATGGGAATAGACCGTGGTAAATTGCACAGCATAATAATTTTAGCTGAAGGTGTTTATCCGATTATGGAACTTAGAGAACTTATCCAAAAACAAACCGGGCATGAAACACGCATAAGCATTCTGGGTCATATGCAAAGGGGAGGTATGCCAACTGCAGTAGACCGCATCTTGGCATCTTGTATGGGAAAGGCGGCGATTGATCATATCGTCGAAAATAAAAATAACGCTATGATGGCCGGTTTCGATATTAAAATCAGACCTATACCGATGCAGGAAATTATTCGTGGCAACAAGACATTGGAATTAAACCTTTTTGAGATTGCACGCATACTTGCGAGATAATAATTGAGGTGAAAAGATGAGAAAAACAAAAATCATATGTACAATCGGCCCTGCTAGTGAAAAACCGGAAGTTATAGACAAAATGATTGAGGCTGGAATGAATGTTGCCCGCCTGAACTTTTCTCATGGTACTTATGCAGAGCATCAGCTTCGAATAGATAATCTCCGCCAGGCTGCTGCCAGGAGTGGTAGACCTCTAGCTATTATGCTGGATACTAAAGGACCGGAAATTAGAACCGGTCTTCTAAAAGACGGCAAGATTATATTAAAGTCCGGGCAGCGATTTGTGCTGACAACTCGTGAAGTTCAAGGTGATAATAATGAAGTCTTTATAAATTATCCGAACTTACCGCAGGAAGTGAAAAAAGGTACTTCAATATTAGTAGCAGATGGCTTAATAAATTTGCAGGTAGTTGAAACTACAGATAGTGATATTATTTGTTCTGTTATAAATGGCGGCGAATTAGGTGAAAGAAAAGGTATAAATGTACCGGGAGTCAGAATTAACATGCCATTTCTCAGCCCCAAAGATATAGATGATATTAATTTTGGCATTGATAATGAGATCGATTTTATTGCCGCTTCTTTTGCCACTACCGCCGATGACATCTTAGATATAAAGCGCCTGCTGGAAAAACGCCATGCAGATATTGAAATAATAGCCAAAATAGAAAGTCAGTCTGGAGTAGATAATCTGGATGATATGATCAAGATTGCCGATGGAGTCATGGTGGCCAGAGGAGATTTAGGCGTAGAAATACCGGCCGAGGATGTTCCCCTGGTGCAGAAAATAATTGTAGAAAAATGTCATCCAGTTGGTAAAATGGTTATCATTGCTACCCAGATGTTAGATTCGATGATATTAAATCCACGTCCTACAAGGGCTGAGGTGTCTGATGTAGCTAACGCTATTTTTGATGGGGCTGATGCCATAATGCTATCGGGTGAAACTGCTGCAGGCAAATATCCGGTTGAGGTAGTAGAAACTATGGCACGTATAGCCAAACGTGCCGAAGAAGCACTGCCTTATGAAGAGATTTTACGCAAGAAAAGAACGCAGGGTAGTTTATCAGTTACTGATGCTATCAGTTATGCAACTTGTGCAACAGCTATGAGTTTAGAAGCAGCGGCAATTATTTCAGCAACCCGATCAGGTTATACGGCCAAGATGGTAGCAAAATATCGACCATTGGCTACTATAATTGCAGTTACTCCCGACCACAGAATCTTTGATAAACTGGCACTGGTATGGGGCGTTTATCCGGTACTTATTCCAGAAACCCCCGGTACAGATGATTTATTTGAACAGTCTGTAAAGAGTTCTTTAGAATCCGGGTATATAGAATACGGAGACATGGTAGTTCTAACCGCTGGACTACCAACCGGATTTTCTGGTGCTACTAATTTATTAAAGGTGCATATTGTAGGAAAAATATTAGTTAAAGGAATGGGAATTGGTTTTGAACCAGTTTCTGGTCGTGTGAAAGTAATAAAAGAACCTGAGGACTTGGATAAAATTAAGCCAGGCGATATAGTAGTTACACGAGGTGCTGACCGAAGTTTGGCGCCTTACCTGGATATAATCGCTGCTATTATAGCGGAAGAGGGGGGGCTAACTTCTGATTCTGCCATTATGGGGTTAAATGCTAAAATTCCTGTCATAGTAGGAGCTAAAGACGCGACAAGTCTTATGGTAGATGAGATGGAAATCACATTAGATACCCAAAGAGGAATTGTCTATGAAGGTAAAGCGATGGTTCGTTAAACAAACATAACAATATGAAAAAATAAGGGGCTGTGCTGAAACTTTAGTTTCGGACACAGCCCCATATAGTTTAAGCAGA
>CAZLVY010000021.1:25945-32684 GCA_964563125.1 uncultured Syntrophomonas sp. | reverse complement strand
GAACAAAACAAAGAAGCTTTAGCAAATGCCCACAGTCAACTGGAAAATATAATGGATTTTCTTCCTGACCCTACCTTTGTAATTGATACGGAAGGTAAGGTTAAGATGTGGAATAAAGCTATGGAAGTTTTAACTGGAGTTAAGACGCGTAACATACTGGGGCGGGATAACAGGGAGTATTCCGTAGTATTCTACGGCAAAAGAAGACCTATGCTGATAGATTTTGCTGCCGGATTAGCTAATATAGATACTGCACAATTTAGTTATGAGATTTTAAAGCAAAGTGAAAAAAGGTTATATGCCGACCAATTTGTTCCGCAAATTGGTGTTAATGGAATTCATGTTTCAGGTCGAGCTGCTCCATTATATGATGATACGGGTAATATAATCGGAGCTATCGAAACAATTAGAGACCTGAGTGAAAGACTTAAATCGATTAATGAACTTAAGGAAAGCGAAGAAAAGTATCGCAATATCATTGAGAGCATTGAAGATGGATATTTTGAAGTTGATAAATTTGGCATATTTACTTTTGTTAATAGCTATCTACATAAAGTAGTAGGGTATAGTTATGAGGAAATAATCGGTAAAAGTTTTCAAACATTAATGGATGAAGCTAATATTAAAAAGGTAAAATATGCTTTTGCACAAGTTTACGCAACGGGTGAACCAATAAGAGCATTTGATTGGAAGGTACTCAACAAAGATAATACTACCTGGATGTTTGTTGAAACTACTATTCTACCAGTTAAAGAAAATAATGAGGTAATTGGTTTCAGAGGTCTGGTTCGAGATATATCAGAACGGAAAAGAACCGAAAAAGCACTGCAGGATAGTGAGCAAAGACTGCAAGAACGAGTAGTATATCTTAATGCTTTAATTGAGAATTTAAACGAATTATTTGTAACCTATAATCCAAACGGTAATATAACCTTTGTCAATAAAGAGGTTGTCAATGTAATTGGATATAATGCACTAGAAGTGATTGGCAAGCATGTAAATGAATATGTGCCGGAAGAGTTCCATAATAAAGTTAATAAAGACATCGGGGTGAGAACAAAAGAAGGTCAGGCAGGTACTTATGAATTACCAATAATACATAAAAACGGGTCTGAAAGAATTATTAAAATTAACAGTACTCCTATCAGAAATGAAAAAGGTGAAATTGAGGGCGGAATGATTTTAGCCGAAGATATCACTGCAACTAAAATGGCACAGAAGGAATTGGCTATGAGCGAAAAACGTTACCGCGCGATAGTTCAGGATCAAACAGAATTAATATGCCGATTTTTGCAGGATTTTAGGCTTACATTTGTTAATGATGCTTATTGCCGTTTTTTCAACTGGCAGGAGAAGAGTATAATAGGAAAAATACCTGATTGCATGGTCTTCGCTTCTGACAGAGAAATGTTTGAGGAAAAGCTCAAAGAGCTTAATCCTGAAAAATCGGTAGAAACAATTGAACATAAAGTAATATTTAAGGATGGTCAGGAATTTTGGCTGCAATGGACATGCCGGGCTATTTTTGATGAAAGTGAAACGCTAGTTGAGTACCAGGCGGTAGGAAGGGATATATCTGAACGTAAAAAGGCTGATGAGCAGTTAATATATATGAACACTCATGATGCATTAACCGGTCTTTATAACCGACTTTATTTTGAACAGCAGATGCTGATGATGCAAAATAATAATTGTTTGCAAGTAGGATTGATCGTATCTGATGTTGATGGTCTTAAACTGGTAAATGATACCTTGGGTCATACTCAAGGTGATAATACCCTTCGTCAGGTGGCAAATATTATTAAGAGTTGTTTCCGTAAGCAAGATATAATTGCCCGGGTAGGCGGTGATGAATTCGCAGTTCTTTTACCTGCTGCTGACAGTCAAATTATTAAACTTGCTATTGAAAGAATCAGAACCACCATAGAAAAATTTAACCTCAACGCGGATATTCCCATCAGTATGTCAATAGGTTCAGCAATTCGGGATAACCTGTTCATTACTATGTCTGATGTTTTTAAAGAAGCTGACAATAATATGTATCGGGAAAAGCTGCATAGTCATCATAGTGCCCGTAGTGCCATAGTGCAAACTTTGACAAAAGCCTTAAAAGCCCGTGACTATGTTACCGAAGGTCATGCGGAAAGAATGCCGGATTTGGTGGGGGAAATAGCCCGGCAGCTTGGTATGGGAGAGCGTGCTATATATGATTTAAGGCTTTTTGCCCAATTTCATGACATAGGCAAAGTAGGAGTTCCTGATGCGATATTATTCAAAGCTGGTCCACTTACCAGGGATGAATACCTGATAATGCAAAGGCATTGTGAAATTGGACATCGTATTGCTCTTTCTGCACCGGAAATGATTATTATCAGTGATTGGATACTGAAGCATCATGAATGGTGGAATGGACAGGGTTATCCTTTAGGCTTGCAGGGCGAAAACATACCATTGGAATGTCGCATATTAGCAATTGCAGATGCTTATGATGCCATGACCAGTATCCGTCCTTATCGGCAAGCCATGACTCATCAGCAGGCTATGGATGAATTGAAAAAGTTTGCCGGGATTCAATTTGACCCGGAATTAGTTGAAGTATTTTTAACTTTAGATATAGGCGCTAATCAACCGGATAGCGAAAATGGCCGGTAATTTCCCAGCGCTCTAAACAAGCTTCTTCTTTGCTAATTCCGGCATTATGAATTACCAGCGGTTTACCATTTGCTAGAGTCTTATCACTTATAATTCCACAATGTTCATCGCCATTTTTAAATCGCCAATAGACAACATCGCCCCATTGCCACTCATTTAATTGTCCCTCGACTTCAACTGTCAATTCTTGGCCAAACCGCTTCATAAACTGCATCTGATTGGGAACCCGACGATGGTCTATATTGGAGTCAGGTGCCGTCAAACCCCAATTGGCAGGATAGAGTGCAAAATTGGCCTTCATATCTTCATGTATTAATTCCTGCAAGTCATAACCGGCATTTCTAAAGGCACGGATAACAACATCAGTACATGCCCCTTGATCAGAAGATACATCACCACCTGGATAATCTATGGTATGATAAGAAGCGTTATAGACTGTCTTATTTTTTACTTCCTGCCGCGCACCTAATAAAATTAAATCGGGTGTGGTCAAATCTTGCCGGGCAATTTTTTCTACCGGTGAAGGCTCCTCGTTCAATTTGCCATCAATAAGATTTATATCAATTGCATTTGCATGAAAATATGTGTAAGCAGCAAGGCTTAGAAGAGCTATAAAAATGAATATTTTGAACCAGGTAGTTTTAATGTTGGGTTTTTTCATAACTAAAGCCCTGCTTTCCATTAATATTGATAAATTTTTCAATTGCACTTATACGTGTATTAGCTATACTCTATATATCATTATATAACAAGGAGTCTTAATTTTGCTTACTGTTGCAACAATCGTAAGAGGCTTTAAAAATGGACTAAACATCACCTGGGAATTAGGCAAAGTTATTATACCGGTTTATATTATTGTTACTATTTTGAAATATACACCTATTTTGAATTGGATTGCTGATTTTATGAAACCGGTCATGTTTATACTTGGTTTACCTGGGGAGGCATCGCTGCCGTTGGTGTTAGGGATGTTTCTAAATATATATGCCGCTATTGGCGCAATACTGCCTTTGGATATGAACACCAAGGAAATTACTATTGTCGCTGCTATTCTTCTTTTAGCTCATTCTCTTCCTCTCGAAGCTACAGTAAGCAAGAAGTCTGGAGCTAAAGTTACCTCTCTGGTATTGGCGCGCTTAATTTTGGCCTTTGGGGTGGGAATATTTTTTAATTTTATTCTTTAAAGGGGAGAAGTTTTTGTCTTAT
The DNA here is from genome assembly GCA_964563125.1 of uncultured Syntrophomonas sp. Taxonomy (GTDB): domain Bacteria; phylum Bacillota; class Syntrophomonadia; order Syntrophomonadales; family Syntrophomonadaceae; genus UBA1368. The sequence goes on along the minus strand of CAZLVY010000021.1, from coordinate 28,826 downwards.
TCAGCTATTTTACTAGAAGCAGTTACCGGAAGCATTACCGGGGTTTTTCAGATTGCTGTAATAGTAATACCCCTGATGATTTTCATTGAAATTATACAGGATTTAAACTGGCTGGAAAAACTAACAGCAGTATTAACTCCTGTTACCCGTTTTTTAGGAATATCGCCGGAAGGAAGATTGCCAATAATGGCCGGATTAATTTTCGGAATAAGTTATGGCAGTGGAATAATAATAAACAGTGCCAGGGAAGGAAAGCTGACTTACCGGGATATTTATCTGATTAATTTGTTTTTGGTAATCTGCCATGCAATATTGGAGGATACCATTTTAATTGCAGCAATAGGAGCTAAATGGTTGCCTGTGTTGGTTGTAAGAATCCTTCTGGCCTTAATTCTATGTTATATTGTCTCTCGCCTCACTCCGGTTTTGGTCGAAGAAAAGGCCGGATCATCAGACTAAAGAGCTTTAAAGCCCTAGTATTTAATGTGTAAACATTTTACGGGAAATGAAGTACTCCATTATGGTATGATATAGGTATGTCATAAAAGGTGGTTTTTCTTATGTCACATATGCTTCATGACTTGAATGAAAGCCAAAAAGAAGCAGTTTCACATTTAAACGGTCCCTGTATGGTTCTTGCGGGAGCAGGAAGCGGTAAGACCAGGGTACTTACCCGCCGTATAGTAAATCTTATTGAAAACGGTGCCCAATACGACCAAATACTGGCCATAACTTTTACAAATAAAGCGGCGCAGGAGATGAGAGCTAGAGTTGCGGCTATGCTGCCTGATTATACAGGCCAATGGACCCAAACTTTTCACGCAGCCTGCTACCGGATTTTGCGTATGGATATTCACAATTTGGGATTTGACCGTAATTTTACTATTGTTGATGATTCAGAAGCGAGTTCCTTAATTAAGGAAATTCTAAAAGAAGAAAATGATTTTGAAACTAAGCCAGAGCAAATCTTGCATGTATTCAAACAGGCCAAAAACAGCCTGGAAAGTCCGGAAAAATATTTTAACAGTCTGCAATTGTCCTATGATATTCGGGAAAAGAATTTGCGCGTTTATAATTTGTATAATCATCGTTTGAAAGAGCTTAATGCCCTGGATTTTGAAGATTTAATTGTATTGTGCATCAAGTTGTTTATCGAATTTCCCGAGGTTTTGCAAAAATATCAGAACCGCTTTCATTATATAATGATAGACGAATATCAGGATACAAACTTTGCCCAATACCGGTGGGCAAATCTGCTGGCTGCAAAACATCGCAACATCTTTGCCGTAGGTGACCCTGATCAATCTATATATAGCTGGCGCGGTGCGGAGCCTTACAATATTAAAAGGTATCTTAATGATTATTCCGAAGCTAAAGTAATTAAACTGGAAATGAATTACCGTTCCACTCCGCATATCCTGGCTGCTGCCAATGCCGTCATAAAGAATAATTTAAACCGTGAAGAAAAAGAACTGTATACGGACTCAACGGAAGGTGAAAAGCTGGTTCACTTCTGCGCGGGAGACAGTTTTCAGGAAGCACGTTTTATTGCAGATACAATTGGCGATTTGGTAGACCGTGAAAATAGAGATTACCATGAATGCGTTATTTTTTACCGTACCCATGCCCAGTCACGAATCCTGGAAGAGGCTCTGGTACGTAAATATATTCCTTATCACTTAGTAGGAGCCAGACGATTTTATGAACGTAAAGAAATAAAGGATATAGTTGCTTATCTAAAACTGGCCTGTAACAATAATGACCGGTTAAGTTTACAGCGCATTATAAACACCCCCCGGCGTGGTATAGGGGATAAGACCGTTGAAAAGATTATCAACTATGCAGTAGAAAATAATTTGTCAATTATGGAAGCCTTGAGGGAACCGGATAAAATTGATGGAATCAGCAAAAAAATGAGTAATACCCTGGAAGAGTTTTATGGAATGATTAGGTATTTTGCTGATTTGACGGAATCGGATGCTTCGCTGCAGGATATTCTTGATATAGTTATTGAAATGAGTGGTTATGTAAATGAACTGCGCAAGAGTAATCTGCCTGATGTAGATACCAGAGTGGAAAACCTTTATGAGTTGAAATCGCTGGCAGTTGAATTCGAACAAAGCGGAGCGGATAATTTAGAAGATTTTCTGGCCCAAATCGCATTAGCTCAGGATACTGATGAGGTTGACCATTCCAATTCAGTTTTAATGATGACCTATCACGGGGCTAAAGGCCTTGAATTTCCGGTAGTATTTATGACCGGTTTAGAAGAAGGTGTCTTTCCTTCATACCGTAGTGAAACATTATTAGAAATGGAAGAGGAAAGGCGACTTTGCTATGTAGGTATAACCAGAGCCAGAGAAAGATTATATATGACTAATGCTGTGTCGCGTTTGCTGTATGGTTATGAGCGCAGCAACCCCCCTTCCCGTTTTCTTAATGAAATCCCGGAAGAATTGCTGGTGTCGCCGCAGCTTAAGCAAATAGTCAACAGTGTACTGTCTGAAGGAGACAAAGTAATTCATAAAAAGTTTGGTATGGGTTTAATAACAAGTCTCATTGAAGATGACATGGTAGCAGTTATTGATTTTGAACGGGCCGGAACCAGAATGTTGCGTTTGGATATTGCTCCTTTGGAGAAAATAGAATAACACTAATTCCAAATGCAAGGAGGAAGAATATTGCTTAGCCCGAAACAAAGGATAAGTCAATTACTGGAGGAGATAAGAAAACACAGCTACCAGTATTATGTTTTAGATGATCCGCTAATAAGTGATAATCAATATGACCAACTCATGCTTCAACTGCAGAAGCTGGAAAATGACTATCCTCAATATATCAGTTCTGATTCTCCTACTCAGAGAGTAGGAGGACAGGCATC
>CAZLVY010000021.1:0-25845 GCA_964563125.1 uncultured Syntrophomonas sp. | reverse complement strand
TGGAAGTTCGCGGGGAAATTTATATGCCCAAAAAAGAATTTTTAAGACTGAATGAAGAAAAAGAAGAAAATGGTGAAAGACCTTTTGCCAATCCCCGTAATGCTGCGGCAGGATCCCTGCGCCAGATGGACCCCAGCATTACAGCTAGCAGAGCATTAGCTGCTTTTATCTACGATATCATCTACTGTGAAGGCTATTTGATAGAAACCCAGCAACAGGCTATGGAGTTTTTAAGTTCCCAGGGCTTGCCGGTAAACCCCGAATATTATTTTTGCCATGATATAAACGGAATTTATGAATATACGCAAAAATACCAGGATAAGAGGCATTTACTGCCTTACGAAATTGATGGTGTAGTAGTTAAACTTAATTCCTTCCGGGATAGATTGGAATTGGGAGAGACGGCTAAAAGCCCGCGCTGGGCAGTAGCCTATAAATTTCCCGCCGAGGAAAAACAAACGCGACTGTTAGGTGTAGAAATCAATGTAGGCCGTACCGGAATAGTTGCTCCTACAGCCATCTTGGAACCGGTTTCTCTGGCCGGAACAACAGTCAGCCGCGCCAGTTTGCATAATTTCGTCCTGATCAAAACCAAAGATATCAGAATTGGTGATCTGGTAATTGTACGTAAAGCAGGAGATATCATTCCGGAGATAGTCAGGTCCCTGCCCCAGGAACGTAAAGGAAATGAAAGGGAAGTTATTGCCCCTCCATTTTGTCCGGCTTGTAACAGTGCTGTGGTTCAATTAGAAGGTGAAGTTGCTCATCGTTGTGAAAATATAAACTGTCCTGCCCGCCTCAAAGAGAGCCTGATATTTTTTGCCTCACGTCCGGCTATGGATATCGACGGGATGGGACCTGCTGTCATTGAACAATTGCTTAAGCACCAACTAGTCACTAAAATTGATGATTTATATAACTTGACTATCAATGATTTAACTGAGTTGGAGCGCATGGGTATCAAATCAGCTGACAATCTCCTTAAAGCTATTGAAGCCAGTAAAGACAGACCGCTGCATCGGCTTATTACTGCCTTGGGAATAAGGCATGTTGGTGCTAAAACTGCTCGGCAGTTAACGGAAAGGTTCCACAATATCCAAGCATTTTTTACTGCTGATGCGGAAGAATTCCTGTCTGTCCCAGAAGTGGGAGATAAAATTGCAGACAGTGCAGTAAACTTTTTTGCTGAACCGCGCAACCGGGAAATGATTATGAATCTACAACGGTTTGGAGTTAACACGATCGAAACCGAAATAAAGAAAAAAGATGGCAAGTTAGAAGGAAAAACTTTCGTTTTAACCGGTACCTTAGAAAGCATGACCCGCCGGGAAGCGGGAGAAAAGATAGAATCTCTGGGAGGACAAATCATTAACTCAGTCAGCAAAAAGACTGATTATGTGGTAAGCGGTCTTGATCCAGGCAGCAAATATCAAAAGGCTATTGAGCTGGGAATTCAGATATTGGACGAAAAGCAGTTTATTGAGTTGATACAGGATTAATTATTCTTTAAAAGCAACCTTGGCACTCTCCTTTAACAGGGAGTGTTTTCTTTTAGCAAAAAACATTTCATTGCTACACCATTAAGGTTATAATCAAATGATATTTTATTGCAGAAAAGGTGATATTTTGACTGGTACATTTATTAATGCAGGTGCTATTGTCGTGGCAGGTCTTTTTGGTTTACTCCTGCGCCGTGGAATTCCTGATAAAATGAGCCGCAGTATGCAGGACGCGCTGGGGATATTAATTATCGTAATCGGGGTGCAATATGGGTTCAAAGCGGAAAACTTTGCTGTCATCGGAGTAAGCCTGGCTGTTGGTGCTATTATTGGTGAGTGGCGGGATTGGGATGGCCGTTTGGAAGCTGCGGGAAAGCGTCTGCAAAGTCGTTTTGGCAATGGGGAAAGCAGCTTTGCCAAAGGTTTTGTATCAGCTACTTTGTTGTTTTGTGTTGGCGCCATGGCGGTAGTAGGTTCTCTGGAAGACGGACTTTATGGCAACTACCAGATTCTATTGGTAAAATCGATGTTAGATGCAATATTCTCGGCCTTGTTTGCTGCCAGTATGGGTATTGGAGTCATATTCTCAGCCATACCGGTACTAATTTACCAGGGATCAATAAGTCTTGCTGCCGGGGTAATCGAACCGATTTTAACGGACCCTATGCTTAACAATATAACCTCCTTGGGGGGAATGCTGATTGCTGGTTTGGGATTTAATATAATTGGCGTAACCCGCATCAGGGTAGCAAATCTTCTGCCAGGAATCTTGATAGTACCTGTTATAATGGCAGTAATCAACTGGTTATGAAAGTAGCATTTAAGCTGAGTGGATATAATGTATACATGGGAAATAATTAGTTTATCAAGCATGTTTTTGCTATAATATTGAACATAAATGTTTGCAATGTTAGGAGGTTTCGCAATGGCTATTAATATAAAAGAAGTTGAACATATTGCCTTATTGGCTAGAATTAATATTACTGAGCAGGAAAAACAAGAGTTCGCAGAACAGCTAAGTTCTATTCTTCAGTATGCCGATAAATTGAATGAAATCGATACGCACAATACTCTTCCTTTATATCATATCCTGCCCATCTGCAATGTTTTCCGCCAGGATAAAGTTATTGAGAGTCCGCCCCGGGATGAGTTGTCTGCTAATGCTCCCGAATTTCAAGACGGATATTTCAAAGTTCCCAAGATTTTATAGAGAGGGTGGCTTAAGTGGAACTTCATGAATTAACTTTGCACCAGTTAAAACTGGATTTGACTGAAAAGAAAATAAGTTCGCAGGAAATAATGGCGGCAATTCTTAAACAGATAGAAGCGGTCGATGAAAAAGTTAAAGCATTTTTAACTCTAAATGCAGAAGAGGCTTTGAAAAAAGCCCGCCAATTTGATCAGCAAGCATGGGAAGGCGCTATGGCTGGTTTGCCGTTTGCCCTGAAAGATAACATTTGTACTAAAGGAGTAAGAACTACCTGCGCTTCTAAAATGCTGGAGAATTTTGTGCCCACTTATGATGCTGCAGTAGTTAAAAAGCTTTATGCTGAGGGTGGTATTTTAGTTGGCAAATTAAATTTGGACGAATTTGCCATGGGTTCTTCCACGGAAGGCTCGGCTTATTTTCCCACTCATAATCCCTGGGATCTTGAGCGGGTACCGGGTGGTTCGTCAGGAGGTGCTGCTGCTGCTGTTGCTGCAGATGAAATTCCCTTTGCACTAGGCTCAGATACCGGAGGCTCGATCAGACAACCTGCCTCTTATTGCGGAGTAGTTGGTCTAAAACCTACCTATGGCAGGGTGTCACGCTGGGGTGTGGTTGCTTATGCGTCCTCCCTTGATCAGGTGGGAGTAATAAGCAAAGATGTACGGGATGCGGCTCTGGTTATGAACATGATTGCTGGATATGACCCTTTAGAATCAACCAGTGTAAAAATAGAGGTGCCAGATTATACTGCCGCACTTAATAGTGATATTAAGGGACTTAAAATAGCTTATCCTAAAGAATATTTTAAACAGGGTGTAAATGAAAAGGTGAAAGAAACCTTGAAAAAAGCCTTATTAAAATATGAAGAATTAGGTGCTCATATAGAGGAAGTTTCACTGCCGCACAGTGAATATGCCCTGCCCGCTTATTATATAATCGGACCGGCGGAAGCGAGTTCCAATCTAGCTAAATTTGATGGAATTCGCTATGGATTGCGTGATTTTTCAGCCGATAATGTAACTGATTTGTTTTCCCGCTCCCGGCAGGCAGGCTTTGGTTCCGAGGTAAAAAGGAGAATAATGCTGGGAACCTATGCTCTCAGTTCAGGTTATTACGATGCTTACTATTTAAAAGCGCTTAAAGTGAGAAGACTTATCAGTGATGATTTTAAAAAAATATTTAATGGCTTCGATGTGATTATTTCACCGACTACACCAACAACCGCTTTTAAAATAGGCGAACAATCAGATGATATTCTTACTTCATATATGAATGATATCTTAACCGTACCGGTAAATATGGCAGGGTTACCGGGGATGTCAATCCCCTGCGGTTTTGCCGATGGACTGCCGGTAGGTATGCAGATAATTGCTAAACCTTTTGCCGAAACTACTTTACTAAAAGCGGCCTACGCATTTGAACAGGCGACGGATTTTCATCAACACAAACCGCTTCTGGGGGTGAAATAAATGAGTAAAGAATTTGAAACGGTTATAGGACTGGAAGTTCATGTAGAGCTCAAAACTGCTACTAAAATATTTTGCTCCTGTAAAACCACTTTCGGGGCTGAACCTAACACGCAGGTATGTCCTATATGTGCTGGTTTTCCCGGTATGTTGCCAGTACTTAATAAGAAAGTGGTGGAATATGCTATCAAAAGCGGACTGGCTATAAATGCAGAAATAGCCTCTTACTGCAAGTTTGACCGCAAGAATTATTTTTATCCTGATTTACCCAATGCTTATCAGATTTCCCAGTTTGCCTTACCAATTTGCACTAATGGCCATTTAGATATAGATGTTAACGGGGTTAAAAAGAGGATAAGGATCACCAGAGCGCATATGGAAGAAGATGCCGGCAAACTGGTTCATGATGGAACAATTACTACTACGGCATTTTCTCTGGTTGACTTGAATCGCACCGGGGTTCCGCTGTTAGAAATTGTTTCGGAGCCTGATTTAAGAAGTGCTCAGGAAGCCAAAGCATATATCGAAAAGTTGCGTTCTATGCTGCTCTTTGCTCAGGTTTCGGACTGTAAAATGGAGGAAGGCTCTATTCGCTGTGACGCTAATGTTTCTGTTCGGCCATGGGGACAGGAAGAACTGGGTGTTCGCGCCGAAATAAAAAATTTAAATTCCTTCAAGGCTTTGGAAAGAGCTATTGAATTTGAAGTTAAAAGACATATTGAAGCAATCGAAGATGGAGAAACCATAATCCAGGAAACCCGTACCTGGGATGAAGCACAGGGGGTTACCCGTTCTATGCGCAGCAAGGAAGAAGCCCATGATTACAGATATTATCCTGATCCCGACCTACCGCCCCTAAAAATAGATCAGGAATGGATTGAACGGATACGGCTGACTATGCCAGAAATGCCTGAAAAGGCCCAGCAAAGACTGATTAATGAACACGGTCTGCCGGAGTATGACGCGGCTATTATTACAATATCGCCCCACTTGCTGAAATTTTTCGATCAAAGTGTTGCACTATACCCTGATGCTAAAACAGTATCCAACTGGATGATGGGAGAACTTAGCCGTATGCTTAATCAAAGCGGCCTGGAAATAGAACAGTGCCGAATTAAACCGGAAATGCTAAATGATATGCTGAAGCTGATTGATGATGATACGATAAGTGTGAAAATGGCTAAAAATATATTCGAAGAAATGTTTAATACCGGGAAGACTGCGGAGCATATAATTAAGGAAAAGGGTATGGTACAGATTTCCGATAAAGATACTCTGGGCAAAATAATAGCCGAAGTAGTGGAAAAAAACCCCGGTGTGGTAGAAGATTATAAAAATGGCAAGCAAAAAGCCCGGGGCTTTTTGGTTGGGCAAGTTATGCAAGCCACTAAAGGGCAGGCTAATCCCGCTACAGTTAATAAAGTTTTAACAGATCTATTGAGTAAGGAGTGATTTAAAGTTGTCATTTAGTATTATGAATGAATTTGAATGGTTTAAGCGTGATGGCGCCAAAGTTAATATAGTCGACACCACTTTGCGGGATGGTGAACAGACTGCCGGAGTTGTTTTTGCCAGTGCTGAAAAGATTAGGATTGCCAAATTTTTAAGTGAAATTGGCGTAGACCAGATTGAGGTGGGGATACCCGTTATGGGCGGGTCAGAAAAAGAAAGCATTAAGCAAATAGTGAGGATGGGGCTTAAACCAAGTATTATGGCGTGGAATCGCGCCGTAATTGCTGATATTAAAGAGTCAATCGAATGTGGTGTTGACGCAGTTGCTATTTCTATTTCCACCTCCGATATCCACATTGAACATAAATTACAGACAACTCGCGATGATGTTCTGCAAAGAATGTCTGATGCAGTTAAGTTTGCCAAAGATAACGGGCTTTATGTTTCGGTTAATGCTGAGGATGCTTCCCGCTCTGAAATTGGTTTCTTAACTGAGTTTGCTCTGATTGGCAAACATGCAGGGGCTGATAGATTGCGTTTTTGTGATACAGTAGGTACTTTAACTCCCCTTTCAGCTTATCGCTATATAAAGACTCTTATTGACGCGGTGGGGATAAATATTGAAATGCATACCCACAACGACTTTGGAATGGCAACTGCCAACGCTTTAGCAGGAATTTATGCAGGGGCCAATTATGTTGGAGTTACAGTTAACGGACTGGGTGAAAGAGCAGGAAATGCTTGTTTGCAGGAAGTAGTAATGGGTATTAAGCATTTATTGCAATTAGATGTTAACTATGATACTACTCGTTTCCGCGAAACCGCCTTATATGTAGCGCAGGCCTCAGGTCGCCCACTTTCAGTCAGCAAGCCGATTGTAGGCTCGGGCATTTTTGCTCATGAATCAGGTATTCACGGTGACGGAGTGCTTAAGAATCCGCTTAATTACGAAGTCTTTACTCCTGAAGAAGTAGGATTGGAAAGACAGATGGTAATTGGCAAGCATTCCGGGTCAGCCTCCATTCGGGCTAAATTTATGCATGAATACGGAATTGAACTTAATAATGAAGTAGCTAAATGGATATTGGAAAAGGCTAGAGAGTTGTCTGTAAGTTTGAAAAGATCCCTTTTTGATAAGGAACTTATGTATATATATGAAGATTATTTAAAGGAGAGAGAATAAAAATTGGGTAAGACAATTGCAGAAAAGATACTTTCCAACAAAAGCGGACGGGATGTTAATGCTAATGATATAGTAATAGCTGATCTGGACTTTGTTATGGGCCAGGATGGAACGTCTCCGCTGGCAATTAAAGCATTTCAAAATATGCAGGCCAAGAGAGTCTTTGACCCTGCACGCATAGCAATGGTAATAGACCATAGCTCACCCAGCCCGCTGGCAGGAGTATCGGAGCTGCATCAGCAGATGCGGGTTTTTGCCCGGGAACAGAAGATAAACTTTTATGATATCGGTGATGGAGTATGTCATCAACTGGTTCCCGAACAGGGGCATGTAGTCCCCGGCGATTTAGTTATTGGTGCCGATTCCCATACTTGTACTTATGGGGCTATAAACGTTCTGTCAACCGGGGTTGGTTCCACCGATTTAGCTGCTGGTCTCATTTCTGGCAAGCTGTGGTTTAAAGTGCCGGAGACTTTTAAGTTTGTCCTTAATGGCAAACTTGGTGAAGGAGTTTTTTCCAAAGATCTCATTCTTTATTTAATTGGTGATGTTACTGCTGATGGAGCAACCTATATGGCTGCTGAGTATACCGGTGAAGCAATAAGTCATCTATCAGTTGAAGCACGCTTCAGTATTAGCAATATGGCTATTGAGATGGGAGCCAAATGCGGCTTGATGGAGGCAGATGAACAAACGATAGAATGGGTAAGAAATCATAGCGGGAAGAATTTTACCCCGGTCTTTGCTGATGCTGATGCAGTATATACCAAAATTAAAGAATATGATGTATCATCATTGGAACCGCAAATTGCCAGACCGCATACTGTTGATAATGTGGTAGGGGTGAGCAAAGTAGGAGATGTGCCTATTCAGCAAGGTGTGATTGGTACCTGTACCAATGGACGCATAGAGGATTTGCGTATTGCCGCCCAAATACTAAAAGGACGAAAAATAAATAAGGATACCAGATTAATAGTGGCTGCTGCATCACGCCAGATTATGATACAAGCTATGCAGGAAGGCTTGATGGAAATATTCATGCAGGCAGGTGCTGCAATAGTTACACCTGGTTGTGGTCCCTGTGTCGGCACTCATAATGGGGTACCTTCAGACGGAGAAAATGTTATTTCAACCGCCAATCGCAATTTCAAAGGAAGAATGGGCAACAATAAGGCCTTTATATATTTAGGGTCTCCGGCAACAGTGGCGGCTTCAGTAATAACTGGACATATTACTGACCCAAGACAGTTTTTAAGTTAATAAAAAAGGCCGGTTATAAATAATGAAGGGAGAACATACATGAAGTTAACAGGAAAGAGTCATAAATTCGGCAATGATGTAAACACCGATTATATTATATCAGGTCGGCATAAGTTCAAAACTTTAGATATGAAGGAATTAGCCAAATATGTGATGGAAGATTTAGACCCCAAGTTTTACTCCAAAGTCAATCCGGGAGATTTTATTGTAGCTGGCACTAATTTTGGCTGTGGTTCATCACGGGAGCAGGCACCGCTGGCTATCATTAATGCTAATATTGGGGCAGTAGCAGCTAAATCGTTTGCCCGAATTTTTTATCGTAACTGCATAAATACCGGCTTACCTTTGATCGAATGTGATACTGATCAGATTAATCCAGGTGATGAACTGGAAATCAATCTGGATGAAGGTATTTTATTAAATAAGACTACTGGTGCAGTTATAGCAATAACACCCCTGCCGCCGGTAATGTTAAAAATCCTCTCCGAAGGCGGTCTAGTAGAACATTTTAAAAAACACGGTACCTTTAACTTTGACTAAGTTATTTAAAACCGATAAATAATGCATGGGATTTTCAGTCCCGTGACTAATGAAACAATGGAGCAGGAGGTATAAAATGACAGGCGAAAAAATTACTGTAAATAATGGAGTTTTAAATGTTCCCGATAAACCCATAATCCCTTTTATTGAGGGTGATGGGGTAGGAGCGGATATTTGGGCTGCGGCCTCAAGAGTTTTTGAAGCTGCAGTTGAGAAGGCTTATAACGGCAGTAAGAAAATTATATGGAAAGAGGTTTTAGCTGGAGATAAAGCCTTTAAACAGACAGGCAGCTGGTTGCCGGATGAAACCCTGGATGTAATTCGCGAATATATAATTGCTATTAAAGGGCCGCTGACTACTCCTATCGGAGGAGGAATTACTTCTTTAAATGTTGCCTTACGGCAGAAGCTGGATCTATATACATGTCTGCGTCCGGTTTGCTATTTTAATGGGGTACCTTCACCGGTTAAACGTCCTCAGGATACTGATATGGTAATATTCCGGGAGAATACTGAAGATATATATGCTGGTATAGAATTCCCGTTTGATTCAGCCGAGGCTCAAATATTAATTAAGTTTCTGCAAACCGAGCTGGGTGTAACTAAGATAAGATTCCCTTTGACTTCCGGAATAGGCATCAAACCTGTTTCTCAGGAAGGCACTGGACGTTTAATCAGGGCAGCTATTAATTACGCCATTCAAAACGGACGCAAAAGTGTTACTATGGTTCATAAAGGCAATATAATGAAATACACAGAAGGAGCCTTTAAACAATGGGGCTATGATTTAGCAGAAGAAGAGTTCAGTCAGTATGTTTTCACCTGGCAGCAATATGATAAAATCAAAGAACAGCAGGGAAGTAAGGCAGCAGATGAAGCTCAGAAGCAGGCTGAAGAACAAGGTAAAATAATCATAAAGGATGTTATCGCGGATATATTTCTGCAGCAGATTTTGACCCGACCGGCAGAATTTGATGTTGTGGCAACTATGAACCTAAATGGTGATTATATTTCTGATGCTCTGGCAGCACAGGTGGGCGGAATCGGTATTGCTCCAGGGGCCAATATCAATTACGTCACCGGGCATGCCATTTTCGAAGCCACCCATGGTACGGCGCCTAAATATACGGGTCAGGATAAAGTAAATCCTTCTTCTGTTATTTTATCCGGTGAGATGATGTTTAGACATCTGGGATGGAATGGAGCAGCAGATTTAATTATAGAGGCCATGCAAAAAACTATTGCGGAAAAGATTGTAACTTATGACTTCGCTCGCCTGATGGATGATGCACATGAAGTAAAGACATCAGAATTTGCTGATGCCTTGATAAAAAATATGTAAACAAAGATTATAATAGGGCAGAGATACGAGTAAGCAACTGCTTAAACTAACAAGCTATTATTTAAGGTGGGGAGGGTTATCATGAGAATAATAGAGCTATATAAAGCTAAAAGACCAGTTCTATCACTTGAAATCTTTCCACCTAAAAATGATTATCCAGTAGAATCGATTTTTTTTACACTGGACAAGCTGACTCAACTTAAACCGGAATACATAAGTGTTACTTATGGGGCAGCAGGCAGTACCCGGGAAAGAACGGTGGAAATTGCCGCCCGTATTAAAAAAGAATATGGGATTGAACCCCAGGCACATCTTACTTGTGTTAATCACAGCCTGAACGAAATAGAGGGAATTCTTGATGAATTAAAGCGGGAAAGTGTAGTTAATATTATGGCACTGAGGGGGGACGCACCAGTTAGTGCAGGTGATTTTGATTTCAGCTTGCAGGAGTGCCAGTTTGCTTCGCAACTGATTGAGCAGATTCAGCAAAAGGGTGGTTTTGGTATTGCTGCTGCTGCACATCCCGAAGGGCACCCGGAGTGCCGCCGGCTAAGTGAAGATATAGCTTATTTGAAGCGAAAGGTCGATGCAGGCGCAGATTTTTTAATAACCCAGCTTTTTTTCGATAATCGTATTTTTTATGATTTTTGCGAAAAAGCAGAGAAAAGTGGCATTAACTGCCCCATTGTACCTGGAATAATGCCCATTCTCAATGCTAGCCAAATCAAACGCTTTATTTACTTATGCGGAGCATCAATTCCGGCTAAACTCTTAAACATTGTAAATAAATATGAAAAAGACCCGCTAGATATGGAAAAAGCGGGAATTGAATATGCTTCACAGCAAATTGAGGATTTACTGGATAGCAAAGTAGCCGGAATTCATTTATATACAATGAATAAAGCAGAGCAGATAAGCCAGATCGTTAATAACTGTAGTTTATAATGACATAACCCCGGTGTTAAAATTTATTACCGGGGTTATTATCGCTCTCTACGTGTTTTTTCATTTTAATAATAAGCTAAACCAATGGTCCCAGGTCCGGTATGTGTTCCTATTACAGGACCTGGTTCAGTAATCAGGATAGGACCCGGATAAAAAAGGCCAATTTCTTTAGCCAGTTCCTGAGCTTCTTTTTCATTGTCAATATGAAGGACGGCTAGATTTTCGATATTAGCTGCATCTTTTTTTACTTCATCTAAAATACGGTTGACTGCTTTATGCTTGGTTCTTACTTTATCAAATACTTCTACTTTTCCCTCTTTGAGAATCAGAATTGGTTTAAGCTGCAAAATGTTACCGATTTGCTTGCCTATACCGCTTATTCTGCCGCCGCGGAACAGGTACTCAAGATTATCGACCACAAAAAATATTTTGCTTTTATCCTGAATCCGCAGTACCTCTGCTTTTATTTCTGTCAGAGACTTTTCGGTCTTGATCATTTCATAAGCCCTCATTACCTGAAATCCCAAACCAATTGCAGCAGATTGGGAATCAATTATCTCGATTTTAATCCCCTGCTTTTGTTGCATAACCAATTCACTGGCTAATAATGCTGATTGCACAGTTCCTGACAACAGTGAAGAAACAAGGATTACTAACATTTCATCACCTTGAGCTAAACTGTCAAAAACCACCATAAAGTCACCGGAAGATGGTTGTGATGTGAGAGGAGAGATAGATTCATTGCGCAGGCGCTGATAATAAACTATATTGGTCAGGTCAATACCGTCTTTGAAAACTTCTTCATTGATATGAACATTTAAAGGAACAATTTTAATATTGTTCAGATGTTTAAATGATTCCGGTAAGTCGCTGGTGCTGTCTGTTGCAATAAATCTTGCCATATATAAGAAGACCTCCTGTATTAAATGAATATTCTGACAAATATTAACTTGCTGAGTTCTTTTTGTCAAGAGTAGTATGCCCAGTTGTTATCCAGGGGTAATCTTAACTGATGCCAGTTATATCATGGAATGAGATTAAGTCTGTATAGGAAGCTTTTAAATCCAGTAAAGTCATGCTAACTATTTTAGCCATTTTCTTTCGGCCAGCAGCCTCAATTAGTGAGGCATGATGATAAATATCCTTATAACTATATATTCCGGCCATGCCTTTAATATCATGGCAGATGTTTATTATCAGGTTCCAGTCTGCTTTAATATATGCTTCTTCAAGTTGGCTGATAGATTTGGCTAATGCGGCAATAAATTCCGGCAATGATCCGGCCAGATTATCTTCACCGGGGTGGGGACTTTTTTTAGAAATGGTCCTGGATTTTAAGACCTGTTCAATTTCCTGAGTCAACTCCCGGGTCTGGAATGGTTTAGCCAAATAGGAAGTACATCCGCAGGCAAGACACTTTTCACGGTCTCCAATCATGGCATTGGCTGTTACTGCAATAATTGGAATAGAGCTATAATTGGGGTCATTGCTAATAATTCGCGATGCTTCATATCCGTCCATAACCGGCATCTGCATATCCATTAAAATTACATTAAAAGTTTCTGCCTGCAATATTTGTAAGCACTCCAAACCATTATTAGCTGTAGTAACTTCAAAACCATAGTTATGTAACATTTGAGATAAGATTTTAACATTGAAATTATTATCTTCAACCAGTAAGACTTTAATCCTAGCAAAAGGTGCTGCTGAACAAATATTTAAAGAGACAGTTTCATTTTCATCAAATTGGTCTTCGGTGAGAATTTCAATAGGGAGGCTTAATTGAAAAGTCGAACTCCCATCTGCTTGGTGGGATATCCAGAACCGGCCTCCCATAAACTCAGTAAGCTTCTTACAAAAATATAAACCTAAGCCAGAGGTAAACTCATTAGCAGGAGAAGAGTTATCTAAATTTGCCAGAGGATTAACAAGAGGTAACAGTTTATAAGACCCGGTATAGGTAACTGACAGCAGCAAATGATGTTTGGAAATAAGCGCTTCTTTCAAATTAGCTTTAATAATAATGCTGCCGTCTTCTGCATATTCAATAGCTTGATGTAATAAATTTAATACGACTTGTTTTAGCTTCACCTCATCTACCATTGCGATAACACAAGTGTCACTGGCAATATCAATATTAAAATTTAAACCTTTAGCCTTAAGTGAAGGGGTTACTTCGATTGCGCATGAGTTAATAATCTTTTTCAGAGAATAAGGCAGGAGAGTTGTTTCTGCCTGACCTAGTTCCAGCTTATTTATTTCTAAAACATTGTCTATGATAGCTAATAGATTACGACCGGATTTCTTTATAATTTCTACATTATCGCTTTGCTCAGAAGTCAAGTTATCGCTTTCCAGTAAATCCACAGCACCAATAATACCGATCATAGGAGTTCTGAATTCATGACTAAGATTAGCCAGGAGTTTGTGTGTAGATATATTACTGCTTGCGATTGGTTTAGTTGCCATTAATGATGTAGCGATATATATTGCTATAAGCAAAACAGCAATCAACAGCAAGGTATTTGCTGCTACATAATAGTTTGGGTCTTTTGACCCGTAGAAATAACCGCTTATAAGACTTGTCAGTAAAATCATAAACGCTATGTATGGAAAGCACCAACGCTTCAAATAATGAATCAACACTAAAGACCCTCCCTGCAAACATTGTCTAAATTTCCCAAGTAAAATATAATAAGATAATGCAATAATAGAATACAACATTTGGCATAGCGTATCGTGTCTTATTGTGGCTAAAATTTCCAATTTTTTATGAGTATTATTGGCGAAATATGATGATATACTGCAACTTAACTAATTCTTTTGTTATAATTTGGAGGTATAAGGTTTTTTCGTATTTTATTTGTAAGAATTTATGCATCTAAATCATATACAAATTTGATGAATCCAAAAAAAATTGCCGTCTGGACATAAACGAGGGTGGACATTTATATTGGATGCTTAAATTAATAATAAATAATATGGAGGTGTTTTTTGTGAAGTTGTTTAAGCCCGCTAAAATCGTTGCATTTCTTTTAATAGCAGTATTTGCCGCCGGAACTCTTTTTTACATACCCCAGGCAGCTGACGCTGGGGAGACTATAAAAATTTACATAAACGGGAAGGAGATAAATACTGATACAAATCCCGTAATAATTAATGATAGAACTATGGTGCCAATCCGGGTAATAAGTGAAACTCTGGGAATGGATGTACAATGGGATGGGACAGGCAGAGCTGTAATAATTACCAGTCATGCAGAAGCGGAGACACCGGCAGAATCGGACAGTCAGTATCATACTTTATCTATTCTTGGTGAATCAATGGTTAGCAGTGCTGAGCTTAGGGATCTGGCGCTTAAGAACAACCCTAATGCTCCGGACTTGGCTGCTTTATATATTAAGATTGGTAAAGAATATGGAATCAGAGGGGATATTGCCTTTTGTCAGTCAGCTAAGGAAACCGGTTGGTGGAAATATGGCGGCATAGTTCTGCCTGAGCAAAATAATTATTGTGGACTTAGCGCTACCGGAAAAGCAGCTGCTGCAGATGAAGACTTAAGAGGAGCTGACCCCAATAGGGTTTGGTTTGAAGAAGGAAAACACGGGGCTTTTTTTGATACGCCTGCTACTGGCGTGGAAGCTCATATTCAACATCTATATGCTTATGCTACGACTGCTCCACTGCCTGCCGGAAAAGATTTGCTCAGTCCCAGATTTGCTTTAATCAAGCGGGGTAATTCCACTAATTGGGAAGACTTGGGTGGTAAGTGGGCGGTTCCCGGTTATGACAGAAGCAAGTATCCGGATTATGCTACGGCTTTTGCCAACTGCGATACATATGGTCACAGTATAATAAATGACTATTATAAAAAGGTTTGGCAGCCAGTTAGCCAGACTATAATTATTACTCCTGAACAGCGAATAAAGGATTTGGAAAAAGAGAATCAAGCTCTAAGAAACCAAATAGCTAAATTGAAACGTTAATGTTGAAATAATAAAAAAGACACAGCCCTGAGGCCGTGTCTTTTTTTAAAAATAGATTTATGCAGAGACGACAGATTGCTTCGCGGCAACAGCAGCTTTAGTAAAGGGACCGAATGCACTGCCAATTGGTAAAACAGTAATACCATAATGGGTATTTAAAACCGCAGCTGCAGAACCATAAAAAGAAAAGATAGCAATACCAAGTTCAGAATATGCAGCCAGCATGTGCCATAATTCTCCGCCCCAGCCCAAGGTGCTCATGAAAAGTCCCAGGAAAAGCAGATCGATCAGGAAAAATATTATAAATAGTATTTTGTTAGTACCCATGGCACCAACAGTCATAAACATGGTGAATATAAAGTAGCCCAGAAAGGCAAAACCCATTTGTCGTGGATCGTAGGCTACACCTTGGCCAATAATACCGGTGGCAATCATCCAACTCATCCCCATACCGAACCAGAAGAAGCCATAAGCACAAAAAGCTGTGGCGCCAAAAGTATTGTTATGTTTGTAGTCCATGATACCTGCTACAAACTGCGCACAAGCACCCAAGAAAATTGCCCAGGGTATAATATAAGCGGTACCGTCTGTTATTCCCAGTTTACTCGATGAAGCTACTAAAGTTACTATTGCCAGTCCGAACAGTCCTAATGGTGTTGGATTAGCAACCAGTTCCTGCACATGCCCGGTTACCTTCATTTCATTTACGGTCGACATAATTTCCCCCCCAAAAAAATATTTGTCAATACATTCAACCTCTAGGATTTATAATTCACCCCCTGCTGAATACTGCTACATATATTCAACATAACTAGATAAAATCCTGTTTATTCGATTACAATCTCATTGAAAAATGATGCTGTTCTTAAATTAATTTCTTTAAGTTCAGGTCATATGCCTTTTTAAGGATAATGATTAGTTATTAATATTTAGTTATAAGGACCTGTCAGAGTTTAAATAATAGTTTAATTATGCAGATGCACAAGTTATTACGGTTGACAATTATACGCAATTAAAATATATTGAAATTATTGTAGAAATATTGGAGCGTGGAGGGAAAATAATGTCGTATCAATCATGGCAGGAAGAATACCGCCGTAAATGTGTTTCTTTTGCAGAAGCAGCACAATCGGTAAAATCCGGGGATTTTATTTCTATAGCAATTGGGGTTGGAGGCTGTTCAGCAGAACTATACGAAGCAATTTTGGATCGACATGAAGAACTGCGTGACGTTAGTATTATGGATTGTATTCAACTTCGTCCTAATAGATTGTATGATCCGGATTTTATGAGACAGATTCAAGGCCATATTAATTATGTACCGGCATTCGGAGTAGCAGCTATTCGTGACAGTTATGCTGCTAATACGGCTGATTTTTTGGTAAGTACTGTTTTTGATGGAGGTCAAAAATGCACTGAACGTTCTGATGTGTATATTACTATGGTAACCCCGCCGGATAAAAACGGTTATGTAAACTTGAGCCTTACCAGTGATTACAGTATGGCAGTTTTAAAAGATGGCAGAGCTAAAGGTCGACTCCGGGTGGCAATAGGAGAAGTAAATGAGCAGATGCCAGTAGTATTTGGTAACAATTGGCTGCATATATCGGAATTTGATTATTTCATTGAGCATTCCAGCCCTATACCCGAGTTCAAGCGTGGAGAGGCAACTGAGGTGGAAAACATCATTGCCCAATATGTTCTTGAGCTTATTAATAACGGGGATAATATCCAAATGGGAATAGGCGGAATCACTGAATCAGTTGTGGCAGGTCTGGAAGGAAAATATGACCTGGGGGTGGTAACAGAAATGTACCCTATAGGTCTGCCGCAATTAGTAGAAAAGGGCATTGTGACAAATGCCCGTAAACCATACCATCAGGGTGTAACTATGGGTACTTTTTGTTTAGGTGATAAAGCAATGTATGAATTTGCTGCGGAAAATCCGGCCTGTGAAATTCACCCTGCCTATTATACTAATGACCCGGTCTTTATTGCCAAACATCCTAATATGGTTACTATGAATATGGCACTGATGATAGATATGAGCGGGCAAATTGCATCAGAAGGAATTGGACATAGAATGATCAGCGGTTCAGGGGGGCAACTGGATTTCATGATGGGTTCTTATTGGTCAGATGGCGGCAAGGGTATAACCCTTTTAACCTCAGCGCGCCGTCGACCTGATGGTAGTTTGCTTTCGTCAATAGTGCCTGAATTGCCTCTTGGTACACCGGTTACAGTGCCACGTACATATGCTCAATATGTAATTAGCGAATACGGAATTGCTAATTTAAGATATAAAAGCATTCGTGAAAGGGCTCTGGAGTTAATTGCAATTGCTCATCCTGATTTACGGGGTGAACTAAAAAACAGTTTGAGAAAGAATTTTTATCCTGTACAAAAAGTATTTGCCTGAAAAGATTTGAGGAAATTTCTTAATAATTGTTAATAAATTCAGGGCAAGGATAGAGCCGAAACCGATATATAGGCAAGCATTAGTTGTTGAATTAGTGGTAATTTTCCCATTATTCCCGATGGGGTTTAAAAAGAATTTTAAACCACCTATAATTAAAATTAATAAATTCGATTAGTAAGATAACCTGCAGGGGGTGATGTTTGACTATTTTAGTCAGAGTCAGTTTAATGGGGATTAAACTTGACTTTTCTGGTTGTTTTTGTAATCGGAATAAATGTGAGGTATTTTAAGGAGGTAATAAATAATGGCATCAAATTTTCTATTCTCAACTAGAGATCATAAGTTTATCCTGAAAGAATGGTTGGATATTGAAAAGGTTTTATCCTTCGATGCTTATAAGGATTATTACAGTGTGGACGACATTGACAGTATTTTAGATGCAGCTTTAAAGGTGGCTAAGGAGGTAATGGCTCCCACCAGAGATGACGGAGAAACTATTCAAGCCCAGTTTAAAGAAGGAAAGGTTGAAGTACCTCCCTCATTTAAAGATGTATATTGGTTCGTGAATGAAAACGGTTGGGGCGGCAGCAACGAAGATCATGATTGTGAAGGAAGACTGCCCAATCTTTTATTCCGCGCTTGCGGAGAATACATGGCAGGTGCCAATGCCGCAATAATGCCTTATGTTTTAGCCACATCCGGAGCAGCAGGCCTGGTAGCCAAATTTGGCAGTGATCAAATTAAAGGTCTTTTTAAAGAAAAAATGTATAGTGGTCAATGGGCAGGAACCATGTGCCTGACTGAACCAAATGCCGGTTCCGATGTAGGAGACCTTTTAGCTAAAGCGTATCCAACCGAAAAAGAAGGAATTTATAAAATAAAAGGAACCAAATGCTTTATTACCGGGGGTGACCAGGATATCACTGAAAACATTATCCATCTGGTCTTAGCCCGGGTAGAAGGTGCCAGACCTGGAACCAAAGGTATTTCACTTTTTGTAGTACCCAAGATGGCTGTAGATGATGAAGGTAACATTACCGGAACCAATGATGTTAACTGTGTAGGTATTGAACATAAGATGGGTATTAAAGGTTCTGCTACCTGCGTTATGGCTTTTGGAGAAGAAAATGAATGTTTAGGATACATTCTGGGTAACCCCCCTGATGCTGACGGTAAAGGGGAAGGTATGGCACAGATGTTCCAGATGATGAATGGTGCACGTATGGAAACAGGTCATGCTGCACTGGCTGAGACAGCAGTTGCTTATCATAATGCGGCAAGTTATGCGGCAGAACGTATTCAGGGCAGGCCAATTGCCAATCCTAAAGCAGATAGAATGGCAATAATCAAACATGAAGATGTAAAAAGAATGCTGCTGGACTTGAAAGCTTATATTGAAGGTATGCGGGCTTTGCTTTTTAAGACTTACTATTATTTTGATATAGCTGAATTATCACAGGATCCGGAAGAAAAGAGACAAGCTAAAGCCAGATTGGAAGTAAACACTCCGATAGTAAAAGCATATTGTTCTGATAAGGCTTGGGAACTTTGCGCAGAAGCTATGCAAGTTCTGGGCGGCAACGGTTATTCTGAAGAATATCCGGTGGCTGAACTGTGCAGAGACGTTAAAATTTATTCTATCTGGGAAGGCACCAATTATATCCAGTCCATGGACTTAATCGGCCGTAAATGGATGATGGGCAAAGGTTCTGTATTTGCTGATTGGTTAGCAGAAATTGAAACTTTTGCGGTTGAAAATGCTGGATCCAAAGGATTAGAGAAAGAAATGGCTATTGTTAAAAGAGCAGTTGACGCTTATCGTGAAATACAGATGGCTATAGGCGGATTCTTCGGCAATGGTCAGATGAGTATGATGCCCCTTTATGCTACACGCATTCTTCATGCAACCGGAGAACTGGTTTGCGGACAGCTGCTGCTGGAACAAGCCGTAGTTGCGCAGAAGAAAATTGATGAGCTGGGTACAGATCATTATGATTATGCGTTTTACAATGGCAAAGTTAATGCAGCTAAATATTTTGCCAGAAACATTATGCCTAATATATTTAGAACCTTAGAAGTAATTAAGGAAGCTGATACTTCAGTATTGGATATCGCCGAGGAAGCTTTCCTTATTTTCTAGTTTCAAAAAAATATTTTACTCTGTAGAGTTGCCCGCTTTATGGCGGGCAGCTTTTTTGTTGTTCCTACAGCCATAATAGTCAGAATATTAAAACTTATGAGGTTAAAAAAGGAATTCGCTACTAATATTTAGAATATTGGCAATGAATAGAAAGTTTGAGAGTGGTTGTTTTCTGTCTGATAGCATTTAAGCAATAAACTGATGTAAGAATATTTAATTCGTTCTTTTCATATTTCATTATAGTAAGCTTGTCTGGCCAGAAGACAAATTGAATGTTTTATCGGGGGGGTGATCTTACAAACAGGAACATCGATTGAACATTTTTCATGGCAATAAGTAAAAAAATAATGGGAGGAGTTCTCATGGTGAGTTAGCCATTAGGGGGGGACTCCAGTTGAAGGAGGAATTTAAAAAAATGGCTTCCAATTTTGCGTATTTAAACGCCCGAGATCTTAAGTTTATAATAAAAGAATGGTTACCAACCGAACAGGTCTTTGCATATCCGCAATTCGCCGATTATTATTCCAAAGAAGATGTTGATTCAGTTTTAGACCCTTGCCTGAAAATGGCAAAAGAATTAATCGAACCAACTAACGAAGATGGTGATAGCAACCCAATAAAACTTGAAGATGGCAAAGTGACTTTACCACCTTCATTTGGTCCGCTATTTCATAAGTTGCAGGAAGAAGGATGGGGAACAAGTAATATTGATGAGTCTGAAGAAGCTATGGTTTTACCGCACATTTTACAATCTGCAGTTTGGGAATTGTTTTGTGCGGCCAATCCAACTTTTGGACCCTATATCATTCTAACCAGTGGGGCGGCAGAACTAATTCAAAGCTTTGGTGATGAACCATTAAAAGAGTTGTTTTTACCCAAGATGATGGATGGAACCTGGTCTGGTACCATGTGTCTGACGGAACCTACTGCCGGTTCTGACGTTGGAGACATTTTATCCAGAGCCTATCCAACAGAACACCCGCGTATTTTTAAAATTAAAGGAAATAAAATTTTCATAACCGGCGGCGATAATGATTTTACTGAAAATATAGTCCATATGTTTTTAGCCAGAATCGAAGGTTCCAAAGGAGGAACTAAAGGCATTTCATTATTTATAGTTCCCAAGTACTGGATAAATGAGGATGGAAGTTTCGAAGATAATGATGTGCAGACCACCGGGGTGGAACATAAATTAGGTCAGCATGGTTCAGTTACCGCTGCCTTAGCTATGGGAGAAAATAATAACTGCCGCGGTTGGCTCTTAGGTATCAATCCTTTAGATAATGAAGGCAAAGGCGATGGAATGGCGCAGATGTTCCAGATGATGAATGGCGCCCGTATGGAAACCGGACATGCTGCTCTTTCCTGCACAGCCAATGCATTCTATAATGCCCGGGATTATTGTAAAGACCGTATTCAGGGACGTCCACTTACCAATCCAAAAGGCGACCGTGTTAATATCATTAATCATGAAGATATCAAAAGAACTCTACTGATGGGTAAAGCTCATGTAGAAGCAATTAGAGCTATGATGTATAAAGTCTATATGGCCTTTGATATAAGACATCACGACCCTGATCCTGCCAAACGTGAAGCAGCTAATGATTTAATCGAAGTTTCCACTCCTATATGTAAAGCATATCCCACTGATGAAGCCTGGTGGCTGATTGGCGAAGCAATTCAAGCTTATGGCGGATATGGTTACTGTGAAGACTATCCGGTTGCGCAAATAGCCCGTGATGTTAAAATTTACTCCATATGGGAAGGAACAAACTTCATTCAGTCAATGGATCTCATAGGCCGTAAATGGCTGCTTAAGAAAGGCGCTGCATTTGCTAATTTCATTCAGGAAATGAGAGACTTCTATGAAGCTAATAAAGATGCTGCTCTAGCTGCACAAGCACCAGAAAGCGGTATTGATTTAACTCTGGGTAAAGAATTTGCCAATTTGGGCAAAGCGCTTGATGCCTATACTGAAATTCAAATGGCTATCGGCGGATATTTTGGTCAGAAGAAATACGGTATGATGCCAGTGTATTCCCGCCGCATTCTTACAGCCAGTTCGCAGCTTTTTGCCGGACGTTGTATATTGGATCAAGCTGTGTTAGCTGCTAAAAAGGCAGAAGAAGTCGGTGCAGATCACTTTGATTACAATTTCTATGTCGGTAAAGTTATGGCCGCCAAGTACTACTTGAGAAATGTAGTTCCTAATGTTTGGGCAGTTGCTGAACTAGTTAAAGATGGCGATCATTCCGTACTAGATATTCCTTTAGAAGCTTTTGATTATTAGAATCAAGAACACATTAGCAGGGGGCTTTCCTTTTGGGGGAAGCCTCTTTTAATTACCAATAAACTTTTTAAAGTCTGTTATTAATTTGTTAAATTGTTTAATAATAAAAAAAGAACCGTCCTAATTGGGACGGTTCTGCTCATATATATAAAACAGATAGTTTTATATAAGAGCAAGTAAGTGGAAGGGAAAGTAAGGTTCACAATAAAGTTCATAATCAGGTTAATTGTTAAGTTCAGGAAAAATATTTCTTACAAGCTGCTTCATAACTGGTTGTTAAGTCTAAAACATCTAACTGGTAAGGATTTATTACTTTATTGGTTACCTGATAACAATTTATGAAGTGACATTAAGAAAGGTGACAAGTGAATGAAAGAAATTTATTACAAAATTAGTGATGTAGCGGAAATGCTTTCTATTGAACAGCATACCTTAAGGTATCTGGAAAACAGTCTGGGATTGCGTATTAAAAGAAATGACCGCGGCGACAGACTTTATAGTGAAGCTGACTTAGATACCCTGAAGTTAATTATTAAGTTAAAAGAAAAAGGACTTAATACTACAGCTATAAAAATGGCTTTGGAAAACAGTGAAGAGAGCGATGCAACAGAAATTGCGGTGCGTAATGAGGGACTCCCGGTCAGTGAACTGGTAAATATCGGAGCCAAAATTATAGAACAAAATGAAGAGCTGCTCCAGCAAAATAAAAAGTTGGAGCAGCGCATCGCCAGACTGGAAGAAAA
Source organism: uncultured Syntrophomonas sp. (assembly GCA_964563125.1). Taxonomy (GTDB): domain Bacteria; phylum Bacillota; class Syntrophomonadia; order Syntrophomonadales; family Syntrophomonadaceae; genus UBA1368. The sequence goes on along the minus strand of CAZLVY010000021.1, from coordinate 3,370 downwards.
GATCGAAAAACGCAATCAAGACCGCGAAGAAAAAATCGATAAATTTTTACAGCTGTGGAAAAACGAACAGGATGACAAAGGAAAAGCCTCCTGGTTTTCCTGGCTGCGGGGCAAATAATTATTTAGCAGCTTTATCGCCAAAGTAACAGGGCAAATTACAGGTTGAGCACTTTCTTTTATTTATTTTCAGGGGAGAAATCCGATTAGCTGCTTTAACTAAATCCAGCAGATTTTTAGCCTGAGCTTCCGATTCACAGTCAGCAGCCAGAAAGACCGAACCTTCCATGCCCCCGACCCCACCAGATGCAACCTGGACAGCATCAATACCACAAAGTATTTTAAGCGCTTCAATTTCAGTAATTACCTGCGTATTTGATAAGGCCATGTAACCTACCTTGATGCCTAAGTTGTATTCATCTTTAAAAATACCCATTACTTTTTCCGCCTGGTAACAGGAGGGAATCATTTTTTCCAGTCCCACCGGAATTATCGGAGTAATACCACGGGAACGCAGTATACCAATAGCCTGGCCAATGGTACCACCCAGAGAATTGGCCAGCAAAACTCCAACATTACCAGCCGGGTCAATTGCATTGGCTCCTTTTATAAATACGTCGCCCGGTTGAAAACCGTTCAAAAATTCCAGCCAATCAGCTTCGATCAGCTTTCCGTCTTCTATACACCAATTACCATCGCGATCATCAGGGTCGGTAATACATCCGACCTTCTGAGTGATTACACCGGCAACACCACGACTTTTATTTTCCAAAATAATACCTGATAATTGTTCTAATACATCGATATTGGTTGTACCGCTGCCTATGATAAGCCGACCTTTTTTAAAAGCCGCCTGCACTTCGGGAAGTTTCACTACCGCTTTGGCAATTAGATTTTTGGATGCAGCAGGATGTAGGGCAAATGTTGATAGCATATGATTTCCTCCCTTTTTATATACGGGCACAATGGGTAACCCGGTCATTACAAATAACCCGCAATTATTACTTTTTACCGGATAGTAAACTTAGCAAAGCTAATGCTTTAAAATAAACACCCTTATTAATATACTGACTCGAAACAGGCATGTTATAGCCCTGCTGAAGATGAAGGCCATAATCAGATATAAATCGAGGGTCTGCTAACTGATTATCTCTTATGAAATCATACCCTATCTGGTGTCGTTCCTGCAATTCCTGCCGTATATCATCAGGGGCAGATAAAGCAGGATAAGCATCAGAATAATCAACTTCCAGGCAATCAAGCGCTAAATTAAGATATATATTAATGATATTCTGATTGCAATTTGTTTCACCAATTTGGTCAAGGATTAGCTGTGGTTCAGATGTTTCTGCGGGCACGATATTAGAAAAATGCTTTTCATACAGCTTTACTCGCAGCAAGTTTTTTTCCTCAGTAAGATTATATTCAGAGTCAGCAGTAAATGAGAAGATTTTATAGCGCTGATTAATTTTTAAAGCAAAAGATTCAGTAGCAAAAGGGATTAATTCTAACTTAGAATCTAAAGGTCCGGTGCGTTTTTTTTCTATATAAAAATGTTTCGGATAAATGAGCAGAACCGAGTTAAAAGTTTGCCCGGAATAATTTTCGATGGATAGTTCTTTAATAAATGTATCCGGACTCTTATACGGAGTTATAATTGGTACAGCGCCCCAAAAACTATTAGTTAATTCATTAACATCTATAATTTGTTCTTCCTCGTCTAATAATAGGACGAGATTGATGCTTAACAGTTCATCATGATAAATGCCCAGTTCAGTTGCATAGGGAATTATATCTTTCTCCAAAAAAAGAGATATGTTAAATTTTTTATCATCATGGGAAAAAAATACTGGTTTTTCTACGATTATTTCACCTTTCGCAGCAATAATTGTCAGCAATTGAGCACTAGTCTTTTGCTTTTCAATATTAAGAAATAATATATCACCATCAACCGAAGACGACGGATTCTCCAACAAATATAAGAGCAAAGCAACAACCGAAGACGGTAACCACTCAATCTCGGTAAGTTTAAAAACATTGCATAAATATTTAATCAAGTCCTGTTGTGAATTCATAAGTTACCCTTTCCGGCTTTAGGGGTTAGGCTTCAAATGTTGCCTTCACACATGCACGATTATTTATTTCTATTTATTTTACCTTTAATCCTGCATATTTGTAACCGATGATTCGTGTCTTAGGTTATAAAATTCCCGGTGTACAAATTAAAATGTATCTAATTTTAGAAAATAATTATTTAAGATAGGAATTACCGATTGGTTTGGTTTCAAAAAAATTGTTTATTGTCAGGAAAAATTGTACCATAGATAGAAGGATTTCATTCTTGATTAAGCTTATATAGCAGTACAAAAGAATAGGAGATAGAATATGATTGAACAAGTTTTACCAGATATTTATAAGCTGGAGATCCCATTACCTAATAATCCCTTGCGTGCTACCAACTCATACTTTATTCGCGGCAAAGAAAGAAACCTGCTGGTAGACACTGGCTTTAACTGTGAGGAATCGCGTCAGGCGATGATTAAAGCTCTGCAAACTCTGGACTTTAGTATGGAGACCACCGATCTGCTGATTACTCATTTGCATTCTGATCACGCCGGGTTACTTACTTTTCTGGTAAAACCGGAGACTACGGTGTGGATGAGTGAACCAGATGCTTATGTGGTGGGGGGCGGTCGGGAAAGCTCCCATTGGCAACTGTTCAGCAGTTTTCTACAATTTAGCGGGCTTATTGCTAATGGAATTGAAGATACTATTACCAGACATCCAGGTTATCGATATGCACCGGAGATATTTAATGGTTTTACTTTGGTGACGGACGGTTTTGAAATAAAGGTTGGGGACTACAGTTTTAAATGTTTGGAAACCAAGGGACATACTCCCGGACATGTTTGTCTTTATGATGAGGATAAAAAGCTATTACTGTCGGGAGATCATATACTGGGTAAGATTACTCCCAACATTACCCTATGGCAGTTAGGGGAGGATGTACTGGGAAGTTATCTTGAAAGTCTGAATCGTATAGCTGCATTGGAAGTGGATCTGGTACTCCCCGGTCACCGCTATATTTTAAATGATTGCCGCGGAAGAATTAATGAACTAAAAGAACATCACCAGTTTCGCCTGGAAAATGTTATGGATATACTGGGCGAACATAGAATGAATGGTGTTGAGGTAGCCAGTAAAATGAAATGGGATCTTTCATTTAAGGATTGGAAGGATTTCCCCTGGGGTCAGAAACTTTTTGCCACTGGCGAAGCCATGTCACATCTTTATCATTTATTTCAAACAGGTGCTTTGAGTATTACTTCCGATAATGATGTGTTCTATTTTAGAAAAAGATAAGTTAAGCAGA
>CAZLVY010000020.1:0-33484 GCA_964563125.1 uncultured Syntrophomonas sp. | reverse complement strand
CGGTTGTGGTGAGGAGTTATGGAGCAGAACCACTTTGCAAAACGCCGATTGATTTGCATGTTAAAGAATTCTAAACGTATACAGCATAAAACTAAAATGGTTGCTACAAGCATATTTAGCAAATACAAAAACCGCGCAAATCTGCGCGGTTACATATTTTTTAGATGGTGGGCCATCAGGGAATCGAATCTTCAAACTTCTGATTAAGAGTGCGTTCAAAGTAAGTTTAATGAGGTTTTAAGAAGTTTTATTATGTGGCACAAGCCTAATATATTCTTACAAACAAGGTTTTAAAACATTAGAATAGTTTTATATAGTTTTATAAATTTGTGGCATAAAAGTGGCATCCCGGATGGAGTCAGATTTCACGACCTTAGACATACACACGCCACAATACTGCTCAGTCAGGGAGTAAACCTCAAAGTTGTTCAGGAACGATTAGGCCATGAGAGTATTTCCACTACTGGCGATATTTACAGCCATGTTACCCCATCTATGCAAAACGAAGCAGTAAATGCACTAAACGCTGTTTTTGGCAATTAAATTGCTGCACAAATAAACCCGCTTTTTGCGAGCGGGTTTATTATTTTCCAAACCGTAAGGCAAATACCCTTTACAGGGTAAATAAGCAGAGTTTTCAGGTTTATATCCTGCGCAAAGGATAAGATCTATTGTCTTTAAAACTAAATATAGTGATTTCATCTTTAGATTTTATAGTGATTTTAAATTGTTTCGTCCAACCTGATTCGTCACTTCCCTGAAAATGTATTCCATTTTCATATTTATAGTGCTTTCCTTCATACCATGGTATATTGTAGCTTGTATACCATTCTGGATATTTTATATTTTCTTTCGAAAAATCTCCGAAATCGATTTCATATACACCGTTAGTATTTGTAACAGTATAATAGTAATTTCCGTCATTGGTTTCCCAAGAACCTTCGAGGAATAATTCCAAGTAGTAACCATTAAGTATTACATTTTTGTATCTTCAAAATCTAAGTGTGCGATTAATGTCTTTATAGTTTCAGTACGTGGATGGTCAATGTCTAAGTTTTTGGTATCAATATCTGGATAAGACAATAAATCAAGAATCCCAAAATCTAAGTTATCTTCATCCGAGTTCATAATTTTTGTGTGTATAAGTAAAATATAATATCTGCTATCTTTGTATTCGCTTAATTCCATAAAGTTAGCGAAAGCAGTTTTAAAATCATCTCTTCGATAAGCTTTGATTCCTTCATCGTATGTTTCTTTTTTTATTTTAGATTCTATTTCACTGACATATCTGGAACTATCCTTATAGCTATTTAACTTTACAAAAGTATTTAAAGCAGTTTCCTTTTCCCCAGCGACCATGGCTGTTATTGCGTTTCGATAAGCCATTTCTTTCGGCAAAAACGCAGCTATTCCAATAATGAGGGCAATTAGTATAATCGATGATAGAATAATGATGAAAGGTTTTTTCCGATTCTTTTCAGGTTCTGTATTATTAGCGTCTGTATTGACTTCTCTATTTAGCTGCAGAATATGAGTTACAGGACATCCGCAATTTGGACAACTACTTGCCTTATCAGAAAACTCCTTTCCACATTCGATACATTGAATTAAAGCCACTATTCTACCCCCTAACAAACAATACTCTACGCAAAATTTAAGTTTAATTGTTCAAAACCGCATGACCGATGTATATAATTCCAGGCACTGTACTTGACAAATAAGGCATAAAATATATTTCTACCCAAACAGACAAATTCCTGCATTTAGTATATGTGGAAAGGATTTTATCATTATGTGTTGAAGAAATAAATATGTCTTAATGGCGCGAGGAGGTTGTTATGCGTAAATCATTTATACTGGGGTTATTTCTATGTTTATTGTTTGCAGTGCCGGCAATGGCAAGTCCATGTGTGATTATTGATGGACAACCATTGGCATTTACAGATGCTCGGCCAGTTATTGAACAAGGCCGCACATTGGTTCCCCTTCGAGCAATATTTGAAGCGATGGGAGCAAATGTAGGCTGGAACCAGGATACTCGAACTGTAACTGCAGTAAAAAGCGGCACTACAGTTGTTTTGCAGATCGGATCCAGTGCGTCAATGGTGAACGGCCAAGTTAAACAATTAGATGTCCCTGCCCAAATAATTAATGGTCGCACTCTAGTCCCACTCCGGTTTATCAGTGAAGCATTTGGCGCTGTGGTAAATTGGGATAGCGCTTCACAGACCGTATTCATTCAAACCTATACGGGACCAATACATGAAAGAATTGTAAATAATGATGGTTCAATCTATGAAGGAATAACTCAAAGTGGATTATATAACGGCAAGGGAACTATGTGGTGGCCTAACGGAGAAAAATATGTCGGTGACTGGGTAAACGGTTTGAGGAATGGACAGGGCACATATACCTGGCCTAATGGCGCTATGTGCAGCGGTAACTGGGTTGAAGGCGAAATTCACGGCCAGGGAACTTATACCTGGGCAGACGGCGATAAATATGTTGGAAACTGGATTGCAGGTGAGAGAACAGGGCAGGGAACCTACACCTGGCCAAATGGCGAAAAACATGTTGGGGAATGGAAAAAAGGCTTGAAACATGGACCTGGTACTGCATATTATTCTGATGGCGGTAGGATAATTGGTAATTGGATAAATGGAAAATTAGAAGGTGTTGTTACCGCATATCTTAGGAATGGAGATGTAATTGTAGCCGAATACGAAAATGATGAACTGATTGAATCCTCAGTTCAAATAATTAGTTCTAATAATTCAGAATATTACAATCCAGAGCCAGTATTTACAAAACCTCAAGTTAATACTGGTATTGTAACTCCCTTGATTCTTGTTGCAGACGATGGCAAAGCTACTTTTCTAGGCGAGCTAACTTCTAATGAATTTGCATCCGATAGTATTTTTAATAGTTTTGGAACATACGGCAACGAATTTTCAAGTAAAAGTATATGGAATGAGTTTGGCCGCTATGGTGGAGAATTATCGATTTATAGTCCTTTTAATGAGTTTTCTTTACATCCTCCCATGATTATTGACGGTAATGGCAATATTATAGGCTATTTAACAGTAAATGAATTCAAAGTGGGGGCTATAAGTCCTTATATCATCAAGCAACTTCTCAAAGATCTATTGATTTAGTTAGCTCAATTGCAAAAACTCAGGTCGGCGGGATGGAATTGAACACAACTTAACCAACCGGAAGGACGGAGAAACATGAATAAAAATATCTGGATTATTCCTTTGGTTCTATTGATTCTATTGTCTGCAGCAGGAGTTTTTAGATGGGATAAAGAACCTGTTCAAAGCTTTGAAAAATCTCTTAAAGTTCAAGCATTAAAAGATAGATGGACTGGTCAAACCTGGGTCGAACTGAATGGTACTCTACCCAACGAAGACTATCACTTCTGGTCTTATTCCTGGCTATTTGCTAAAGAACAGAATTATTGGAACAATAAAAAGGCAGAACCATGGCAGAAGATTCTTCACGGCATTAATATTAACCCAAATACTGCTGACTATATGTCAGGGCAAGCATTCCCTTATTTCATAGATAGTATTGTAATTCATACTGCTAATGAAATTAATAAAAGTCAGATTGGCATAGATAAGCTAAATGAACTCAAGAATGAGATAGAGAAGTTAGAAAAAAACAAACAGTCCTATAGTAAAGGACATACACAATATATAGTTTTATATGAATCGATGCAAAACGACCCTGAATTAATGGAGAAATATACCACCTATGATACAACCCGGCCTCTTATTGTAATTAAAGATGGACGTCTAGTAAAGGAAGCTGGTCGTTACTTTGGTGTAATAAATATGGGAGAAGCTATTCATGAAAATATCCCTGCAAAAATTGTCAATGATTATAATGAATGGCGAAACACAGACCAGCAAATAAAGAAGTTAAATTATCAAATATCAAATATTCAATTGTGGTACAAAGCCGAAGCATTAAAGCAACTTACAAACAAAGCGAAATCTGCAAGAACTATTGCAACTATTACATGGATTGCATTAATTGTTTTATCATTTGTGATGACACTAGTATTATTAAGAAATAGAAGAACACAAGAGTGTTAAAAATAGCATCAATTTTAAAACAATGTGGCAATAATGTGGCAAAAACTTATAATTCAATGAAACACAGAAAATAAAAAATACCCTCTGAAGCCGGAGGGCACTTTATTTTAGATGGTGGGCCATCAGGGAATCGAACCCGGAACCTTCTGATTAAGAGTCAGCTGCTCTGCCAATTGAGCTAATGGCCCATGAATATGCAATTGATATTATATACGCTAAGAGAGCTTTTATCAAGAAGATGTTTTATAAATTGCCATTTACAGCAGATTTAAAATAGATCCTAACTTGCATAAGCTTGTCATTTCAGTACATCGGTTATCTCCCTCAAAAATTAATACTAAAACCAGCTTAAGAATATCTACATAGCTGATGAATTATTAATGTAATTAAGGTGATATAATAAGAATAGTTATAATGCAAAAATTCGAAGGGGTGTTATATATGATGAAAAGAGCTCTTTATCTTGGGCTAGGTGTTTTAAGTGTTACCAGGGAAAAGGCTGAAAAGCTCATGAAGGAAATGGTTGAAAAAGGTGAAATCAACGCTGAAGAGGGTAATACTTTTGTTGATGATCTGATAAAACGCGGCGAAGAAGTTAAACAGGAAATGAAGACCTTCATTGAGGAAGAAGTAAAGTGTAAGCATAAGGATTTAGTAACCAGAGAAGAATTTTCGGCATTAGAACAGCGCGTAAATGATCTGGAAATGAGACTAAAGTAAATATAGCAGGTTAAAAAGTGTCGGTGAATGCCGACACTTCAGGGTGTCGATAAAGTCGACATCCTGACAGAGCGAGCAAAAAAGGTTAAGAGCAAGGCAATCGGAAGGACCGTGATTGAGGCGTACATGAGGTACGTCGATTGAACGGGACTTCCGAATTAACGCAGCTATTAGCCTTTTTTGACGGTCTGAAGTGTCGGTGAATGCCGACACTTTTATGTCTAGTAGCTGCTTATATCAATTTTTCCCAGCAGATTATCCAGTACCAGTTTAAAGTTTTCAATTTTAAGCCGTTCATGCTCATTACAAAAACAATGCTCTGTTAATTCATGTTCTGCAATAATCAGAGCATTAATAATCTTATCATAAAGGCTCATGTCGGTAGACTTAAAATAATTTTCTAACTTATTTAAGGTTTTTTGTTCTTCACAAGTTAAAATATTTGTATACACAAATGAACACCTCCGCTTAAAATCCTAGAGTAATAATATGCAGAGAATTAAAAAATAGTTCAAGAAAATAGTTGTCTTTGAGCTATTTTTTACAACTTGACGCAGGGGATGCGGTAGTGATAATATATTTATCAAATCATAAACAACCATGATCAGAAGAACCTTAAAGTTCGTCTTTTTCAGAGAGTCGGGTCAGGTGCAAACCGATAAGCGGATAATAAGGATGCCATCTGGGAGTTTTCGGTGAATTCTTCAGGGAAGTAAGCCGAACGGTAACAACCGTTATCAGTTTTGAGCCGGGCATAGCCAACCAGGGTGGTACCGCGGGAGTTTCCTCTCGTCCCTTTTCTAAGGGATGGGAGTTTTTTATTTTTTAGAAAAATATATGAGAGTAGAGGAGGAGTATTTAATGGATCTGCAGACTAAGGTATTAAATTTAATTGAACGTGATGCCAAGTTAAATGCCGGGACTATTGCTACTATGTTAGGTGAAGATGAGAATACCATAACCGCATTAATTAAAAAGTTGGAAGATGACAAGATTATCCTGGGTTACAACACTATTATCAATTGGGATAAACTTGGTGATGACAGTGTGACTGCGGTAATCGAAGTTAAAATGATGCCAGAGAGGGAAGTAGGGTTCAACCGCATTGCCGAACGGATCTGCCGTTTCCCTGAGGTCAAAAGCGTAAAATTGATGAGCGGCACCTATGACCTTTCAGTAATTGTTACGGGCAAGACCATGAAAGATGTGTCCTGGTTTGTTTCCCATAAGCTTTCAACTCTGGAACAAATTCAAAGTACGGTTACACTTTTTATTCTTAAGACTTATAAGCAGGAACATCTATTGTTTGAAGATGACAATGATGATAAAAGGTTGGTGGTTAGTCCATGAGCGACATGAATAAATACCTGTCTGCGGTAGTTAAAACTATACCGCCTTCCGGTATTCGCAAGTTTTTTGATCTGGTATCCCAGACCGAAGGGGTAATATCTTTAGGCGTGGGGGAACCGGATTTTGTTACTCCCTGGCATATTAGAGAAGCTTGTGTATATTCGTTGGAAAAAGGCTATACTATGTACACTTCCAATAGCGGACTTTTAGAGCTTAGGGAAGAGGTTGCCAGGTACCAGAAACGCCAGATGGGAGTAGAATATTCACCGGCCAAAGATATCCTGATTACAGTGGGAGTCAGTGAAGCAGTTGATATCGCTCTGCGCGCCTTAATTGAACCAGGTGATGAAGTACTTATACCTGAACCTTCCTATGTATCATACGCCCCGGGGACTAACCTGGCTTTCGGCAAGGCAGTTCCGGTAGCAACTTATGACTATGATGAATATCGTTTGCGTGCTGACGTCCTGGAGAGTTGTATTACACCTAAGAGCAAAATCTTAATCCTGACTTATCCTAATAATCCTACCGGAGCAATTATGGAAAAAGCAGATTTGGAGGCTATTGCCCAGGTAGTTATAAAGCACGATTTAATAGTAATATCTGATGAGATATATGGGGAGTTGACTTATTCGGGTAAGCATTTTTCTATTGCTGCTTTACCCGGTATGAAAGACCGAACCATACTATTAAACGGTTTTTCCAAAGCTTTTGCAATGACTGGCTGGCGACTCGGCTATGCCTGCGGACACCCGGACATAATTGCCGCTATGACCAAGATTCATCAATATACTATAATGTGTGCACCGATTATGGCGCAAAAGGCAGCTTTGGAAGCCTTGCGTAACGGTGAAGAGCAGATGAGAAAAATGATTGAAAACTATAATTACCGGCGTAAGCTGCTGCTAAAAGGTTTTAAGGAAATAGGTCTGGATTGTTTTGAACCTAAAGGAGCATTTTACTGTTTTCCGTCTATTAAAAACTCATCATTTGATTCTGAAAAATTTTGCGAAAAATTGCTTTTTGAAGAGCAGGTGGCAGTTGTACCCGGTAGTGCCTTTGGTGATAGCGGCCAAGGTTTCATACGTTGCTGCTATGCTGCCAGCGTAAGTAATTTGGAAGAAGCCATTATTAGGATAGGAAATTTTCTAAATCGACATGTGAATGGATAAATTGTCGGGTTCAATAGCTGATGAAGGCATGAATAATAGCGAACAGCCATGAATTAGTAAGGAATTATGCGATAATTAACTAGAGGATATCATTGCTTCTGAGCGAAATTCCTAAGTAATTGATAAAAGGGGGGATTTTCAGTGGCATTTGATTTATCCTCTAATGAAGTCGAACTTCTGAATGCTTATCAATGTTTGGATTTCAGCAGGCAAAAAGAGTTGAAGGAGTATTTACGCTATCTGCTCTGTAAGCAATACCGCAGAGAAGTAATGGTGGCAGTGTTTCAAAATAATTTATTTCATAATCTTTTTCACAGTCTTCTCCACATTTTAGAAGGAGAGGAGTTTGATATTAATCTGGTTTCAAAACGCATCTATCAGATGCGTGAACTTTACTTCGGTGTTTTTCAAAAGATCCATTTTCATTATAGCGAAGTGGTAGAAAATTTGGATAGTAATGAAACCGTCAGAGAATTTGGCAAAACTTTTGATAATATCGAAACAGCACTTTATAATGGTAATGAAACAACAATTCGTCTGGAGATTATAGAATTTTATCAACAATATATGATTTTGTCCCAAAAGAAGGACGCGAGAAAAATTGTTGCTGTATAATAGTTTTAATATATTTTGTTAAAGTGAGGAAGTAATTGATGAAAATTAAATTTCTAGGTGCTGCTAAAACAGTAACAGGCTCATTTTTCGTTTTAGAGACTGAAAATGCACGTTTTGCCGTAGATTGCGGCTTGTTTCAGGGTTCTAAAGAAATAAAGGAAAGAAATTATCAGGATTTTGCAGTTGAACCGGGATCAATTGATTTCATACTTTTGACCCATGCGCATATAGACCATACCGGAATGGTCCCTAAACTATGCAAACACGGTTTTAAGGGTCCTATTTACTGCAGCCATGCTACTGCCGAATTGGCATCAGTTTTATTACCTGATGCCGGCTATATTCAAGAAATGGAAGTTGAGCGAAAAAACCGTAAATTAATCAGGGCTGGCAAAGAGCCTCTGGACCCTATTTATACTGCTGAAGATGCTCTGAAATCTTTAAGTCAGCTTAGAACAATAAATATGGATGAAACCTTTGACCTAGCCCCCGGCATAGAAGTTCGTTTAAGAGATGCGGGGCATATTCTGGGTTCTTGTATATTGGAATTATGGATTACTGAAGAAGACAAAAAATTAAAGTTAGTATTTACCGGTGATTTAGGTAATGATCAGCAGCCAATTCTTAAAGACCCATCTGTAATAGAAAATACTGATTATTTGATTATTGAATCTACCTATGGCAACCGTTTTCATGAGGTAGTTGAAAACCGCCCGGCGCATCTTAAAGAGATAATTGATTTTACCATGAAAAAGGGCGGCAATTTGATTATACCTGCCTTTGCGGTGGAGAGAACCCAAGATCTGCTGTATGATTTAAATCTTTTATCTACGGAAGGGCTTTTAGATCCCAATATTGAGATATATATTGACAGTCCTCTGGCAATCGCCGCCACGGAAATATTTGAGCGAAATGTTGATTTTTACGGTGATGAAACCCGACAGTTAGTGGAAAATGGCAATCACTTCCTGAAGCTGCCTAACCTGAACTATTCACGTTCTCAGAAAGAATCAGTTCTGCTTAATAGTAAGAAGGGCAATACCATAATAATTTCAGCCAGCGGTATGTGTGATGCAGGTCGTATTAAACATCATTTGAAACATAATCTATGGAAACCGGAATCAACCATTCTTCTGGTGGGTTATCAATCCCAGGGAACCCTGGGACGCCGTTTAATTGAGGGAGAGAAATTAGTTACAATTCACGGTGAACAAGTGAAAGTAAAAGCTGATATCAAAACCATTGATGCCTATTCTGCGCATGCTGACCAGACAGGCTTGATAAATTGGATGAAACAATTTATGGTATCGCCCAAGGCAATATTTATTGTCCATGGAGAAGAAGAAGGTCAGATATCTTTGGCAGAAGAAATAAAGATGCAGCTTAATGTGCCTGCCATTATTCCTGACTGGTTAGAAGAATACGATTTGAAACCAGTCCAGGATGTTGTCGAAAAAGTATCTTATACTGATGACGCTGCCCGCAAAACAGTTAGTAAAGCAGTATTAGCAGAACAAATTTATTTGGACCTAAGAACTAAAATTAATGAAGTCTTCAGGGAAAATTGGGACAAGGCCGAATATGATAAGATCATAAATTACTTTAAAGATTTACAATCTAAATTATAGGAAAAAATAAAAAATAACCAGGAAAAATATCCTGGTTATTTTTTTTCCCTACTTCTGTTTTTTTGCTTTGTTTAATCTGATTAGGTAAGTTTTTCATATATTAGCTATTATGTTATTCACTTGTAGCATTCAGTTTTTAAGTGCTATAATTCATTTACTTCATTTAATTGGGGGCCTTTTTTATATGCATCGTTATACTGCTGCACTCGAAATTACCCGTTGGGGAAACGCCGATATTCCGGGAATCATTTACTGGTATGCCAATGAGTTGGATTTGAATATGGAAGATATCGGAGTATTGTCAACTATTTATTATGCTTTTCAAAAGAGCAAACCGCTTTATCAAACCGGCTTAAAAATGGGACAGGTTATACAGGTCTGCCCATTTCTTAGTAAGAGTAAATTTTCCCGTCATATTAACCGTTTGGAGAAATTAGGTATAATTAAGATTGAAGAAAAGTCTAAAAGTTTTAATGAGCGGGAAATGTATCTGGAACCCTTAATGGAAAAATTAATCCAGTTAGTAATTAGAGACCACGATATGCTGAGCGAGAAAAAAACTGCTATGGCAGCAAAGGTAGACAATAATATTAATAGTGAAGTTTTAAACAATCGTATTGAACAGCTTGAATTACAACTGGAAGAGGAACGCCGCAAAACCTTATACGTGGATTTTCCTAAAGTTAATGATAAAAACTATAAAAAAGTAGCTGATTTTATAGCTAAGAAAACCGGCAATCTTATGAGCATCAAGATGTCAAATGAACTGAAAAAATGGCTGGATGAAATGACCTTTACTCCTGAGTTCCTGCTTTGTATGTTAGAAATGTGTTTCGAAAGAAATATTTATAATCCTCGGGAAATTACCAAGATTGCCAGAGATTTGAAGGAATACTCCATTAACACTGTCGAAGGTTTGGAACTATATTTTAAAAAATATGTTGACACTGAGCTTAATCGTACTAAGAGTCAATTTGACCCGGAGGTTATAGAATTCGGTAATTTTACGGGTATTGATATGAGTGCTGAAGCCCGCAAGACAGTTTATTACAAATGGAGATATGATTGGGCTTTTACCCATACGATGATTATGAAAGCCGGAGAAATAATGTGCCAGCGCACCAAGAACGGCGGCCTTGAATACATAGACAGCGTACTAGCTAACTGGAAAACTAAAAATATTCGTCAAGTCGAAGATGCCCAAAAAGAAATCCTGGAATTTAAAGGCAAGAGAAAAAAAGCTGATTTCAATGCGGTAAATCACAAAAAACCGTCATCAACCAAGAACGATTATGAGATTTTTGTTTCTCCAGTGGCGGCAGATGAACTAAAAAGCAAATGAAAACCGGGATAAAATCCAGTTTTCTTTAAGGTGGAGATATATTTGAACACTGTATTGAAGGAGCAATTGGATAAAGAATTACTTTTTGATTTGGAAAGCGAACGGCGTGTTATTTCATCTATGCTTCATTCGGAAGAAGCTTGTATTGAAGCTTATAGTACTGTAACGGTGGCAGATTTTTACGCCCCCCGACATGGAACTATCTTTCAATTAATCGGCAGTTTATATGAAAGGGAAATACGTCCCACCTATGTCGAACTGCTAAAAGAAGGGCACAGCCTGGGAGTATTTAATAATCCCCGTGATTTGGAAGAGATTAAGTTTATAGCCGAACACTACATAGATGATGAAAATATTAAATACTGGGTTAGAAAAGTAAAAGATAAATCGCGCCTGCGCAAGTATGAAAGTTTCCTGCGCAAAAGTTATCAGGCTTTAATTGATGATGTGGGGCGAGAAGTTGAACAAATCCTGATGGAAGCCGAAGAAGAACTGACTAATCTAACTGCTCTGGAAATAGACGATAAAGTCGATACTCCTGAGGAATTGGCTATGTTAGGTTATGATGAAGTAGAAAGAAGATTTGTAAGATATAAAGAGATTCAGGAATTACATAAGGGAGTACTGCCATTAGATGGTCTTCCCACCGGTTTTGACAATTTAAATCATATTACCTTAGGTTATAAACCGGGAGATTTAATTATCCTGGGTGCCCAAACTGGGCATGGCAAAACGGCCTTTGCTCTGCATACTGCCAAAGAGATAGCCGTTAATAACTCACACAATGTTTTATATTTAAATACAGAAATGAGCCGGCAGCAAATTGCTCTGAGATGGGGGGCAATATTATCAGCAGTAGATCACGACCGTATTCGCAGCGGTAATATTAATGAAACAGAATTGTCAATAATCCTGGAAGGATACTCACAGTTAAGACAGAGCGGGTTTTACTCTTACCCTTGTCCAAACCTGACTCCAGAAAAAACTATTTCTATTGCCCGTAAATTCAGAGCGCAAAAGAATATTGACTTAATGATAATAGATTACATCGGACGTATGGATAAAGTGGACCCTAAGCTACAGGAGTGGCAGATCTTAGAGCAGATTGTTAAAACCCAGAAGATGCTGGCGCAAAACTTAAGGATAGCTGTGATGTGTCTGGTACAGTTAAACCCAGATGGTTCATTACAGGGGGCCAAGCGTATGAAAAATGAATCTGACCTGATGCTTAAACTTGCGCCTATTCCCAAAGATGAACTGGAGGAAAGTGAAGATTTAAAGAAATATGTAGATCCTAATTATTATATAACTATTGAGAAAAATCGTGACGGTCGCAGTGGGATTCGTTTGCCGATAACCTTTGATATGACCAAACAAACTATGAAGGACGCGGAAAGGACAAGATAAATGGTTTGGGGAAAAAATCTGGAACAGATTTATCATCAAACAGCCAATCTTATATTTGATTACAATTATAAATATTATATAACCGAGGAAGAAAAGGTTTTCCTGCTTAATCTATTGGAACTGGCTATATATAAAAAAGATAAACCGCAATTTTTAGCAGCTCTAAAGCAGTGGATGAGCAGGTATGATAACTCTGAAACTGATCAAATAATCAAAGCCACTTTAATTGCTGTAGACTGGGCTGATGAAGAGTCTCTTTTATTTAATATGCGGTTAATTACCGAATTAATAAATGAAAAAGGCAATCTTTCTCAGGGAGGTACTGAAAATGAATGATTTTTGGTTTTATGAAAACCATACCCAGGGGTATGAGGTAAGATGGAAAATTACTGATATCCTTCATAATGAAAAAAGTGCTTTTCAACAAATATCTATTATGGAAACGCTTGAATTCGGTCGAGTAATGATTTTGGACGGAGCCTTGCAGGTAAGCGAAAAAGATGAGTTTATCTACCACGAAATGATAGTCCATGTTCCTCTCAATACTCATCCTAATCCGGAAAAGGTACTTATTATCGGTGGCGGTGACGGTGGGACCTTGCGGGAAGTCTTAAAACATCAGCAGGTAAAAAAAGTTGACTTATTAGAAATTGATCGGCGGGTAGTAGAACTTTCCCGGCAATACTTTCCTGATCTGGCCTGCTCATTTAATGACCCTCGAGCTAGTATCTATTTCGAAGATGGGGTTAGATTTATGGCATCCTGCAATGACCAGTATGATTTAATAATTGTTGATTCATCAGACCCGGTAGGGCCTGCCATACAATTATTCAGTAAAGAGTTTTATCAAAATACCTTTGCTGCACTCCACAGTGACGGATTATTAGTAGTACAATCTGAATCTCCTGTATTCTATCCCGAAGCATTTGTTGACAGTTTTAAAAATATTAAAGCCATATATAAGAATGCTTATGTTTATTTAAGCGCAATTCCTACCTATGTAAGTGGACCATGGTCATTTACAATTGGTTCCAAAAGATTTAATCCACTAATTTTATCTAGTGACAGAGAGCCGTTAAATGGTTTAAAATATTATAATGATAAGGTTCACGAAGCAGCCTTTGCTTTGCCTCAGTATATAAGCCAAATGTTACGGTAGTACGGTAATTTTTTAATGTAGGAAATAGTTGTATGGCAGGACAGTAGATTTTTAACATGCTTAATAAACAAGTATTGTTTATGCCATTATTCTTGGTCTAAAGTAAATGCCGTAAAAACAAACTTATTGCGATTGTATTTTTACTGTATGGATCGACCATGGGTGTCGGCTTTTTTTTATTCATTAATAATCATATGATCAAATGTGAGACCAGGAGGTTTAATTTATGAATGATTTTATTAAAAATAAAGCTCGCTCGGAGATATTTGAACTCGATACTTATGTTCCCGGCAAGCCCATAGAAGAAGTTAAAAGAGAACTGGGCTTGGAAGATATCGTGAAAATGGCTTCCAATGAAAACCCTTTAGGTTCTTCACCCCAGGCAGTTAAGGCTATTAAAGACTCTTTAGATAGTTTAAACCTCTACCCTGACGGTAACTGCTATAATCTAAAAGAAAAAATAGCCCAGGTTTTTGGAATCAGTACTGCTTCTATATTGATTGGTAACGGTTCTGACGAATTATTAAGGCTGATAGCGGAAACATTTATTAACAAAGGTGATGAAGTAATATTTGCTGATCCTACCTTTGTGGAATATCAGTTTACGGCCCAAATAATGGGGGCAAAATGCATCAGAGTGCCGCTAAAAGATTTCCGTCATGACCTAAAAACTATACTGGCGGCAGTTACCGAAAAAACTAAAATAATTTATTTATGTAACCCTAACAATCCCACTGGGACTGCCTTGGGGCAGGATGAAACCGATGCATTTATGCAAAAGATACCGCCTGATGTCCTGGTGGTTTTCGATGAAGCCTATTTTGAATATGCTGATCAAGATAACTGCCAGAGTGGTCTAGAGTATTTAAAAAATAATAAGAATGTAATAATATTAAGAACCTTTTCCAAGCTATATGGTCTGGCAGCATTAAGAATAGGCTACGCCTTGACTAATGAGGAAATAGCTGCGGCGGTAAAGCGAGTTTTCGAGCCTTTTAATGTTAATTCACTGGCTCAGGTTGCTGCTGCTGCCGCAATTAATGATTATGTCCATGTAAATAATAGCCTGGCAGTTAATCAGCGCGGCAAATACTATTTATATGCGGCCTTCGCGGAAATGGGACTTAATTATGTACCTACTGAAGCTAATTTTATATTTGTTGATATGGGTCAGGATTGCCGGCAAGTTTTCCAACGCTTACTTAAAATGGGATTAATAATAAGACCTGCTGATATTTTCGGTTTTCCCACTTACATCCGGGTTACAATTGGCACTCATGTGGAAAACCATAGGTTTATTGAGTCATTAAAAACAGTTTTAAGAGGATAAAATCTATGTCTAATGAAATAATGCTGGATATGCATTATGAAGATCCCCGTATCGGGAATACGCTCAAACAGGTCTTGCAAAAGACGTGCTCCGGTCATCCCGGAGAACCTCTTTTTATATGTATTGGCACAGACCGCCATATACTTGATTGTTTTGGACCATTAATCGGCAGCATGGTCAGAGAGCTTAACCCGCAAATATTGATTTACGGACATCTTAGTCGGCCGCTGCATGCCAAAAACATTATCAAAGAAATGGAAACGATCAGCAGTATGCACCCGAACAACATTATAATTGCCATCGATGCTTCAGTTGGAGACGCCAAAGATTTTGGCAATATAAAAATGAGAATGGGACCAATTATTCCGGGCAAGGCACTAGCGAGAAAACTAACGCCCATTGGCGATTATGCCATAACCGGCGTGCTGGGAAATCACCTGGAGCGGCATAATATTACTTTGAGCAATCAGGGCAGTCTGGCACCTGTTTATGCGATGGCTAAAACAATTGCCAAGGCTATCTGTCAATTGCATGAAGATAAAGTAGAAGAGTAATTACCATTTGATGCTGTTTACAGCCGGAAAAAAAATATGATATTATCAGGTTGGATAAGCAGGCAAAGGGGTTAAGGAGGATATAATGAAAAAACTTTTAATAGGTAATGAGGCAATTGCCCGTGGCGCTTACGAAGCAGGTGTTACAGTGGCAACCGCCTATCCTGGTACACCCAGCACGGAAATAGTAAGTACTATGGCCGAGTTTCCCAATGTATATGCTGAATGGGCACCTAATGAAAAAGTAGCACTGGAAGTGGGTATTGGAGCATCTATTGCTGGTGCCCGCACACTGGTGGCTATGAAACATGTGGGTGTTAATGTAGCAGCAGACCCCCTCTATACATTTTCCTATACAGGTGTTAATGGTGGATTAGTTATTATTTCTGCTGATGACCCGGGAATGCATTCATCACAAAATGAACAGGATAACCGAGGTTATGGCCGGTTTGCTAAATTACCAGTAATAGAACCTGCTGACAGTCAGGAAGCCCTTGATTATACAAGAATGGCTTTTGATATCAGCGAACAATTTGATACACCAGTAATGCTCAGGCTTACAATGCGTCTGTCCCATTCTCAAACTATGGTTGAGACTGGTGAAAGGCAAGAAATAGAGTTAAAACCCTATAAGAAAAATGCGCCAAAATATGTTATGCTGCCTGGTTTTGCCAGAGGCCGCCATGTAGAAGTAGAAAAACGCATGCGGCAGCTTGAACAATATGCAGAAACCACCCCATTAAATAGTGCTGAAATAAATGATACCAAAATAGGCTTTATAACCAGTGGTGTGCCTTATCAATATGTAAAAGAAGCCTTCCCGGATGCTTCAGTTTTAAAACTGGGCCTGGTCAACCCGCTGCCTAAAGAACTAATCAAGTCCTTTGCCGCTCAGGTAAATAAACTGGTAGTTGTAGAAGAACTGGAACCGGTAATCGAAGAGCAGATAAAAGCCATGGGTATTGATGTAATCGGCAAAGAAAAGTTTACTTTGCTGGGCGAATACAGTGCCGAGTATCTGCAGCAAAAGTTAAGCAGCGTCAGCGAGCCTGAGGGTTTTAACCTGGATAAGGAAATACCTGCCCGTCCGCCCTTGTTATGTGCCGGATGTCCGCATAGAGGAACCTTTCATGTTCTGCGTAAAATGCGTTTGGTAGTGGCAGGTGACATTGGTTGCTATACATTAGGAGCTATAAGTCCTCTGGAAGGAATGGATACCTGTATTTGCATGGGCGCCAGCATCGGTACCGCCATGGGCATGGAAAAGGCCCGCGGACAAGAGTTTGCTGCCAAAACCGTTGCAGTAATTGGCGACTCCACCTTTGTTCATTCAGGAATAACAGGTCTTTTGGATGTGGTATATAATGGCGGCACCTCTACAGTTTTGATTTTAGATAATGATACAACTGCTATGACCGGGCATCAGGACCATCCCGCAACTGGACTTACAATTACCAGGCAACCTACTAAAAAGCTGGATATAGAAAAACTGGTTCGTGCTATCGGAGTAGAACATGTCCGTGTAGTAGACCCCCTCCAGATAGATGAACTGGAGGCAGTATTAAAAGAAGAACTGGCACGGCGGGAACCTTCGGTAATCATTTGCAAACGACCCTGTGCACTGCTCAGCACAGTACCGAAACCAACTTATAAATTATATGTTGACACCACCAAGTGCAACGGCTGCAAATTATGTATCAGGGTTGGATGTACAGGAGTTTCATTTATTGATGAAGATAAAAAAGCCCATATGAATCAGGGCTGTATAGCCTGCGGACTTTGCGAGCAGGTATGTAAATTTGATGCAATAAAACGAATGGAGGTGTAGGAAGATGCAGGACAAAGTAACTAACATCTTGATAGTTGGAGTTGGCGGTCAGGGCACCTTGCTTACCAGTCGCATTATTGCTCAGGTAGCCGTGCAATTGGGATTTGATGTTAAAGTATCGGAAATCCATGGCATGGCACAAAGGGGAGGCAGTGTAGTTTCCCAGGTTCGCTACGGTAAAAAAGTTTATTCACCTATTATTAATAAAGGTGAAGCAGACATAATTTTAGCTTTTGAAAAAATTGAAGCTGCCCGCTGGTTGGACTATTTAAAACCGGACGGCATGGTAATCATAAATAATGAAAGAGTCAACCCCTTGCCGGTCATGAGCGGTAAAGAAAAGTACCCTGATGAAATTCATGAAAAAATAGCTGCAATGCTGCCCAAAACAGTCATTGTTGACGCTACAGACATTGCCAACCATTGTGGTAACGTCCGCGTTGCCAATGTAGTCCTGGTCGGAATGCTAAGCTCCGCTATCGGCATCCCCGCTGAAGAAGTGGAAAAAGCCATCACCGCCATCGTTCCCGCTAAAGCACTGCAAGTCAACCTGCAAGCCTTTAATGAAGGACGCATACTAGTATAGGAAGCAAGGGGACGTTCTTTTTGCTTCCATATTAAGGGCAATAAAAATATGTTGAAGGTAGAATTAGAAGGTCAGGTAAAGTTTTTGCCTGACCTTTTTCATAGAATTTTTTCGCAGTATAGTAAGATTTGTACATATCAATCGGTTGCTTTAATACTCTCATACTATGGGGTGTTAAACCTCTCCGGGTTCATGATCACATAAGTATAGGAGCTGTGCTAATTGCAGACTATAATATATATCCAGCGGGAGGTCTTTTATGAATGTAATTGAAATAAACCAGTTGACCAAATATTATGGAAAATCGAGAGGCATCATCGAGGTTAGCCTGAATGTGCAGGAAGGCCAAATATACGGTTTTATAGGACCTAATGGGGCCGGAAAATCAACTACCATTCGTATCTTGCTGTCCTTAATTTACCCAACCAGCGGAGATGCAAGGATATTTGGCAAAGACTGTATCAAGGATGGCCCGGAAATACGTCATGATATCGGTTACCTCCCGTCGGAAGTTTTTTACTATGACAATATGCGCGTCATCGATTTGCTAAGGTATTCAGCCAGTTTTTACAAAAACGTGGACAAGAATCGGATTACCAAATTAGCAGAGATTATGGATCTGGATCTAAACCGAAAGATTGATGATCTCTCTTATGGCAATAAGAAGAAAGTTGGTATTGTGCAAGGGTTATTGCATCAACCCCGCTTGATTATTCTGGATGAACCTACCAGCGGTTTGGATCCATTGATGCAGCAAAAATTCTTTAACCTGATACGCGAAGAAAACCAGAATGGAGCTACAGTTCTATTTTCTTCTCATGTTTTAAGCGAGGTACAAAAGCTCTGTTCGCAGGTGGCAATTATTAAAGAAGGGCGCATTATCAGTATCGAAGACATTAAAGCTCTGCAAGAAAACAACTACAAAAAGTTTAAAATCCACCTGGATGAAACAGTCAGCAATGATTATTTCAATATGGATGGGGTAGCAGACCTAACTGTAAACGGGAATAACCATACTTTCCTGTTCAAAGGTGACATCAATCAAATGATTGCCAAAATCCATGACCATAAAATTAGCAATTTAATTGTTGAAGAACCTGTCCTGGAGGAAATTTTTATGCATTACTACGAAAGGGAAGAATAGCCCATGAATATCTTCTCACAAGAGCTTAAAATGTCTGCGCTATCTATGATTTATTGGACAGTGGCTCTCATTTTGCTCTTGTTTATGTTCATGCTGATGTATCCGGCATTTACACAAGATATATCTGTTTTCGAGAATCTAATGAATAACTTTCCGCCGGAACTGATACAGGCGCTGGGATTAAGTAATCTTAATCTGGCTAATGTTTTAGGTTATTACGGATTTACTTTTGTCTATGTTTTACTGGCAGGCTCAATTTACTCCATTAAATCTGCCATGTCAGTGCTCTCAGAAGAAATACGCTCGAAAACCGCTGACTTTCTGTTAGCTAAACCGGTCAGCCGCAGAACTATCGTCAGTGCCAAGATATTTTCAGTACTTAGCCATTTGCTAATCCAAAATATAATATTTATAATTGTTTCTTATATCATTATGCAGATATATAGCAATGGAGAATTTAATACCTCCGCCTTGTTATTAATTAACCTTAGTCTGATCCAGGTGCAGCTCTTTTTCTTCGCACTTGGAATTTTTATAGCCGTAGTCGTGAAAAGGATTAAAACGGTTTTGCCTATAGCTATGGGAGTGGTTTTTGCTTTTTTTATTATTCAAATGCTAAACCAGACAATAAATGACGCAAAACTTACTTATATTACCCCCTTTGCTTACTTTGATGTGGGCCAGATTATTCAGAATGTCAGTTATGATATGTTCTTATTAGTTGTTAACTTTATTATTATTGCGATACTGACAGGATTGACTTATGTGATATACCAGAGAAGAGATATGCCCTCGGTATAATTAAGGAAGTGGTTTTAATAAATATTGTAAAAAGAGAACTGCAGGCCAATTTCAAATCCCTTGCTACATGGAGCGTGAGTATGATATTTCTTATATATGCTGGTATGCTCAAATATACTGGGTTTGCTGGTGCCGGGCAGGAAATAACTCAACTATTTGATCAGCTGCCTTCATCTGTAAAAGCAATACTCGGTTTAGGGGAGCTTGATGTGACAACAATTGCCGGGTATTATGCTGTTTTTTATTTATACTTCATGCTTTTAGCAGGAATTCATGCCATAATGTTGGGGGCAGTCATTGTAGCCAAGGAAGAGCGTGATAAAACCGGCGATTTTTTATTCTCCCGTCCGGTTAAGCGGACGCAAATAATCACCTCCAAATTAGTTGCAGTACTAATAAATATCACAATACTTAATATGATTACACTTTTTGCTTCACTTATTTTTGTAAATTTATTTAATGAAGGAACTCCGATAACCGGGATCATTATGCGGTTGATGGCTGCACTATTTATTCTGCAGCTATTATTTGCAGCTATCGGTGCCGGTATTGCCTCTATCAGCCAAAACATTAAAAAAGCCACATCTGTATCTGCAGCAATACTATTGACTACATTTTTAATTTCGGTAGCTATTGATTTATATGACAAGATTGTTTTCCTTAAATTCTTAAGTCCATTTCAATACTTCCCGGCAGCAGAGATTATAACTACAGGCATCTATGCTCCTATTTACCTGATACTCTCTTTCTTACTAATAACAACTTTTATCTTGATCACTTATCTTTTTATGGAAAAACGCGATATTAGCATATGATTGATTCAAGAGTTTGCTGCGGGGCTTTTTCCAAAGATGATAAAATAAACGTTTAAATAAGGAAATTAATCATAATATGTATAAGATGTCCATGATATAATATTTATATATTATTTGCTTAAAACAGTATTGGTTGATAATGAATTTATTTACAATTTAATTCGGAGTGAAAGGAGAGAAAATAATGGATATAAAAGAAAAAATAGAAGAAATTGTGGAGAAAATAAAAGCGGACAAGGATTTTGCGTCCAAGTTTTCCAGTGATCCGGTTAAAGCTTTAGAATCAGTCATTGGTGTAGACCTTCCGGATGATCAACTAAATCCGTTGATTGAAGGTATAAAAGCAAAAGTTTCTTTAGATAAGGCAGGCGGGTTACTTGGTTCTGTGAAGAAACTATTTTAGATTAAGTGCTTTCATCAGAACCGTTTGAGATTTTTGTTTTTAAGAATAATCAATGAATACAATTAAATGATCTAATATAGAGAGCTAAAATTACCTGGAATAATGGGGTGATTTTAGCTCTTTTTTAATATAATTAATAGTAAACGTAAAACATTTACATACCTATTTTAACCATTATTATTATACAAATAAACATTTCATTTATCCAAAATGTCCACTATTACTTAAACTTATAGCTGTAACATATTTAAATCGTATACAAATAGAAAATATATTGATAAAATATCTCTATGTATTTCTAAACAGCATAGTAGTCTTGCAGTATGTATAGAAACTCAGAACCTATTGCAACAACGCCCGGAAAGATTTTAAGAATGCGGCGATGCAGCTCTTGGTAATGAATCTGGAGCGTAGACTCCGGATTTTTTATATTTTTCAGAGTGTGTTCGTTTTAGGCGTTACCCTAATAATATAAAAATAATGCAGATTGGAGTGGGGGTTATGAAGAAGATAAATATCACTGAAACTGTCTTAAGAGATGCAAATCAATCTTTGATTGCAACTAGAATGCCTTTTAGTGATTTTGAAAGAATTCTTGAAAAAATCGATAATGCTGGATACTATTCAGTAGAATGCTGGGGTGGGGCAACTTTTGACACTTGTCTCCGATACTTAAGTGAGGATCCATGGGAAAGACTTAGAAAAATTAAATCAAAAATCCAAAATACAAAGCTCCAGATGCTTTTAAGGGGCCAAAATCTATTGGGCTACAAGCATTACCCTGATGATGTGGTCAGAAAGTTTGTAAAACACTCTATTCAAAATGGAATAGACATCATAAGAATATTTGATGCCCTTAATGATTTCAGCAATATTGAAGTTGCAGTCGATCAAACCTTGAAAAGTGGTGGACACGCACAGGGTGCCATTAGCTATACAATAAGCCCCATTCACAATCTTGAAAGTTATGTAAATATGGGAAAACAGCTGGAAAGGATAGGCGTTGACTCCATCTGCATTAAGGACATGTCAGGAATCCTAGGGCCACAGGAAGCCTATGAATTAATCAAGGCTCTGAAGCAAACGGTCAAAAAACCTATAATACTTCATACCCATTCTACTACAGGCCTAGCCCCGATTACCTATTTCAAGGCCATTGAAGCTGGCTGTGATGGTATCGATTGTGCAATTTCCAGTTTTTCCGGCGGAACCTCCCAACCTGCCACTGAATCCATGCATTTTGCATTAAAGCAGTCAGGATATGAAACAGGACTCAATGAGAGTATTCTTAAAGAAATTAACGATTTCTTTAAACCTATAAAAGAAAAATTTATTCAATCGGGCGTGCTGGAGCCCTATGTTCTTGGCACAGATTCAGATGCGCTGGTTTATCAGGTGCCTGGCGGAATGATCTCAAATCTAATTGCCCAGTTGAAGCAGCAAAATGATTTGGATAAATTGCCAGAAGTACTGCAGGAAATACCCAGAGTTAGAAAAGAGCTGGGATACCCTCCTCTTGTGACCCCAATGAGCCAAATAGTTGGCGTTCAGGCAACCAACAATGTGCTGATGGGAGAAAGATACAGTAACGTTTCCAAGGAAGTAAAGTCGTACTTGAAAGGCGAATATGGCAAAGCTCCTGGTGAATTGGATGCACAGATTGTTAAAATGGTTCTGGGAGATGAAAAACCAATAACACATAGATTTGCAGACACCCTGGAACCCGGATTTGAAAAGATAAAGAAAGAAATAGGCAGCATGGCTAATAGCGATGAAGATGTCTTATCTTATATCGCCTTTCCGCAGATTGCTGAAAAATTCTTCAAGGAAAGAGAAGAAAGCGCTGCTTTAAAGGTGAATTATACCATAACAAAAGCTTAAGGAGGGTGTTTATGTCTTTTGAGGATAGCTTAATGGTAGCCCTATTTGGGATAGTTGTTGTGTTTTCGGTGCTTATTTTGCTGAGCTTATTGATAAAGATTCAGTCTATGATTCTGGGATATATAACGGCGTTCCAAGATAAGTCGGGTGCAGCAACTGAGGCAGAAACCGCATTTGCATCTATTGTATCTGAAGAAGCAGTTGATGAAGGATGGTCTGCAGGTGAATTGAAGCTTTTGGGTGTTGATGAAAAAACGGCTGCCATGATTATGGCAATCGTCAGCGATGAGTCCCAAATTCCTCTGTCCCAGCTGCAATTCAAAATGATTAAGGCAATTGATTAAAACATATAAATCCTACGAAGGGGAGGTAATAGGAATGAAATACATTGTAACCATCAATGATAAAAATTATGAAGTTGAAGTTGAAAAAGGACAGGCAAGTATCATAAAGACTACTCAAGCTTTTGTAGTACCAGTACAGACAACTGCACCAGTATCCGCTGCACCTGTGGAACCTGCTGCGCCGGCAGCGCAAGATAGTACAAACCCTGTCGATCTTTTGAAGGCTCCGATGCCGGGCAGTATCATTGCTGTGAATGTACATCAAGGTGATTCAGTTAAAAAAGGTGATGTTTTACTTATTCTTGAGGCCATGAAAATGGAAAACGAGATTACTGCTCCGAGAGATGGAGTGGTTTCTCAGATTATTGTTGCTAAAGGAGCGTCTGTATCAACAGGTGACATCCTTCTTGCACTGCAGTAGTGGGGGGATATAATGTCGTACTCTTTAGTTGATACACTCTTGAAAATATGGAATAATTCTGGTTTTCCGGCCATGAGCTGGCAGCAGTTAATTATGATCTGTGTGGCTTGTATTCTCATTTATATGGCGATCGTGAAAAAGTATGAACCGTTACTGCTTTTGCCTATTGCATTTGGTGTGCTTCTTGCTAACCTACCTATGGCTAATCTTATGGCAGGACCGACAGATTCCGATGCAGGAGGACTTCTTTATTACCTTTATCAGGGTGTAAAACTGGGAATTTATCCTTCCCTGATATTTTTAGGCATTGGCGCCATGACAGATTTCGGCCCTCTGATTGCCAGACCTTCCAGCTTATTCCTGGGAGCGGCCGCACAGTTAGGTATTTACATAGCCTTTATTGTTGCGATATTCCTGGGCTTCGATCCTAAGGAGTCTGCCTCTATTGCTATTATTGGAGGTGCTGATGGCCCAACTGCAATCTTCCTGACATCGAAGCTGGCACCGGAATTACTTCCAGCCATAGCTATTGCAGCATATTCATATATGGCATTGATTCCCATGATTCAACCACCTATCATGAGGCTTCTCACCACTAAAAAGGAAAGAGAAATTGAAATGGTACAGCTTAGAGAAGTTTCTAAGCTTGAACGAATCGTATTTCCTATAGTTGTGACTATTATAGTTTGTATGTTGCTTCCCTCGGTTGCACCACTTATCGGTATGTTGATGCTGGGTAATCTATTTAAAGAATCCGGAGTGGTAGAAAGGCTCAGTGATACCGTACAAAACGCACTTATTAATATCGTTACTATTTTCCTGGGAACAACCGTAGGCGCTACGGCTGTTGCAGAAGTATTTTTAAGACCCGAAACTCTTAAAATAGTTGCTTTAGGACTGATGGCGTTCATATTTAGTACTATTGGTGGATTGCTGTTGGGCAAGCTCATGTGCTTAATATCCGGCGGGAAAATTAATCCTCTCATTGGATCCGCAGGTGTTTCTGCAGTTCCAATGGCGGCGAGGGTATCCCAAATGGAAGGTCAAAGGGCCAATCCGGCAAATTTCCTGCTTATGCATGCCATGGGACCTAACGTTGCAGGTGTTATAGGATCAGCAGTAGCTGCAGGCTTCCTTCTGACCCTGTTTGGATAATAATTGCTGGGAAAAAATTAAAAAAATATAATAATGCATCATAACTAATAAAAGCTAGGGGCAATTAATTTTGCCTCCAGCTTTTTTTATATCGTTCAGAAGTATTTAGCTTATGTAACTTACAATTCGAATACATTGATAAGGTTTAGCTAATAATTAAATAAGATCAGGATATAGAAAAGGCCCGCTCTTGGAAAAGTATAAGTTAAAAGCAGTGATTAAAAAAAAGTTGAACCTGGGAGGTAATTTGTGTGCATTTCGTGGTTTGTTTAAAGCAGGTTCCGGATACATCCGAGGTAAGAATTGATCCGGTAACTAATACCCTGATGCGGCAGGGAGTTCCTTCAATCATTAATCCTTATGATGTCCATGGTGTGGAAGAAGCAGTTAGCCTGAAAGAAAAGATGGGCGGCAAAGTAACCATCGTCAGTATGGGACCTCCGCAAGCTGCTGAGGCACTGAAGAAAGCCATGACGTTTGGGGCTGACCGGGCCATTCTCTTGAGTGATCGTGCTTTTGGTGGATCTGATTCTTTAGCTACCGCTTATATTCTTTCCACTGCCCTTAAAAAAATAAATAAAACTGAGCCAATTGATTTGGTTCTAGCTGGTAAAGAAGCCATAGATGGTGACACTGCCCAAACAGGTCCCGGTATTGCTCAACGCTTGGGTTTTCCTCAATTAACCTATGTAATTAAAGTCAGGGAACTGACAGATTCCATCATTATTGTAGAAAGAAAAACTGAGAGCGGCCGGCAGGTTGTAGAAGCACAGCTGCCTGCCCTGATTACAGTAGAAAAGGAACTGAATGAATTGCGTTATGCATCCTTGCCCAATGTAATGAAAGCAGCAGAATATGAACCAGAGATATGGGATGCCAAATCCCTTAGCTTTGATACAACCCAAATGGGTCTGAAAGGCTCGCCTACCAGTGTGTCGAAAATTTTTGCCCCCTTAGGCCGCAGCGGTGGTGAAATATTGGATGGAACTAAAGACCCTGCCGAAACTGCTGCCCTGGTGGTACAAAAAATCCTACAGCAAAATATTATCATGGTAAATCCTCAGGTTAAGGGAGGAATACAGTAATGGCCGTTATTGTTGACTCGACCAAATGTATTGGCTGTGGTGCATGTGTGGCTGAATGTCCGGTGGAAGCTTTGGACTTGATTGATGACCTGGCAGTGGTTGATCCTGGAAAATGTGAAAATCTTGGAGAATGCGTGATTATCTGCCCGGTCGATGCTTTATTTCTCCCGGATTTGCCGGTTAAGGACAAAGAAGAGCCGGTTGCTGAAACCGGTGCAGCCTTCAAACTAAATGAACCGCTGCCGGAAACTGTAAGAGATTATGCGGCAAGCGGCGAACAAAAGATTAAACCAGTACCAGACGCATCACAAACTGATGAAGATGTTTGGAGCGGCGTGTGGATCATTGTTGAGTACAATATGGGAAAGGTAGCCCCTGTATCATGGGAATTACTGGGCGAAGGCCGTAAACTTGCTGATGCTATTGGCTGCGGGCTTAGTGCAGTGATCACCGGTTATCAGGTGGATAGTGTGATTCCTCGAGCGTTTGCTTATGGCGCCGAGAAAGTCTATGCCATCGATCACCACTTACTGCAGGACTATCGCACCGAACCTTATATGGAGGCTATCAGAAGTCTGGTGATGAAATATCGGCCGGAGATTGTTTTAATGGGCGCCACCTCTATGGGCAGGGATGTTTTTCCTGCCGTTGCCACGAAATTACAAACCGGATTAACTGCTGATTGTACAGTACTGGGAATTGATCCGGAGAGCAAAATTTTACTACAAACGCGACCGGCTTTTGGCGGCAACATCATGGCTACCATTCTTTGCCGCACCAGGCGTCCGCAAATGGCAACTGTCCGTCCCCGAGTGATGAAAATGCCAGAGAAGGTGTCAGGACGTGAAGGTGAAGTAATTCGTGAAGAATTTAATTTTAACGAAACAGATTTTCACAGCAAAGTCATTGAATTTATTCCTTCTGATGCCGGGAATGCTTTTTTGGATAAAGCAGAAATAATTGTTGCTGTAGGACTTGGCATCGGTGCCCAAAGGAATATGACCATTGCCCAAGACTTAGCAGATGTTTTAGGAGCAACCCTGGCTGGAACCCGAGGTGCAGTTGAAGCTGGTTGGTTAACTCATGAACAGCAGGTCGGGCAATCCGGTGTAACCGTTCGTCCTAAAGTATATATTGCTATCGGCATTTCCGGTGCCATTCAGCATTTAGTGGGGATGGAAACCTCAGACTTTATTATTGCCATTAACAATGACCCGGAGGCAGCAATCTTAAAGGTTGCCAATTTTGGAATTGTGGGAGACTTTTTTCAAATCGTGCCGGAACTTACCGCAGAATTTAAAAAACACCTTGAAAATGGTGTAATAAATTAAGTGAGGTGTGACTGTGGAAAAATTTGATTTGATTGTAGTGGGCGGCGGTCCTGCCGGTTTATCGGCCGCAATTAGTGCGGCTCATGTCGGTATAAAAACGGTGGTCATTGAACGGGGTGATTACCCGGGTACCAAAAATGTCATGGGCGGTATTCTATATACCAGAGCTACGGAAATGGTGGTTCCGGAATTTTGGCAAGAAGCTCCTTTAGAGCGCCCTATTATCGAACAGCGCTTTGGCATGTTAAGCGGTGATCAGTCCTTTATTGGTGAATACCGAGAGCCGGCCTGGGCCGATGAGCCCTATAATGCACATTCGGTTTTTCGCGTTCCCTTTGACCGCTGGCTGGCAAAACAAGCGGAAAAAGCAGGTGCGAAGATTATTAAGGAAACCCTGGTTACAGATTTACTCTATGAAGGCGACAATGTGATTGGTGTTCGCACTGGTCGTCCGGAAGGAGATTTAGGAGCCAAAGTGGTGATTCTGGCAGAAGGGGTCAATAATTTCATGGCCGTTAAAGCAGGGCTGGCTAAACCTTTAATGCCCCAAACCGTTGCCGTTACTGTTAAGGAAGTAATTGCCCTGCCCAAAGCCACCATCGAAGACCGTTTCTGCCTGGAGGAGGGACAGGGGACAGCCATAGAATTATATGGGGATTCCACCGCCGGGATGATGGGTGTAGCCTTCATTTATACCAATCAGGAATCCATTTCCATCGGGGTCGGTGTTCTTTTACAAGATTTGATTGCTCAACACTGGACCCCCAATGATTTGATAGAATACCTGAAATCCAAACCCTATATAAAACGATTGCTGCAAGGAGGAGAAACCAAGGAATATTTAGCTCATCTGATTCCAGAGGGCGGATACAGCCATATTCCCAAACTTTATCGTCAGGGAATGATGGTAGTGGGAGATACGGCCATGCTGCTTAATTCTTTGAACCGGGAGGGTGCCAACATGGCCATGATTTCAGGCAAAATAGCCGGTGAAGTGGCAGCAGAATCGATTCAAAGCGGTAGTGTCAGTGAAAAAGCCATGGCAGCTTATGAAAGCCGCCTGAAGGATACTTTTGTATTAAAAGACCTGCACCATTATCGCCGTATGAGTGGTTTTATGGAAGCAAATCCCCACCTTTTAAATGCATATCCTAAAATGCTGACTCAGGCAGCAAAAATGTATCTGACAGTAGACGGGGTACCGAAGAAAACGCGTCAAAAAGAGATTTTCAGAATGGTCCTTGCCCATCGCTCCAAAACCGGTCTCATAAAGGATGCTTACGGAGCATGGAGGTCATTGTTATGAAACTTGATGATAAACTATTTTTGCTGCGATTTAATACGGATAAATTAAATCACATTAAAATCAGCGACCCGCACGTTTGCCTGAAGGAGTGTATAGATAAGCCTTGTACGCGTTTCTGTCCAACACATGTGTATCATTGGGATGAAGAAGAAAAGCGTATATCGGTAGGTTACGAAGGGTGTGTGGAGTGTGGGACCTGCCGGATAGGCTGCCCCTTTGGCAATATTGACTGGTACTACCCCAGAGGTGGCTTTGGGATATCGTGGAAAAATGGTTAAGTTATCTGTAGTTTATGAAGCAAAGGTATAATTATTTTTTAACCAATATATTCTAAATTAATTCTCGACTTTAGTTATCATACCTGTAAAATTAGTATAAGGCGTTCGGTGCAGTATGTAAAAGCCCTCAAAGCTAATATTGATTCGAATAAGGATAACCTGGAAGTAATTCTGGTGGATAAACACATGAATGACCCGGTATTTGCAGATTTTATGGCAGAACTGCTGCTGGAAATGCTGAACGGTAAATGGAGCAAAGGTAACAAATCTGATCTGCCATATGTAATTCCTTTTTAACGAACAGATGAGCTGGGAGGTTTAGTTATGGCTGTTCAATATAAACGCAGTGAAGTAGTAGACCGGCTGCGAGCGCAAGTAAAAAATGGGCAAGCATTGCTAATGTTTGGAGCAGGCACTGGTTTGACTGCCAAATGTGCTGACCTGGGCGGAGCTGATCTGGTGGCAGTATATTCCACCGCTAAATACCGTATGATGGGGCTGCCCACTCTTTTGGCCTGGATGCCTTACGAAGATTGCAATACCTGTGTGCGGCAAATGGCTCGTGAAATAATACCGGTAGTCAAAAAAGCTCCTTGCATTGCTGGCTTAGGAGCTCATAACCCGGCAGTGAACCTGGAACAAATAATTGATGAAATGATGACTATGGGTTTTTCCGGTATCACTAATGAACCTTTTGCCGGACTTTATGGAGAACAATTTGCCAAACAATTGGAAGATGCGGGGATCGGCTTTTCGCGGGAGGTTGAGCTAATTAAAACTGCTCACAAAAAGGATGTATTCACAGTAGCATGGGCATTCAATGAAGAAGAAACCAGGATAATGGCTGAGGCAGGTGCAGATGTTATAGGTGCTATTATCGGCGTAACCAGCGGGGGACTAACCGGAGCCAAAGAAGTAATGACACTTGAAAAAGCCACTGCAGAGGTGCAAAAAATTTGCCTGGCTGCCCGTTCCATAAACCCTGAGGTTTTCATTTTGACCCATGGGGGACCGTTTGCTGATGTAGCAACAGCACAGTTTTCTATCGCCAACTCTGATGCTGATGGATATGCCTCCGGTTCCAGCGGTGAGCGAATGCCTACAGAAAGTGCCATAATAGCAATAACCAAAGAATATAAGACTATAAAAGTGTAACAAAGGGCATACCTAGAAGGAGCACAACGAAGAATAAGCAGGTCAGGTAATTTTTTACCTGACCTGCTTTATGCAGGTGAGAGAGTGGAATTATATCCTCACTTCCTTGATTAATTCACTGATTTTGGTGAAGATATCTCAGATGCAGTGGGGAGAACAATGGAAATTTTCGTGCCGATATCCAGCCTGCTTAAAACCTCCATATGCCCGCCATGCCGCTCCGTGATCCACTTTGCAATTGATAAACCCAACCCTGCTCCACCAGTGGCTCTGGCGCGGGATTCGTCGGCACGGAAGAACCGGTCTAAAATCTTAGAAACCGCCTCGGGTGCAATACCAATGCCTTCATCTTGTATAGACAGGCGGGCATAACCGTCAGCACAGGAGACAAAAATAGTGATGCGTTTACCTAAGGGCGTGTATTTCATAGCATTGTCAATCAGTATTCGTGTTGCCTGTTTGATAAGACTTTTATCAGCGTTGATGAAAACGGAGTCAACATGCGATTCGAATGCATGTCCAACATCGAACATATGCGTTTCACGCAATACTTCTTCAGCAAGTGGGGATAGGTCAAAAAGCTCTACTTGCAAAGCCATTGTGTTGTTGTCGCCTCGTGCCAGAAACAAAAGTTGTTCCACCAATGCTTTCATATTATCTGTTTCATCCTTGATGGCATCAATTGATTCCTGTAAGGTCTTTTCATCATTTTTTCCCCAACGATCCAGCAAATTAGCATAGCCCTGAATAACGGAAATCGGTGTTCTTAGTTCATGAGACGCATCCGATACAAAACGCACCTGGGAACGGTAGGATTCGTTTATACGATCCAGCATCGCATTAATGGCTGAGGCAAGGCTCTTCAGTTCGCTTTGCGTTTCGCCCACTGAAATTTTTGTATCGAGTCTTGTGGCATTGATATTATCTAACTTGCCTGCCAGAACTTTCAACTGTTCCGGTGCAAATATGCCTTCGGTACTGAGGCTTTGCGCTGTTTCAGCTAATTCTTGAATGGGACGGAGGGTTTTGCGGATCATTCTGGCGCCTGAGGAAATGCTGCTTAATAGTAGTATAAACTCAATAATTAAAACTATGGCAGACATTCCTGCAAATAACTGAAGAGTCTTAAAAGGACGGTAGGAAATAAGATAAGAGCGATTATTAGCTTCGACCGTCACATTGTAGGTAACATCTTGTAATAATGTCCGCGCGGTCATGACTTCTGAATCCGGCAGTTCAATACTCCTGAAACCTGGCATAGTCTGTTTGGTAAAAAAGTTCTGCAGGTTTTGGGGAATGGGGAATCCTTTCGCTTCTCCAGTTTGCAGGGAAATACTGTATTCGGTGAGTTCAAGCCAGTTTTCCGCCTCCGGGGTTGGCAATCCAGTTTGTTTAAGCGTTTCGGCCGCCACCGCCACAGTCTGTTCCGCGCGTACAATTAGTCCTGCCGCAGACACCAGGATTAGAATCATGTCAAGGGCCAAAAAAAGCCCCAGCATACGAAAAAACAGTTTAAGATTGAGCTTCCATACAATAGAAAACCGTAATTTATTGCCAATATGGTTGGGATTACTGTCAGATGGCTTACTTTTCATCTTTAATCACATATCCTACTCCCCTGACGGTATGAATCAGTTTAATATTGAAAACTTCGTCAATTTTTCCACGCAGGAAACGCACATAGACATCAACAGCGTTGGTTTCTCCCGCAAAGTCAAAATCCCACACATTCTTTAGCAGTGCTTCCCGGGAAATAACCAATCCTTTATTTAGGAAAAGAAAATGAAGAAGATCAAATTCACGTTTGGTCAGATCAATAGGCTTACCCATCACAGTAACCGTACGGCGGTTCGTGTCCAACAGCAGACCAGAGGCTGACAACAACTCCGTGTCTTCCGGCAAGGTTTTTCTCAGGGCGGTGCGGATCCGGGCGAGAAGTTCCTCAATGGCAAAGGGTTTGGTAATATAATCGTTTGCTCCGCTGTCAAGTCCTGAGACTTTATCAATCACGCTGTCTCGTGCCGTCAACATAATGATGGGAATAGAGGAAGTTCGGCGAATTCTACGCAGAACTTCCATACCGCTCAACTGAGGCAACATAACATCCAGCAGAATCAGATCGAACTCGCCGGTTTCAGCGAGTTCAAGTCCTGTTCTGCCATCAAAGGCCTTTGTTGTTATATACCCTTCATAGCCAAGCTCAAGTTCGACAAATCGGGCAATCTTTTCTTCATCCTCAATAATTAATATTTTCGAGCTCATGGAAAACCTGCCATTTCAAAAGATATTAGATATTCATGGACTTTTTGAGGTTTTCAGCAGCATCAGCTGCGCTGTTCATCGCATCATTTATATTGCTGCTGTTAAAATCAGGTCCTATAAAACGATAGCGCAAATCAAAGAACAATCCGATAATAATCAATGGAATGGTAACCCAAAATGCGAAGATTAATAATAAGACAAGGACGGTAATTGGAAAAGATGCTTTGGTTTCCTCGTCTTTGAGCACTATAAAGGAATTTCTGTTTCCCTTGCGGATCATTTTCAAGCAAAGTTCCCAGGCATTTTTAATAAAAGAAATAAAAGAATTCTCCTTGTTATCACTATTATGGTTAGTATGCTGGTGATTCTCTTTTCCGGATTCTGCACTTATATCTGCTTTTTTTTCGCTGCTGTAATAACCGCCCCCGGTTGGTGCTTGAACTTTCCCCTGTTTCTCAAGATAGATAATGGCTTCAAGTAGATCACCATTTGTTGCATCCAAGGCAGTCTTGGCTTCTTCGTAGCTTATATTGGCTTTTGCACATAGTTTTTCAACTTGTTCTAAAGTTGTCATGAAAAATTCCTCCTTGTTTTTAGTTAGAATTCGGATTTGCTTAAAAAAGCTTGAAATAGTATTAGTGAGCAATTGATTAT
The DNA here is from genome assembly GCA_964563125.1 of uncultured Syntrophomonas sp. GTDB lineage: Bacteria > Bacillota > Syntrophomonadia > Syntrophomonadales > Syntrophomonadaceae > UBA1368. The sequence continues at coordinate 655 of CAZLVY010000020.1, read as the reverse complement.
GTACAAATTCTAACCCTAAAAACTTCAAGGACAATTTGAATATAATTAAAATTGGATTAAAAAATTAGAGATTTAAAGAAAAAATGCTGCTGCTATTTTGTATTTTACATCTTGAACGGCTATCATAGCAACTTAAGAAAGAGAGGAAACAGAAGGTCAGGTTAAAAATTCTACCTGACCTGTTTTTTACCCGTATTCTACTCGCCAAATATGCGCTGTAGTATGCGTTTGAACAAGGGCTTTTTGGCTGCGGAAGCTTGAATCTTAATGTAGTCAGCGCCTGTTATTATATGTCGGACCACATCAGGTTCCCTGGCAGGGATTGGCACAGGGTCAACAATTTTAGGAATCTCCTTTGTTTGTTCGACAGGACGTGGTGCATGAACATTCTTAGTAGCTGTGCGTTTTGTATTTACTTCGTTTGGCCGATTTCTATGATTCTCATTATGTTGAGGAGGATTTGCAGCTCGCTTAGTTTGAGATGTAATTATTTTCGACTTGGAAGCAACAGCTAAAGGTGGTTTGACTTTAGGTGCATTCATCTGTATCCATTTATCGGCCGAAGCTTTTTGTGCATTTAAAACAGCATCTGAGGGCAATTCCTCTTCAGTAATCATAGCTCCGATATGTTCTTCAATCTCATATAGAGTCATAA
>CAZLVY010000019.1:19377-34765 GCA_964563125.1 uncultured Syntrophomonas sp. | reverse complement strand
GTGCCAGTTTTTCCCTATATTATTTTGGCTGCTGCAGGTGGATTGCTTTTTGGTTTTAAGATGGGCTTTTTGCTTTCCTGGATAGGTGCTTTGGTTGGAGCCTGTGTAGCATACTGGATATGCCGTTATGCTGCTTCAGACTGGGCTAAAAAAGTTATTAAATTGCGCTTTAATTATGATATAGATAGAATGGATTCTGGTTTAGCTTTTTGGAGCATCTTAATTGCCCGCATAATACCTGTAGTACCAACACCGGCTATTAATGCTGCTGCAGCAATGAGTGGGGTTTCTTTTTGGAACTTTTTTGTTTCTTCAGCTTTAGGCAAGATACCTACTGCTATTCTCTACACCGGTTTGGGTATTAGTATTTTTAAATACCAGGATATTAAGTTAACGCTTATTATATTGGGGCTGATAATAGTCCTGGCAGCAGTGGGGCATTATTTTAGCAGAAGAAAGTTATTTTCGAGTTAATTTCTTTTCTTTCGTCATTTATTGCTCTAAATTAATATATTTGTAGATATTTCCCGGGAAATAAATTTATTGTCTTATCTTATCTAAGTAAAAGGCACCTGATTTTAATCAAGGTGCCTTTGCTTTCATTTATTTGGCGGAAGCGTGTGAGAATCGAACTCACCCACCGCAGGATCACTACGGCGCATACTGGATTTGAAGTCCAGGCGACCCACCAGGACCGATCCGCCTCCAAAAAAAGACCTTTCTCTCGCGTGAATGAGTATATAACCTTAAACTGTAATTGTCAAATGAAAGTACTTTTTAAAAGTCTTCTTCGGAACGGACTATGATTGATTCAATCTCATATCCTTTAGATTCCAGTTCTTTAATGACTGCTTCATTTTCTAATGACTCTAGGCGCAGTATAATTTTATATTTATCTTTTTTATCTTCATAATAAACAACTGTATTTAAAATGTTGATACCATTATTGGCAATAATTGCAATAATTTCAGCCAAAGTACCCGGCCGCTCCCTTACATATAAATCAATTCTGCTATGGGCCTTTTTCACTCCTAAAATATCAATAAGGGCATCAAATATATCGGTTTCGGTTACTATTCCCACCAGTTTCTCATTATCTAAAACCGGTAAGCCGCTAACTTTTTTACTTCTCATAATTTTGGCTGCAGTTTCTATATAGTTTTCGGGTGAAACAGTAACTACTCTTTGCTTTTTAGGAAGAATATCCTTAATCTTCGTTTTGGCCAGTAGATAGTTTAGTTCGTGAATACTCAGGGTAGTCGCAGTTGAAGGTGCTGCCTGGTTTAAATCAGTTAAAGTAACAATCCCCACTAATTTGTTTTTATCCATAACGGGAAGTCTGCGAATATTATTTTCCTTCATCAAGCGAAAAGCTTCCGCTACACTTGTATCCATCTGAACTGTTTTAACCCCGATTGTCATGCGCTCTTTTACTTTCATGATTTGCCCCCCTCAAAAAATAAGTTACTACCCACCTAAATAGGCTTTTTTCACTTCTTCGCTATTCATCAAAGTTTTGGCTTCACCCTGATGCACTATTTCTCCGGTTTCTATAACATATGCCCTGTGCGCTATTGATAATGCCATATGCGCATTTTGTTCCACCAGTAAAATAGTCGTTCCTTTTTCGTTTATATCCTTAATAATTTCAAATATTTCTTTTACTAAAAGCGGAGCCAACCCCATTGATGGTTCATCCATAAGAAGTAATTGAGGTCTGGCCATTAACGCTCTGCCGATAGCTAACATTTGCTGCTCACCACCGCTTAAAGTTCCTGCCATCTGTTTTCTTCTTTCTTTTAACCGAGGAAAGCGGGTGAACACATTTTCCATATCATCTGCCATAGCTTTTATATCTTTGCGCAGATAACCTCCCATTTCCAAATTTTCAAGAACGCTCATAGAAGCAAAAACTCTTCTGCCTTCAGGGACTTGGGAAATGCCCATCTCGACTATCTTTTCGGGTGCCACCTTGGTCAAATCATTATTTTTATAAATAATGGAGCCATGTCTAGGACGCAAAAGCCCAGAAATAGTTTTTAAGGTAGTTGTTTTACCTGCGCCGTTAGCACCTATTAAAGTAACTATGCTGCCTTGCTCCACCTCGAATGATAAATTTTTAAGCGCGTGAATTGCCCCATAGTAAACGTCAATGTCAACACCTTTAAGCACCTACTCTACCTCCTCTCCGAGATAAGCTTCTATAACCCGTTTGTTACTTCTAATCTCTTCTGGCTTACCTTCAGCTATTATTTGCCCGTAATCAAGCACATATATTCTTTCACAAACACCCATAACTAATGACATATCGTGTTCTATAAGCAGAATAGTTAAATCAAATTTATCCCTGATAAGATGAATTAATTCCATTAATTCTTGAGTTTCCTGGGGATTCATACCTGCCGCTGGTTCATCTAAAATCAGCATAGTCGGCCTAGTAGCCATCGCTCTTGCTATTTCCAGGCGACGCTGTTCCCCATAAGGCAAATTTCTGGCCAGTTCATCCCTTTTATGATCCAATTTAAATATTTCTAAATATCTTAATGCTTCCTTTTCTATTATTTCTTCTCCCCTAAAAAATCCGGGGGTCCTGAAGATCGTACTCAAGAAGCTGTAAGGTACGTTTTTGTGTGCAGCTATTTTAACATTATCCAAAACCGACAGATCTTTGAAAAGGCGGATATTTTGAAAGGTTCTCGCAATTCCATGTGCACATATGGCGTGCGGAGCCATCCCTGCGATGTTTTGACCATTAAATGCAATGCTTCCCTGATCGGGTTTATATACCCCTGTAATCAGGTTAAATACGGTCGTCTTGCCAGCGCCGTTCGGGCCAATGAGACCTATAAGTTCTTTTTTATCCAGCCAAAAATTAAAATTAAGCACTGCACTCAAGCCGCCAAATGATTTGTCTAAGTTTTTAATTTCCATTATTAGGCTCATTTTCGTCCACTCCAAATCCTGCCAAACGTCTGTCTGCTCAGTTCTTTACTTCCCATTAAACCCTGAGGACGATAGATCATGACGATGATTAATATCAAGGCATATAAAATCATTCTAATCGCCGGGAATGACTGCAAAACTGCTGTCAAAACGGTGATAGATATGGCTGCAATTATAGCTCCGGTAGTACTGCCCAAACCGCCCAGCACCACCATTACAAGGATATCGAAAGATTTCAGGAAATTAAAGGTATCGGGTTTTATTATATAGAAATAATGTGCATATAAGGCACCGGCCAAGCCGGCTAACATCGCACCGATTACAAATGCTATAACCTTATATTTGGTAGTATTGATTCCCATCAGTTCAGATGCAACCTCATCTTCACGAACTGAGATTATGGCTCTTCCGTAACTGGAATTGATAAGGTTAACCACAACCAAGATGGTTAGTACAGTAGCTCCAAACATCCACGCCCAGGTGGCCAATTTGGTGATGCCAAGTATACCAGCTGGTCCATTTACATAGTCAATATTCTGTAAGGTTACGCGGATAATTTCCCCAAAGGCCAGCGTAGCAATAGCCAGATAATCGCCTTTCAGCCTTAAGGTTGGAACACCTATAATAAGCCCGCCCAAAGCTGCTGCCAGACAGGCTGCAAATAATCCCGCAATAAATGGCTGCCCCAGCATTTCAGTCATGATAACGGAAGCATATGCTCCCATCGCCATAAATCCTGCATGTCCCAGGGACAGCTGACCGGTAAAACCGTTAATCAGATTCAAGCTCACCGCAAGGATAATATTGATGCACATCGAAGCCAAATTTATCTGATAATACTGATCAAGCAACCCGGTGGTGATTAAGTATTGCACCAGCGTGAATAAGGCCGCCAATAACATTACATCGAAACAAAATCTAATAATTTTATTTTTTATCTGCATTCTATTCACCTACACTTTTTCGCCGGTGTCTTTACCAAAGAGACCGGTAGGCTTGATCAGAAGAATCAGGATCAGCACGCCAAACGCGACCGCATCGCGGTAAAGGCTGTTGCCATAGCCGCTGACCATTGTTTCAAGGAGTCCCATTACAAATCCGCCGACCATAGCACCGGGAATGATGCCTATGCCGCCCAGTACGGCCGCCACGAAAGCTTTTAAACCCGGTATAATTCCCATCAGGGGATTCACTGTACTATAATAAACACCGTACATTACGCCTGCCGCCGCCGCTAATGCCGAACCAATGGCAAAGGTAATAGAGATGGTTTTGTCAACACTAATGCCCATGAGGACCGCTGCCTCCTGATCCAACGAGACTGCCCGCATAGCTTTTCCCGTTTTGGTCCATTTAATAATGTACTGAAGAATCAGCATAAGAACCACCGCTGAAACAACGACAAAAACATCTTTATTTAAAATAGAAAGTCCGGCAATATCGTAGGCTTTGATTGGAAAGGCGGTATCAGGAAATACCTTCTGTGCCGGACCTAATGCAAATATCGTTACATACTCCAAAAACAGAGACACACCTATTGCAGTTATAAGCGCTGCAATACGGGTCGAATTGCGCAAAGGACGATAGGCTACCTTTTCAATCAAAACGCCTAGTACCGCGCAAACTACCATAGCAGCTATCATAGCCACCAGAATATTGGTTCCAAAAAGAGATAGGGAGAAAAAGCCGACAAAACCTCCCACCATCATTATGTCTCCGTGGGCGAAATTAATCAGTTTTATAATGCCATAAACCATAGTATAGCCCAACGCTATAAGTGCGTAAATTGCGCCCAGCGACAAACCATTGACGAGTTGTTGTATAAATTCCAGCAATATTGCCACATCCTCCTACTGTTTAAAGAGGAAGAGAGGGTTTGGCATCCTCCCTTCCATCTTCCACCGCGTTTGCTTACGGTTGTATTCTCGTATTCATTACCTGAGTACCGTCTTTGAATTCAATTACAACGCCAGCTTTGACTGGATTGTGTTTTGCATCAATGCTCATCTTGCCAGTAATACCTTCGAAATCTGTGATTTTCGCAATAGCAGCGGTCAGTTCCACAGAATCTGCAACCTTGGCGTCTTTAAGTCCCTGAACCATCAGCTGTATTGCATCGTAACCAAGGGCGGCAAAAGCGTCTGGCGCTTTATCGTATTTTGCTTTAAAGGCTTCAGCGAACTTCACGATTTTAGGATCTTTATCCTGAGAAGAGTAATGATTGGTGAAATAGGTGCCGTTCAGAGCTGCTTCGCCAGCAACACTTAACATATCCGGTGAATCCCAGCCGTCACCACCACCCATGGGAGCAGTGATACCCAGTTCACGGGCTTGTTTGATCAGGGGAGCTACTTCCTGATAGTAACCAGGTATATAGATGAAATCAGGATTCATTCCATTGATCTTAGTCAGGGTTGCTCTGAAATCACGATCGTCTTTCACAAAACCTTCTTTACCTATAATAGTACCACCTTTTTCGGTGAAGGTCTTTTCGAAAAATTCTGCTAGGCCTTTGCCGTAATCAGTAGATGTGTCACCATAAATAACTGCCTTTTTAGCATTAAGATTATCAGCCGCAAATTGAGCCATCAAAGTTCCCTGGAAGGGATCAATAAAGCAAACCCGGAAGATATATTCATTGGTTGCACCGGTTTTCTCATCAACGGTTACATTGGGTGCAGTCGCTGCAGGTGCAATCAGTGGGATTTTGTTGTCCATCATGATGGGAGTACTTCCAGCCACAGTTCCACTGGTGAGTGGTCCAATCTGGGCAATGATTTTTTCGCCGACCAAGGCCGCACTTACACTCATAGCTTCGTCTGGTATGGTTTTACAGTCTCTAACAATTGGGTTCAGTTGTTTTCCCAGAACCCCACCGCCGGCATTAATTTCTTCAATTGCCAGCATGGCTCCATCCTTTGCAGAACTACCGTAGCTGGCACCGCCACCTGACAGTTCCACATTAAGTCCTACATTAATCATTTCGTCTTTGTCTGCTGTTTTATCCGTGTCCTTGCTGCTTCCTCCGCATCCGGCTATTATAGTAAGCATAAATACCATCATTACTAATGCCGCCAGTTTCCCTCTACTCTTTCTCATCCGTTATCCTCCTCTTTATGTTTTTAACATCATGACTTCTGCCATGAAAATTAATTGCTGTTTAGCTCGTCCGTTCTTTTACCTTCGTTATTAAGCTCTAGTTCTCATATCTCCTATGCGACGAGTAAAATGAATCTTATCATAATATTCTACCAGAGGCAGCGCATACTTTCGAGAAGTTTTTAAAAGATCTCTGGCTGTTGCCAGACTAAGTTGCTGCTCTTCTTTAAAATACTCCCCTAAAATCTTTTTTCCTTCTTCAATCGCCACTTTGGAAAAATAATTCTCGCCATCCAGTCTAATTACTTGCCCTTGATTAATTAAGTAAACTAATGCTTCTGACATTTCCGTATCACTGATAGCAAGGTCGCTTTTCATTTCTTCTATGCCAGGGGGATTAAAAAGTTGCCGGTTTAAGTTATCGACAATATGATTAATGGCTCTTTTTTCTTTTTCTCCTGGGGTAGGAATGTGTTTGATAAGACTTATTTCGTTGTTTTTACTGACTAAACAGTCTTGTTCTTCCAAATATTTTAATATAGCATTAAAAACTTTACCGCTAAATTGACTAAAGAATTTGCTGCGCATTTCTTCCTTGGGATAGCCAACCCGCAACGGATATTTGTCATGATATTCCTGAAGGGTATTATTAATAACCTCATTTATATTCTTTATCTTGGCCTGGCTGATGTATTGTCCCTGCTTTACATCAACTATTTGCTCATCTTCAATTAACTGCTGAATCTCCTCAATTATTTGCCCAGGAATATTACCGGTTTTACGCGCTAAATCATCAATTGTAAATATATCCTGGCCGGAATATTCCATTTCATGTAGCAACATTTCATAGAGACTGCCTTCTTCTTTAATAGTTAACTCTTCCAACACTTCTTCTTTAAATCTTTTTTGTTTGGATGCATTAGGCTCAATAATTGTTCCTCCTCCGATAGTTGTAACAGGTGAATAATACCTTATTACAAAAGGATCCCCTTTATGGGCCACTATCTGCTTTTCCAAAATTATTTGGGCAAAAGCTTCTTCACCTGGAATTAGTTCATCACGATCTAACAATACGATTCTTCCTAGGACTTCATCAGTACCTAAATGGAATCTAATGCGAGTCCAATTCCGAATGGTGCGATTGCTTCCATAAAGAAGGCGCAACTTAGTATCTACACGGAAGCTGGGGGTGAATGAACCAGGAGTAGCTAATAAATAACCTCGCTTTATTTCATTTAATTCAATACCTTGAAGGTTAACTGCCACTCGCTGTCCAGCAAATGCCACATTGGTTTTTTCATTGTGTACTTGAATAGTTCTTATTTTTACCTGTTTTTTCAGCGGCATCAGCTCAACAGTTTCTCCAACACTAATCTGTCCTGACCATAGCGTTCCAGTTACTACTGTTCCAAACCCAGATACTGTAAATACTCGGTCTATTGGTAAACGAGCATAACCTGAAGAGGTTTTTTCCTGCACCAATGCTGATAACAACTCAATTTGAGTCTTTAATTCTTCTATTCCTTCACCAGTAGCGGCAGAAACAGCTATAATAGGAGCTGCTGTCAAAATACTTTTTTTAAGATATACTTCAATTTCATCCTCCACCATCATTAGCCACTCTTCATCAACTAAATCTTTTTTTGTCACAACTACTATCCCTTTATCTACACCAAGTAGTTCAATTATATTCATATGTTCCTTCGTCTGCGGCATAATACCTTCATCAGCAGCAATCGTTAATAAAACCAGATCAATACCAAAAGCACCCGCCAGCATATGCCTGATAAAACGTTCATGACCGGGCATATCTACTATCGCAGCTTTTTGTCCTCCAGGAAGTGTAAACGGAGCAAAGCCCAGTTCAATTGATATTCCTCTTTGTTTCTCTTCTTTTAAGCGGTCAGTGTCATATCCAGTTAATGCTCTAACCAAAGTCGTTTTGCCATGATCTATATGGCCTGCCGTTCCAATAATAATCTTCTTCATGAAGTCCTCCCGTAGTGGACTAATTTTCAATTAATTTAACCATCAGACTGGCAATCAAATCGTCATCACCTGGCAATAAAGTTCGTACACTTATTTGCATTTTTTCATCTTGCCTTCTTACTATAAGTGCTGGTTTACTTTGCCGCAGCTTTTTAACAATCATTTCTAAGTTGTTTTCATTAAACTCTAATTCCACACCAAAGCCAGCTATTTTATAAGTTGGATAGGCTCCGCCCCCAACCATGTCTTCAGTATGTATAATGTTTATAGCATTAAGCATAACCCAATTTCCAATAGCACACTTTATTTTACTAGTTAGGCTTTCCGCCTTTTTATATAATTCTTCCTGACTACTGGCCAACATCCTGATAACGGGGATATTATTTTGAGGATCTCCGCTTAAATATTCCAAAAGTGTTCCCTCCAGTGCCGCTATAGTTAGTTTGTCCACTCTGAGCGCTCTGGTAAGTTGGTTCTTTTTCATTGCCTCAATATATTTCCTTTTGCCTATTAATATACCAGCCTGCGGTCCCCCTAATAATTTATCTCCACTAAAAGATACGATATCAATTCCTGCAGAGATGCTCTCCTGAACCAATGGGTCCTCTTTAAATCCCCATTCATGCAAGTCGTAAATGATACCACTACCAAGGTCCTGCATAACTGGAAGCGAATGTGCTCTACCTAACTTGGCCATTTCTTCCAGACTTACGCCACTAGTAAAACCAATAATTTTATAATTGGAAGTATGAGCAGAAAAAAGCATTGCCGTATTCTCATTAATGGCTGATTCAAAATCACTCCCATAGGTTTTGTTAGTAGTACCTACTTCTACTAACCGGGCACCACTTAGTTTCATCACTTCAGGAATGCGAAAGGACCCTCCTATTTCCACCAATTGTCCACGTGAAACAATTACTTCTTGGTTGGCCGCCAAAGTATTTAAGCCTAACATGACTGCAGCTGCATTATTATTAACAACCAATGCTGCTTCAGCACCAGTTAATTGTGCTAGCAGGCTTTCTACGTGGTCATAGCGGGAACCCCTTATGCCTTCCTCCAAATTCATTTCTAAGTTGTTGTAATCCTGAGCGATTTCATTTATATACTCAATAGCCCTTTTGCCCAGAGGGGCTCTTCCTAAATTAGTATGCAATACAACCCCGGTTCCGTTGATAACTTTATGCAGTGTACCCTGATTAACAACAACTATATCTCTTTCCACTTGGTTAATAATCTTCTCCATTAAGGCTTCTTTAGTCAACTCTCTTGATTCATGACATATTTCTAGACGCAGGTTGTTAACTGCGTTGCGGACTTCAGTGACAACAAACTGACGGCTAAATCTACTCATTAGAGCCGCAATCCGTTCTTCCATCAATATTTCATCTATGGCAGGAATTCTACGTAAGTTGTCCATGTTATTCCCCCTAATCCTGCTATTGTTGTATAGTATTATAATATAACTATCCGGCAATGTCTTTGATATATTGATAAATTAGTACGTTAATAACTACTAACCCCAGAATACCAAATAAAGGATATATCATTCCGACCAGATAAGAAAAACTAAACCAAGAAAGTGGTAAAGCTAAAGTTAATGTTAAAACCAGCACGGGTTTAAATCCTAACCCTGTAAATTTGACTAACCGCTGGGTAAAGCCGTAAGTATTAGCTATAGCAGTAGTTAAAATTCCCAGCCACAAAACAAATAAGTAAATGTATTTAGCTGAGATGCTGATTTTCCCTGTCATAAATAACATAGGAACTTCATATAAAAATACCTGCGGTATGCCTTTTGCCAGAGTCCAAAAATTAAGTATTAATAACAACCCTAATATTAACCCTCCTAACATAGCTCCGCTTATACTCTGTCGTCGAGTGGTAACTGACTGGTACTCAGTTAAGACAACCATTGCCAGGGCAAAATTATAAGCTACATACATAACTCCAGCTATAACCCAGTAGAAATTTATTCCTTCTAAAGACGCTGTATAGGAGTTTATAGCATTATTTTTTATAAATGTAGCCATATAAGCGTTTATAGCAATTAATACTGCAACTTTTACCGGTACTATATAATTATAGCTTGTGATCAACCCTTTTTTGCCGTTTAAAAGTGATATTAGCACTGCCATATATGCTAGCATAATACCATAGCTCTTTGGTAAATACAGATGTTCACTAAAAACTGCCCCACTAGCTGATAACATTATGCTTACACCTAAAAAAAGAAATCCAGCCAGCATCATGTCTAAAATAGCACCAAGTTTGTTGCCCAGAATATAGTTCAATAAATCCTGGTAATTAGATATATTATGATGATGGGCTAAGTGTAATAATATGCCGGCAAAAATCATAAAGAGAAAAGAGGCTAAAACAGCCCCTTTAAAACCTTTATTTCCATAAACTACAAAAAATTGTACTACCTCTTGTCCCGATGCAAAACCTGCTCCAACTACTGCCCCAAGATAACCAATTGTTACAAATAATCTCGCTTTCAGGTCTTGGCATCTCCTTTCAAGCTCTACAGTTTATTAATTCTATTCTTTTATAACAAGTTTATGACGTATAAAGAAGGTAGCTATTACCTAAAATAACTATTATATAAGCTTGGAGGAAATAAGCAGTGCAGGCTGACGGCAGTCATTCCAAAATGAATTTCTCATATTATTATGACGATGTTTTTTGTTTTACCAATATTGAATCGTCTGTCTCTATTCTATTACATGAACTAAAAATCTCCAGAGCACGTGACATAATTTACGTTTGTATTGGCACTGACAGAGCGACTGGCGACTGTCTTGGCCCTCTAGTTGGAACCAGGCTTCAGTCATTAATCCCCATGATTAACTTATACGGAACTTTGCAAAACCCAGTTCATGCAACAAACCTGGAGTCGACTTTGGATAATATATCTAAATCTTTTCATAGTCCCTTTATTATTGCTGTTGATGCCTGTTTAGGAAAAGCAGAGCGAATTGGCTTTATCAATATTAATAAAGGGGGTCTTCACCCCGGTTCGGCCTTAAAAAAGGCTTTGCCGTCAGTGGGAGATTTCCACATAACCGGTGTAGTTAATTTGGCCGGATTTTTCGATCATTTAATCTTGCAAAACACCCGCCTATTTTTAGTCGATCGTATGGCAGAAGTAATTGCCAAAAGTCTATGCATGGCACATGTTAATTATAATCGGAATCATAGCTCGATGTAGCTGCAATCGATGATAAATTTACTACGATCTCTTGTAAAAATAGCTGTACTTTGCTTTTCAACTTCATATAATTCTCATATCTGACCTCTTAGTTTCATAAATTTTAATTTTATAAATAGGTCTTAATCAGATTAACATTTTTAATCAAGCGAGGAGAGAGGCGTCTCTTAGCAGTTCCCATAAAAATTCAACCCCCGAATGTTTCACGTGAAACATCTGCTAATTACTGTAGACCAAACAATTCTACTATTCGTTCCAATTCTTCATCACTATAATAACTAATCTCAATTTTCCCCCCCTGTTTTCTGGTAATAATCTCTGCTCGGGTTCCGAAATATTTTTGCATTTTAGCTTCAATCTCTGCTATTTCAATGTTCTTATGTTGATTTACCGGATTATCTTTGCTGAATTTAACACTCTTTTCAATCTGTCGAACTGACATTTTCCCCTCCATAATTCTCCGAGCTGTTGATATTCGTTCCTTATCAGTAGGCAAAGCTAATAAAGTGCGTGCATGGCTTGCACTCAATTTTTGCTCTTCTATCATGGTAATAATCTCAGGCGGCAAACTTAATATTCTCAAAATATTAGCAATATAGGATCGACTTCTGCCTATTCTTTCTGCTACCATTTCCTGTGTAAAAGCATGCTTTTGAATTAAATTTTTATATGCAAGAGCTTCTTCTATAACTGACAAATCATCACGCTGTAAATTTTCAATAAGTGATATTTCCGCTGCTTCTTGGTTGTCCATTTCTTTGATTAATACATTAATTTCTGTAAGTCCTGCAATTTGTGCTGCCCTCCAGCGCCTCTCTCCGGCTACTATTTCGTATTTTCCCCCTCGGGGCCTAACTAATACTGGTTGTAGTATACCGTGCTGTTTAATTGATTGTGCCAATTCCTGTAAAGATTCTTCATTAAACTTCTTCCGTGGCTGATCACTTCCGGGTCTAATTAATGCAATATTAATTTCACTAATATTACTAATTTCTTTATCATTATTGAAAAGTGCTTCCAGACCCCGGCCCAGTCCTCTTTCTTTTTTAGGCACGCCTCATTACCTCCATCGCTAATTCCTTATACGCTTCTGCACCTTTAGACCTCGAGTCATAGTTTGCAATAGGTTTACCATGACTCGGGGCTTCGCTCAGTCTAACGTTTCTGGGTATTATAGTTCGATAAACCTCTTTGCGAAAATGCTTTTTAACTTCATCAACTACCTGAATGGAAAGATTGGTTCGACCATCGAACATGGTGAAAACAATACCTTCAATTTTAAGTAATGGATTGAGCCTACGTTTAATTAGTTGTATAGTGTCTACTAATTGACTCAAACCTTCCAAAGCGAAATATTCACATTGTAGCGGTATAATAACTGAATCACAAGCAGTCAAGGCGTTAATGGTGAGAATTCCCAAGGATGGTGGGCAATCAATAAAAATATAATCGTATAATGAATTCACTGTCATTAACTCCTTTTTTAAACGTAACTCACGCTTATTTATACTCGCCAATTCAACTTCAGCACCTGCCAGTTGAATACTGGCAGGTATTATTGACAGATTTTTGATTTTAGTCTGCATTATCGCTTGTTCTGTAACAATATCATCAATGAGCACATTGTAAATACTTTTATTGATCATCTTCCTGTTTATGCCCAGACCGCTACTGGCGTTTCCTTGTGGGTCACAATCAACCACTAACACCCGATACTTTTCCATGGCAATGTAGGCGGCAACATTGATGGCTGTAGTAGTCTTTCCTACCCCACCTTTTTGATTGGCAACCGCTATAATCTTAGCCATTATTTATCCACCCTTCCGCATCATACCAGTTTATTTTCGACCATAAACGTTTAAGTCCTGCCAAGATAAAGCGTTTATCAAATACAAACAAAATAAAATATTACTAATATATTAACAAATTTCATTACAGAAAAGTTCTCTTTTTAATAGTTTGCAGGCACCCTTCTAAGTAAGCCTTTAATTTTCGACATAAAAGTATATAAAAAATAATTAACTATAAGAAGGAAAACTTAATAAGTAATAGAATAGTATTTCATGTAAATAAAACACTGTTCTATAATTTTGTGAATTTGATTAACCCATATTTAATATTACGCTACGTTTTTTCCGTTACTATAATTTTTTATCTTATATTGTTCAGAATAATGATCCGATTATAATATGATTTTCTTGTTTTTCTGTACTTAAAGGTTGCCATATTATGATCGTTACCTTTTCTGCATATACCAAAATTAAACGAAATGATTCCTGAAATTCCGGGGGGGGTGGTTTTCTAGGGACAGTCTTTGCGTTTTTTAAAAAGTATTCTACAAGATAGGAGGCAATAGTCTATGGGAAGTCAATATACAAATCAAGACCACTTGAAACGGCTCGTTGATTATAGGGACGCTCGTGAATTTCATCTACATAAGGATCGTCGTAAAAGAGACAAGCGTATGGGTCTGTCCGAGGCCATCGCTGAATTCGTTCAGGACGGCGATATTTTTGCAGAAACTGGCTTTTCTTACGTGAGAAGCCCTATTCAAGCATATTTTGAAATTGTCCGCCAACAGAAGAAAAATCTTACTGGTATTGGATCTCCTATGTCCAACACTTCTTATTTTATGGCGCGCGGATGCATGCCCGGTATGCATCTCTCATATGTAGGAGTGGAGATGCGCGGCAATGACAAAAATTTTGCCCGGATTATCAAGAACAAACAGGCCGAAATTTATTCCTTCTGGAGTCATGGTTCAATGGCTCTGGGGTTCAAGGCAGCCCAGTTAGGAGCTCCTTTTATTGCATCCAAGCAATTAATTGGAACTGATATGATTGAGAAGAACCCTTATGTAAAAGTAATGGATAATCCGGTCAGTGCTGATAGCAGTCCAGTCGCTATAATCCCGGCTTTGTTTCCGGATGTTTGTATCATCCATGTACAAAAAGCAGACCGTTTTGGTAATGCCGTTATTGAAGGACCAGCAATAAACGATATAGCTCTCGCGGCTGCTTGCCGTAAAGTAATTATTACCGCAGAAAGAATCGTTCCAGAAATGACAATCCGTGAAAACAGTTCTGGCACAATACCTTTCTTTTATGTGGATGCTGTGGTGGAATTGCCTTATGGAGCTTACCCGGGAAGCTGCCCGGGTCATTATTACTGGCACCGAGAATGGTGGGAATTCTTGATCCGCATCGGGACGGTCACCTATGAAAACATGATGGAATTCACTGATCGTTGGATAATGAATACTAAAGATCAGTATGATTTCATTGAGAAACTAGGTGGTATTCGCACCATCGATAAAGCCCGCCAGCTTATGGAAGCAGCTCAGGGCAACGCTGACGACACTGCAATTAGTTTTGACTATCAGGAAGTCATCCCGAAACGGGATTAAGGAAGGAGGTAAATTATGAGCAATGTAGCACCTGCTAATCCACTAGAGATGCTGGCCTATAATCTGTCTTTGCTGATTGAAGACGGACAAATAGTATACGTTGGCACTGGTCTCCCAATGGTGGGAGCCATGCTGGCCCATAGAACTCACGCCAAAAATATAACCATGGTATTCGAAAGTGGCGGCCAAGACCCTACTGAAGGCTGTGATATGCCCTGGTCAGTCGGTTGCCCCTTTACCTTTCGAAAATCGCCTATGAGTATGGAAATGTCTATTTCCTTTGGTCAGTGTGCCCTGGGCTATGTCGATATAGCCTTCCAAGGCGGAGCCCAAATCGACATGTATGGCAATGTAAATACTTCGGTAATAGGTAGTTATGAAAACCTGAAAGCCATTTTACCCGGAAGTGGAGGCGGCAATGATATCGGCTCTCTCACGGAAAAATCAGTCTTAGTTGGCTTACAAACTCCTGACCGTTTTCCTGAGAAGGTTGATTTTTTAACTACTCCCGGTTATCTGGACGGTGGGAACAGCCGTGAAAAAGCTGGCCTTTTGGGAGGTCCGATTGCGGTAGTAACTCAGGTTGGTGTCTATGATTTCGACCCAGTCAGCAAAAGAATGCGCATTAAGGCTTTAAATCCCGGTATGACTGTAGAAATAGCTCAGGTATGCAGCGGCTTTGAAATGCTAGTACCGGATCAAATTGAAATGGTACAAGCTCCCCCGGATGATGTTCT
>CAZLVY010000019.1:4400-19277 GCA_964563125.1 uncultured Syntrophomonas sp. | reverse complement strand
AAATGCTAGTACCGGATCAAATTGAAATGGTACAAGCTCCCCCGGATGATGTTCTGGAAATCCTGCGTAAAGTAGTGGATCCCCGCGGCGTTTTCACTAAGATGCCCGGAACTTAAAAACCAAACTAACTAACACATATACAAAAAGGGATGGTTTCTCTCAGGAGTAAGCATCCCTTTTGTAATAAATATGCGCCCCTGCGAACAGTAATTGGAGGGTACCCCAAATATTGGTTAAAAATGTTTAATGTTTGGAGGTTTACCTTTTGACGGCTATATGGTTTAGTTTATTTGGCAAACTTTGCTACGCTTTTTACCAATTTTGATTAGTACTTGATACTCTTCTTCACTATCATTTTCAACCATAGCTATATCTACTCCCGTTTGTTTAGCTCGTTTGACTGTTTCTCGAATCGTATTGAGAAAAATCCTGGCATCTCTGATTATCATAGAAAAATTCTGTCCCGCTTCTCCTTTTTTGTCTTCAATGGGAATATTGTTCTGACTTACTTTCAGAACAAGGTTTTCCGTTTGCTTAACGGTTAAATCTTTCTCATAAATCTGGTTTAATACTTCAATTTGCATTTCGGCAGTATTAAGTTTTAGTAGAGCCCTCGCATGTCTTTCACTAATAATTTCAGGATATATTTTATCCCTTACCTCTTCAGGTAACTTAAGTATTCTGAGCTTATTGGCTATGGCAGATTGGCTTTTCCCGACTTTGAAGGCTAATTCTTCCTGCGTCATACTAAAAAAATTGATTAATAGGCTATATGCATAAGCTTCTTCAAAAAAATTCAATTCTCGCCGCTGCAAATTTTCTATTACTGAAATAGCAGCGGCTTTTTCATCATTCATTTCCTGAACTATAGCAGGTATCGCCTTAAGACCAAGTAGTTTGCATGCTCGGTATCTTCGTTCACCAGCTACAATTTGAAACTTCTTTTCAAATTGTCTTACTATAATGGGTTGAATAACGCCGTAGGCACTAATCGAGCGAGACAATTCAATTAATTCTTCTTCATTAAATACTTTACGCGGTTGATAAGGACTTCGAAAAATATCTTCTAGAGGGATTAAAATAATTTTTCCATCATTATTCCTTCCCAATATCTTCTCTATTTGTTTACGAACCATTATCCTACACCTCCTATAACGGCCTTTTAGCAGGAATTCCAGTTCTGCGCGGATATTTTTCCGGAGTCTCAACTTGCTTAATAATTTCAACTATAGTTCTATCCAGATCTTTCATTAAAGTATAATGAAAAACATTCGACACTTTGGCATTAAGTATTTGAAGCGCATTGGCAGCTTTTTCAAGTTCATGCTTATAATTACGCCCTTTCCACAGTAATAGTTTTCCTCCCACCTTCAGAAGGGGAATCCCATATTCAAGTAAAACATCTATAGATGTTACTGCTCTGCTGGTACAAAAGTCGAAACTGGCGCGATAATTGGGGTCTTTCCCTATCTCTTCAGCTCTTTTTTTAATAACTTGAACATTATTTAGCGATAAATTAGCAGCAGTCTGACTAAGAAAAGCACTTTTTTTTAGATCTGATTCTACCAGGGATATGTTCATGTTAGGAAGAGCCATTGCCATTAATAGCCCGGGGAAACCAGCTCCTGTGCCTATATCTACACCTTTTTGATGATCTAGTTCAACAAAGCAGATAACTTTCAGACTATCTTCAATATGCTTGTCAAGTTCTTCTGCTAGACTTTTACGGCTAACTAGATTATGGAGTTCATTTTCAACACGCAGAGCAGTTTTAAACTTGTTTACATTATATTCCATATCCATCAGCTATTTCCTTCTTTTTTTCTCTAAAAATATTAATAAAACATTTATATCAGCTGTATTAATTCCTGAAACCCTTAATGCCTGGCCTATCGAAGTCGGTCTTATCTTTTCAAGTTTTTGTCTGGCTTCATTTGATAGACCATAGACTTCTTTATAATCGATGTCCGCAGCTAATGGTTTGTTTTCCATTTTTTCAAAACGGACCACCTGTTCTTTTTGCTTTTCTATATATCCTTCATATTTAGCTTGTATTTCTATTTTTTCTAAAATATCTATATCTTGTAATACTATTAATTTAAGTTCACAAAAGTCTTGTATTTTAATCTCGGGTCTGCGGAGTAGTTCCCATAGTGAAATGCGATCTTTTAGCGGGGCACATCCTTTACTCTTTAGAAATGCTGCTATGGACTCATCAGCTGGTGTGAAAGTAGTCTGTTGCAATTTGTATATAAACTCAGCCAGTAAATTCTTTTTCTTTTGAAAAAGTCGCCATCTATAATCAGTTACCAATCCTAATTCTCTGCCTTTTTCAGTAAGTCGCAGGTCGGCATTATCCTGTCGTAATAATAATCGGTACTCTGCCCTGGAAGTTAACAAGCGATACGGTTCATCAATATCTTTAGTAACTAAGTCATCAATCATAACTCCTATATAGGCTTCACTTCTTTTCAGGATAAAGGGCTCAGCATTCTTAACTTTGAGTGCTGCATTTATACCAGCAATTAAACCTTGTGCTGCTGCCTCTTCGTATCCTGATGTTCCATTAATTTGCCCGGCTGTAAATAATCCGGCAATTTTCTTTGTCTCCAGAGATAGCTTCAATTGCGAAGGAATAACATAATCATATTCAATTGCATATCCGGTACGTATAATACGAACATTTTCCAAACCCGGTATGCTCTGTAAAACTTTAATCTGAACATCCTCCGGTAAGCTGGTATTTAATCCCTGTACATACATTTCATCTGTTGCGCGCCCTTCTGGTTCAACAAATAACTGATGTGATTCTTTATGGGAATATCGAACAACTTTATCTTCAAATGATGGGCAATATCTTGGACCTTTGCCAGTTATTGTCCCCGTAAATAAAGGTGCCCGGTCAAGATTATCCATGACTATTTGATGCGTTTTAACAGTACTGTGGGTTAGCCAGCAAGAAAGCTGCTTTCTTTCTGGTTGAGGACTAATATAGGAAAATGTCAGCTTCCTATCATCTCCTGGCTGTTCAACCATAACGGAAAAGTCTACGCTCTTTTTATCGATACGTGGTGGGGTTCCTGTTTTGAAACGTCCTAATTGTAGTCCCAGCGCTTCCAGGTTATCAGATAATTTAACCGCAGGAAATTGATTACCAGGGCCTCCCGCAAAGGCAATATCACCTATTATTATGCGGCCTTTTAGATAAGTTCCGGAAGTAATTACTACTGTTTTGCAATAGTATTTAGCCCCAGTTTTGGTCAAAATGCTTTTAACCTTTTGCTCTTCAGTTTCTATTTCCTCAACCTCTGCCATTAATAAATTAAGATTCTTCTGATCAAGCAAAGTCTTGAGCATTTCTTTATAATATTCATATTTATCAGCCTGAGCTCTTAAAGCTTGCACGGCTGGTCCTTTACCCGTATTTATAATCCTGACCTGTACATTTGCCTTATCAATATTTATACCCATTTCCCCGCCTAGTGCATCTATTTCTCTTATAAGCTGCGCTTTAGCTGGTCCGCCGACTGACGGATTACATGGCATCAGGGCAATGTTTTCCATGCTCAGTGTGATCAGCAATGTACTGCATCCCATACGAGCCGCTGCCAGGGCAGCTTCACAACCAGCATGTCCTGCACCTATTACTACTACATCATAACTACCCGCCTCATAAATCATTTATATCCTCCTATGCCTAAAAAAATAATGTTTAAGATTACTTACCTATACAAAAATCATGAAAGATACGGTCAATAACTTCTTCCTTTATGTTTTTACCAGTAAGCTCTCCCAGTAATTCTAAAGCTATTCCTAAATCAATGATTAGACAATCGAGGGGAATATCATTAATTAAACGCATAGCCTCGCCAATATGCATTTGCGCTTTTAGTAAAGCATTTTTATGGCGTATATTTAGCATTATTTCTAAATCATCTTGTGTAACTTCTCCCGATACAACCATTTCCGCTATATACTTTTCCAAGTCGTCCAAACCGGATTCTTCTTTTACTGATGCTCTAATAATAATGTCTCCCGTAAATAATTCTACTAATTCTTTTTCACTGATGTTTGCTTCCAAATCCTCTTTATTAACTAATACTATCCGTTTTTTTCCGTTTGTTTTCTTATAAATTGCCATATCTTGTGCGGTTATACCTGCAGAAAAGTCGAGCATCCAAATAACTAAATCAGCTGCCTGAATAACTTCTTCTGATTTTTGTACACCAAGTCGTTCAACAATATCATCAGTAATACGAATACCTGCCGTATCAATTAATTTGACCGGTATCCCTGCTATAGTTATATAGTCTTCTATAATATCACGGGTAGTACCTGGAATATCAGTAACAATTGCCCGATTTTTTTTTAGTAAAGCATTTAGTAAACTTGATTTACCCACATTGGGTTTACCAATAATAGCAATACTAATGCCCTGCTGGTAGACCTCCGCTCTTTGCGATGCTAAAAGAATTCGTCCAATGCTTTTATCTACTTGGTTAAGACGATAATTGACCTCATAATAGTCTACCTCTCCAACATCATCAGGAAAATCAATACTAGCCTGAATGAGTGCATTTACACCCAGAAGCTGCTCCTCCAAAAGCTTTATATGTTGGCTATTATGTCCATGCAATTGCTTTAAAGCTAGCTTAAGTGTTTGATCCGATTTCGCTCTAATTACATCAATAACTGCTTCCGCCTGGCTTACATCCAGACGACCATTAAGATATGCGCGGCGGGTAAACTCCCCGGGTTCAGCGAGTCTAATATTTTGGCCTAATACCGCTTCCAGACAGCGCCGCGCTGGTAGAGTACCACCATGACAGTTTATTTCGACAATATTTTCCCCCGTGTAACTATGAGGCTCTTTCATTATGCTGATTAATACTTCATCAATCATATCGCCTCTATCGTCTAATATCCATCCTAAAGTCATAGTATGGCTGGTTTGATTTTCAATGTTCTTAGCCATCTTATAGGATTTAAAAATTGCTGCAGTTTTAGAAATTACATTTTGTCCACTTAATCGTACTATTGCTATTCCTCCTTCCCCAGGAGGAGTTGAAATTGCAGCTATATCATCATTTAACACTTATAAACATTCCTTTTTAATTTTTTTGCTTCCTACAAACATCTTAACAAAATAATTAGGGCTATACCTATTAATAATAGATGAAAATAAAATAAAAAAGACCCTTTCGGGCCTTTGATAATTATTTTTTAAGAGTTATTACTAGTTTTCGGTTAGGTTCCTCTCCGATCGAATATGTAGTAATATTAGGATCGTTTTGCAGGACAGTATGCACTATTCTTCTTTCCTGTGAACTCATAGGCCTCATAACTACATTTTTTTTCGTCTCTTTTACCTTCTCTGATAATCTTATTGCAAGCGCTTCCAGAGATTCCTCTCTTTTTTTACGATAATCTTCTACATCCAAAATTACCCTTATCCTATCTTCCCGTTTGCGGTTGATTATTAACCCTACCATGTACTGTAAAGTATTCAATGTTTCCCCTTTGCGCCCAATCAGGAGTCCCATGTCTTTTCCCACAATGTTTATTCTTACTTTGCCATCATTATGTTCAACATTTGCAATCTGATAGTCCACTTTCATCTTGTGTAATAAAGTTTCAAGGACCTTGCATGTTTCCTGTTCTGGGTTATCTATGATTGATACTCTTACTATAGCCGGCCTTTTACCTATTCCTAATATTCCTTTACTAGGCTCTTCAATAATTTCTATAACAACATCCTGGATTTCGCAGCCTAGTTCTTCTAAAGCCGCTTTTATAGCTTCATCAACGTTTTTTCCTCTTTTTTCCACTGCTTGGTCTTCCATCTTTTTTCTTTCCTCCTTTGTCCCTCCCTGCTACCTCTTCTACCGTAGAATCCTTTTTGGTTTCCTTTTGCTCTACTATATTACTTGCAGTAGAAGTGTTTTGCGTTTCTTGTTTCTCCGTCGTCTTTCTCTCGTCCTCTGTTTCAATTTCCTTGATGACCTGATTTGTTTTCATAATATTATGTGATTTATTAACATAAAGCTGCTGGAGAATACCTAAAATGTTAAATACAATCCAGTAAATTGGTAGACCAGCAGGCATAGTTGCTGCAATCCAACCCATAAATACCGGCATCATATATAACATAGTTTTTTGTGTTGGGTCTTTAGTATCAATGGTAGATATTTTTTGTTGCAGATAGGTAGTTAAACCAGCCAAAACAGGTATATATAAAGTCCAAATTTCGCCATTATTTATAGTCAGAGCCCAAACTGATTCACCAATGTTACTTATGCCCAGAAAAGCAGCGTGAGCAACTTCTTTAAATTCGAAGCCAAAAAGTGAACGATAAAATGCTATAAATATAGGCATCTGAATTAAAAGGGGCATACAACCCCCGAAAGGACTTACTCCATGCTGCTTGTATAATTCCATAATTTTCGATTGCATAACCTGGGGTTCATCCTTATATCTTGCCTGAATGATTTTCATTTTAGGTTGAACTTCTTGCATACCCCGCATTGATTTCATCTGCTTCTGAGTAAGTGGAAACATAATTAACTTAATAAGTATAGTCATTAGAATTATTGCTAGTCCATAATTGGGCAAACCAATAGATACGGTTATACCGTACATAAATTGGATAACATCACTAAACCATGAAACAAATGCATTCCACAACGACAAATTAAATCCCTGCTAAACGTATAATACGCTGCAGGAGGTCACCTCCTTATTAATAAACCAGAGCTCAATTGTCCCTTACTCCGTTATTGATATACACGAAAATAATGTACCTTGAAACTCTTTATAGATTATTCTCTAGATTTAAATTACTAATCCTTTTTTTACTCAAGGCACTGGATCAAATCCACCCGGGTGCCAAGGATGACATTTTGTTATTCTTTGAAAAGTTAACCAGCCTCCTTTTATTGCACCATATTTTTCAATAGCTTGCATAGAATAAGTAGAACAT
Organism: uncultured Syntrophomonas sp.; assembly: GCA_964563125.1. Classification (GTDB taxonomy): domain Bacteria; phylum Bacillota; class Syntrophomonadia; order Syntrophomonadales; family Syntrophomonadaceae; genus UBA1368. Next base: position 12,298 of record CAZLVY010000019.1, on the reverse strand, counting down.
GATGGATAGAAACGACAAGAAGCAGGTTTAAAAAAGGTTACTTTTTGATACAATTTTATTAGAATAACAAAAAAACTTTTTACCATAGCCCTATTTTCCTCATGACTATAATTAGATCTTTTTCTATTTGACTGTAATTAACTTTGCTAATCAATGGCCTACAAACCAAAACCATATCATAACCCTGTTTTAATTTCAGTCGGTTCTCTTTAACCAGCGCTCTTAACCTGCGTTTAGCTTTGTTCCTGATTATAGCATTGCCGATTTTTTTACTGGTAACAATCCCATAACGATTAATACCTAAATCATTTTCTATAATAAAAACAATCAGGCATTTGCCCATAAATTTTTTACCTTTTTGGTATATATTATTATATTGTTTGCTTTCTCTTATTCTAAATTCCTTATCAATCATTTAAACCCTTCTATAAGAGAAAATAAAAGGTCGTGAAATACGACCTTTATGCGGAAAGAACTTTTCTTCCTTTTTTCCTTCTCCTAGCTATAACTGCTCTTCCTGCAGCTGTAGACATTCTTTGTCTGAAACCGTGCACTTTTTTTCTCTGCCGATTTTTTGGTTGATATGTTTGTTTCATTATTATTAAGCCTCCCTAATGTTTTCAAAGACTATATAATTATATTTACTTATACGGGTGAATGTCAAGAAAATAGGCTTGGTTAAATACTTCTAATTGTAATTTTTATCTGCTATTATTAAACTATATTTTTACTTTTGTCTGATTTAACAGGTTTTAAAGCCATTTAATAGATATTCACATAAATTTTTTTATCCACAATGGTTTTTCCACATTTAAACAGGAGGTTCAGTATGTCCATGTCAAAAGACTATTCCAATGTTTGGAATCAGGTTTTAATTTCTATTCGTCAGGAAATTGGTGATACAAGCTTTGATATATGGTTTTCAATGCTTAAATACAACACCTTTCGTGATGACCGCATCTACTTAACAGTTCCCAACTCTTTAACTAAAGAGTGGATTGAGTCACGATATTTAGACTTAATGAACAATAATTTTCGAGCTTTGACTAATCAAAACATAAGCATTGTTCTTACAACAGAAGTAAGTTTAGCTAAAAAAAGTGCCTTTTCACCATTAAATCCCAAGTATACCTTCGATACCTTTGTGGTGGGAAATAGCAATCGTTTTGCCCATGCAGCTTGTTACGCAGTTGGCGAAACCCCTTTTAAAGCTTATAATCCTCTGTTTATATACGGCGGAGTAGGGTTGGGTAAAACTCATCTTATGCAGGCTATTGGTCAACATATTGTAGCCAAAAAACCGACCTGCTCAGTTATGTATGTGTCATCAGAACAATTTACCAATGAGTTGATCAGTTCTATTAAGGACGATAATACCTCTGGTTTCCGCAATAAATATCGTAATATTGATGTGTTATTAATTGACGATATTCAATTTCTGGCCGGCAAAGAAAGGACACAAGAAGAATTTTTCCATACATTTAATACCCTTTATGAAGCTAATAAACAAGTTGTAATCTCCAGTGACCGTCCACCCAGAAATATTCCTACTTTAGAAGACAGGCTTCGTTCCCGTTTTGAATGGGGCTTAATTACTGATATTCAACCACCTGATTTGGAAACCCGTATAGCAATATTAAGGAAGAAAGCTCAAACTGAAAATTTAAATATTCCTTTTGATATATTAGATTACATAGCCAATTATATCCAATCTAATATCCGTGAATTAGAGGGTGCACTAATAAGATTGGTTGCTTATGCTACTATTACTAACCGTACTTTAAATATGGAAACTGCAACTGAAGCTTTAAAAGATATATTGCCACCCCCGCGCCCTAAAAAAATTACTATTGAAAATATCCAAAAAATTGTTGCTTTGCATTACGGAGTAGAAATGAATGAATTACTCTCAAAAAAAAGAAATAAACATATAGTCTTTCCACGACAGGTAGCTATGTATCTATGCCGTAAATTAACTGATGCTTCCTACCCCCAAATTGGTGACCAATTCGGGGGCAAGGATCATACAACTGTAATTCATGCCAATGACAAGCTTGAAAAAGAACTTACTTTGGATCAAGAATTAGCATCAACTATAGAATCACTATGTCGAAAAATTAATCCCAATTACACAGGTTAAACCTGCTATTTATAAACAAGCTTGTCCACCTAAAGAAATAGCTTAAAAATGATGGTTATAGTAGCTTATACACATATTCTTGACCCCTACTACTATTACTACTAAATTGTTTATAAGTATTAAATAAAAATATAATGCGTTGGTTAAATAAAAAAATTTAGGAGGGTTAAAATGAAATTTTGTATTGAAAAAAAAGAACTATCCTCACTTACTACCTTAGTTCATCGTGCTGCTTCAACAAAAAATACTATACCAGTCTTATCAGGACTTTTACTGGAGGTATCAAATGAAAAGGGACTAGTTATGACTGCCACTGATATGGAAATAGGGATAAAAGCAGCTACTAAAAATATTGAAATTTTACAGGAAGGTACTGTTCTAGTAAATGCTCATTATTTTGCCGATTTTATAAAATTACTCCCGGATTCACTAATTCAGATCGAATTAAACTCTGATAAGGCTAAATTAAACATTACATATGGTCGATCCTCAGGCTTTATAAATACTTATAGTGATTATGAATACCCAGATTTACCTTTAGAAAAACAAGAACATAAAATGTCGGTCCCGGAAAAAATTCTACGAGAAGCGTTTAGAAAGACTTCTTTTTCTGCTGCTATGACTCATTTCAGACAAGTTTTTACTGGTGTCCTTTTTGATTTAAAAGAAGACGGTATACTTAGAGTTATAGCCTCAGATACCCATCGTCTTGCTCATTATACATATCAACTGGAAAATAATACTGCAGGACCTATCAGTTTTATTATTCCAACCCGAAGTGTAAATGAATTAATGAGAATACTGGATGATTCGGATGATTTAATTGATATTTCTTTTAGCGAAAATAACATAATTTTTTCCAATCCTAATTTCATTTTACTATCCAGAATAATTGATGGCCAATATCCTAATTACGAACAGGTTATTCCTAATTCATATTCCTCAACATTATTAATAAATGCCAATGTTTTATCAAATACTTTAGAAAGAGCTAAAATAATGCCTACTGATGATAAAACTAAAATTCAACATGTACAATTTAGTTTTAATGATAATGAAGCAGTAGTAGAAAGCTTTTCGGAAATTATGGGAGAAATCCAAGAAGTAATTGAGAATTTAGTTATAGAGGGAGACAAAGACTTTAGAATAGCTTTTAATACTAATTATTTTCTCGATATAGTAAAAATACTAGATGATGAATGTGATGAAATACGTATAGAATTATCGGGAGCATTAGGTCCTGCGAAAATAGTAAACCCAAAAGCAGATAATTATTTATATGTTTTAGTTCCGCTGCGTACGAGCAATTAAGGAGAGAAGTTTTAAAAAATTGAAGATTAACGAGTATAAGATCAGGAATTTCCGTAATATAAAGCAAATTGATTTTTTGCCTGGACCTGGTTTAAATATTTTGGCTGGCGAAAATGCTCAAGGAAAAACTAATCTTTTGGAATCGATTTTTGTCCTTGCTACCGGTAGTTCTTTCAGAACCGGTAAAGACTTAAATTTTCTTCAATATGACGCAGAATCCTATATTATCAATGCCAAATATAACTACCAGGATAGAAAAATAGAAGCACTATTAAAATACAGACCCGAAATTGGTAAGGATTTAACAATAAATAGCAAGAAAGCAAAGATATCACAAGAAAACAATCTCCGGGTAGTTATATTTACACCCGATGATCTTTATTTGATTAAGGGCTCTCCGGTTAAAAGACGTAATTTTTTGGACTTTACACTTAGACAAGTATCAGCAGATTATACATTGCAACTTGATAACTATAACAAGATTCTCAAAAAGAGAAATTTATTAATAAAACATAAGCAGGCAACTGGCAAATCCTTGTCTGTGATTAATGAGATTTTTATTGAAACTGCGGTGCACTTAATTATTAATCGCATAAACTTTATAAATATTTTAGATGAAGCATGTCAAAAGATTTTTCCGCTCTTAAACAACGAACACCATGCAATTAAAATCAGATATGCGCTTTCATTTCCTGTCTTAAGTGGTAAAATTAATCATGAAATTTTAAAAAAAGTTCTGGCTGAACAGGTTCTAATCAAGAAGGACGAAGAATTAATGCGTGGGACTACTTTGATTGGTCCCCACCTTGATGACTTAAATATTTACTTGGATGATAAAATTGCTCGCCTTTTTGCTTCTCAGGGGCAGCAAAGAAATCTTGCTGTGACATTAAAACTAGCTGAAATTTACGCATTTAAAAAGATTAGAGGCTTTTTCCCCCTATTTTTACTTGACGAAGTACTTGCCGAACTTGATGAAGCCAAAAAAAAATTGCTTATAGAGCAATTGTCCCAAGCTAGTTTTCAGAGTTTTCTTTCTTCAGTAAGTCTTGATAATATTACAAAGGTAAATGCGCAAATTTATTCAATAAAAAACGGTAGTTTATTTGAGGAGGAATGAAAATGTATATTCATCTTGGCAACAATTATATTGTTTCATCAAAAGATATTATTGCCATTTTAAATATTGAACCACCCATATCAAAAGATATAAAAGAAATTATTGAAATTGCTAAGATGGAAAAAAATATATTTAATATAAATGAAAAAGGGAAAGAAAAAGCTTTAATTATTTGTATAGATAAAGTTTATTTATCACCTATTTCATCAACAACATTATTTAGACGTTCCGAAAATTTCTACAAGGAGGTATAAACTTTGGGTACTAATGAAAATGGTTATAATGCTTCAGATATACAGGTTTTAGAAGGACTTGAGGCTGTTAGAAAAAGACCAGGTATGTATATTGGATCAACTGGTCCAAAAGGCTTGCATCATCTGGTTTTTGAGATAGTGGACAATAGTATAGACGAATCCGTTGTAGGAGAGTGTGATACCATTGATGTTATCATTCACAGCGACAACACTGTATCTGTAAGTGATAATGGTCGCGGCATACCAGTCGATAATCATCCTACGATGAATATACCAGCTATTGAAGTTATTATGACAACTCTGCATTCAGGAGGAAAATTTGGAGGCAGTGGTTATACAATATCAGGTGGTCTACACGGGGTCGGATTATCGGTTGTTAATGCTTTGTCATCGCTGCTGAAAATTACAGTAAAAAGGGATGGTCATATTTATCGCCAGGATTATCAGCGTGGTAAACCGATTACTGAATTACAGGTATTAGGTAATACCAAACAAACAGGAACAACGATTCACTTTTTCCCGGATGAGGAAATATTCGAAGAGCTGGTGTTTGATCGCGAGATTATTATTCAAAGATTACGCGAGTTATCTTTTTTAAATAAAGGATTAATCATTAATTTAATTGATGAAAGAGATGAAGAACCCTATAAGAATCAATATATATCCAATGGATTAATGGATTTTGTTGCTTATATTAACAAGAATAAAGAAATTGTTAACCAGCCAGTTATTTATTTTAACGATACTAAAGATGACGTAATAGTGGAAGTTGCAATTCAATATAATAACGGTTACAGCGAAAATATATATTCATTTGCCAATAATATCCGGACTCAGGAAGGCGGTACCCACGAAGTAGGCTTTAAAAACGCCCTGACCAGAGTAGTAAATGATTATGCCAGAAAAAATGGACAATTAAAAGAAAATGATACAAATCTTTCCGGCGAAGATATAAGAGAAGGAATAGTAGCTATCGTTGCCGTCTTGGTCAAAGATCCTCAGTTTGAGGGACAAACTAAAACGAAGCTGGGTAATACTTATATCAGAGGGGTTACAGAAAGTGCAGTTTATGAATCGGTACAGGATTATTTGCAGGAAAACCCTACAGCTGCAAAAAAAATCGTTGAAAAAGCTATTTCAGCCCGGCGGGCCAGAGAAGCAGCAAAAAAAGCCCGTGAATTGACGCGTCGCAAAAGTATTTTAGAATCCACTTCACTACCCGGAAAATTAGCTGATTGCAGCAATCGTGATCCGGCCAGTTCTGAATTATTTATAGTTGAAGGAGATTCAGCAGGTGGATCAGCAAAAATGGGAAGAGATAGAATGTATCAGGCCATTTTACCATTAAGAGGTAAAATTCTTAATGTAGAAAAAGCACGCTTAGATAGAGTACTAGGTAGCGAAGAAATTCGTAATTTAATTACCGCCATGGGTACTGGAGTAGGCGAAGATTTTGATATAACTAAAGCTCGTTATCACAAATTGCTTATTATGACGGATGCTGATGTAGACGGCTCACATATCAGAATTTTGCTCTTAACTTTCTTTTACCGATACATGAGGGAATTAATTGATCATGGCTATATTTATATTGCACAACCGCCCTTATACGGTTTAAAAAGAGGCAAAGAAGTTCACTATTTTTATAATGATCAAGATTTGGAGAATTTTAACAAAGAAACAGATAAAAAGTGGTCACTCCAACGCTATAAAGGCCTGGGTGAAATGGATCCGGAACAGTTGTGGATTACTACAATGAATGCTGAAACGCGTACTATTCTCCAAGTTAATATTGATGATGCTATTCAAGCGGAAAAGATTTTCTCTGATTTAATGGGTGATAATGTAGAACCGCGTCGGGAATTTATAAATGCTAATGCGCGCTATGTTACTAATTTGGATATATAAGGAGGTGCAGAAGTGGGACAGGATAATCTTTTTGAAAAAGTAATACCAATTGACATAGAAAAAGAAGTAAGCAAATCCTTTTTGGAATATTCGATGAGCGTAATAGTTTCACGGGCACTTCCCGATGTAAGAGACGGACTGAAACCAGTTCATCGCCGTATTTTATATGCTTTGCATGATCAGGGCATGACCGCAGATAAACCACATAGAAAGTCAGCCAATATCGTTGGTGAAGTAATGGGTAAATACCATCCCCATGGTGATACTGCTATTTACCAGACTATGGTGAAATTAGCTCAGCCATTTTCCATGCGCTATCCGTTGGTAGATGGACACGGAAATTTTGGTTCTATCGATGGCGACTCCGCAGCAGCCATGCGTTATACCGAATCCAGAATGGCTAAAATAACTGAAGAAATGTTGAAAGATATTGATAAAGAAACGGTAGACTGGCGGCCAAACTATGATGACTCAAGACTTGAACCCCATGTATTACCAGCTAGAATTCCTAATTTGTTAATAAACGGTTCTACCGGTATAGCAGTAGGTATGGCTACTAATATTCCTCCCCATAATCTTACTGAAATTGTGGAAGGAATAAAAATGGTAATTGATAACCCGCAGGCAACGCTTGAAGAATTGATGGAAGTAGTTCCAGGGCCAGACTTCCCAACTGGCGGGATTATGCAGATTAGTGGTGTTAAACAGGCGTATGAAACCGGGAGAGGTTCTTTTAAAGTTAGAGCAAAATATGAAATTGAAGAAAGAAAAAATGGACGTAATGCCATAATAGTTACGGAAATACCATATCAGGTAAATAAAGCCCGACTAGTGGAAAAAATAGCCGAGCTGGTGCGGGATAAAAAAATTGAAGGCATTGTTGACTTAAGAGACGAGTCAGATCGTCAAGGTATTAGAGTCGTTATCGAAGTACGCCGCGATGTAAATATAAATATAGTTGTTAACAAGCTTTTCAAACATACCCAGATGGAGGATAGCTTTGGCGCGATCATGCTAAGTCTGGTTGATGGGCAACCCCTTGTTTTGACCTTGAAACAAATGATGGAGCAATATATAATTCATCGCCAAGATGTTATTACCCGTCGTACCAAACATGAATTGAAGCTCGCCTATAACCGCCAACATATTCTGGAAGGCTTAAAAA
>CAZLVY010000019.1:0-4300 GCA_964563125.1 uncultured Syntrophomonas sp. | reverse complement strand
AAACATGAATTGAAGCTCGCCTATAACCGCCAACATATTCTGGAAGGCTTAAAAATTGCATTAGATAACCTGGATGAAATAGTAAACCTGATCAGGAGCTCACGGGATAGGGAAGCTGCGAGAACAGTCTTAATGGAACGGTTTGCGTTATCAGAATTGCAGGCTAATGCTATTTTAGACATGCGTCTGGTTCAATTAACTGGTTTAGAAAGAGGCAAAATAGAGAACGAATACGAAGAAATCCTGCAAAAAATATCGGATTTAGAGGACATTTTAGCTCGACCGGAAAGAGTCTTGCAAATGATAAAAACTGATTTGGATGAGATAAAAGGTAAATATGGTGATAAGAGAAGAACCGAAATAAGCTATGAAAATACAGATTTTAATGAAGAAGATTTTATTGAAGACCATGATGTAGTGTTAACCTTAACCAGTCGGGGCTACATAAAGAGACAACCACTTGACACTTATAAAGTTCAGAATAGAGGGGGCAAAGGAATTACTGCTGCTGCCATCCGCTCGGAGGATTTCACTAATGAAGTAGTCGTAACCGGTGTCTTGGTAGACATTTTATTCTTCACTAATCAGGGCCGGGCTTTTTCCTGTAAAGCTTACCATATCCCGGAATCATCGCGACATGCCAAAGGAATTCCGCTTATTAATTTACTGGAGTTAAGGCCGGAAGAAAAAGTAACTACTTTGTTAGCAGCGCGGGAGTTTGACGATAAGCGCCATCTTGTAATGGTAACTAAAAAAGGCACGATTAAAAAAGTAGTTTTATCTGCTTTTGCTAATATTCGCCGTTCCGGACTAATTGCCGTAAATTTGAGTGAAGATGATGAATTAGTTGGTGTAATTAGAGTAAATGCGAAAGATAAAATAATGCTGGCTACTTCTGATGGAATATCAATCGTTTTTGAGGAAGATCAAGTCAGAGCTATGGGTAGAAATGCTGCCGGGGTTAGGGGTATAAAACTCACCCAGGGGCACCATGTTGTAGGCATTGATAAAGATCGCTCCGACGCTCATGTTGTTTTAGTCACAGAAAAGGGATATGGCAAACGTACCCCCCCAAGCGAATTCAAAACTCAAAACCGTGGAGGAAGAGGAGTAAAGACTATTGCCATAACTCCTAAAAACGGTAATCTGGTAGCCTTAAAAATCGCATCTAAGGAAGATGAAATGGTTATACTAACTGATGAGGGGCATATTATAAGGTTGGATACCGATCAAATTCCGATACAAAAAAGGTATTCACGGGGAGTTTTATTAATGAGACTGCCTGAAGCAGAAAAAATTGTAGCAGTTGCTAGATTCCGCACTGAAAAAGAAGAATAGTAGTATAAAATCGTCAGGCTTAGGTAGGTTAGTATCAAAGCATATTAATAAAAATCAATTTGCCAAAGCTTACTGGATGTAATATAATCTAGAAAATCATTAATAAAAGCAATTGCGATGAAAGGGAACAGTAAAGATTATTGCTGGTTAAGAGATCTGGTGGCAGGTGTGAACCAGAGCAGCATAAACTTGAATCCGCCCTGGTAGCAGTCTGTAAAAGCAGAACCGGTGGTGCCGTTATAACCTTTAAGCGAGTGTTAAATAACACTAATCAGGGTGGCAACGCGGGAACAACCTCTCGTCCCTATAGGGATGAGAGGTTTTTTGTAGCTTTATTTAAAAACCAAGGAGGTTATCAGCAAATGACAGGAGAACAATATCTACTTCTTCCAGGTCCTACGCCTATTCCAGATAGAGTGGTACGAGCTATGAGCAAACCTATGATTAACCACCGGGGGCCTGAGTTTAAACAAATTATTACTAGGGTTACTGGGGGTATTAAGCAAATTTATCATACTAATCAGCATGTATTAATTTATCCGGCATCAGGTTCAGGCGCTTTAGAAGCTGCAATAGTAAATTTTATCTCTCCCGGCGACAAGGTTTTGGCAGTGTCCATAGGTGTTTTTGGTGATCGATTTTCTAAAATAGCGGAAATTTTTGGTGCTCAGGTAGAAAAAATGGATTTTGCTATGGGAAAAACGGCCGACCCCGAAGCGGTAATCGCTAGGATAAAAGCCGATAAGAATTCAGAGATTAAAGCTATTCTAATAACGCATAATGAAACTTCAACAGGGGTATTTAATGATATAAAAAGGATAAAAGAGGGCATATCAGATCACCCCGCTTTATTTATGGTAGATGCTGTCAGTTCTCTGGCAGCGCTTGATTTAAGAATGGATGAATGGGGCTTGGATGTAGTAGCCAGCGGCTCCCAAAAAGCCTTTATGATTCCACCTGGTTTAAGCTTTTTAGCTTTTAGTGAAAAGGCATGGGGAGTTCATAAAAAAGTTACTAATCCGAGTTTTTATTGGGATGTCAGTGCAGGTTTAAAGTATCTAGAGAAGGGGCAGACCCCTTATACACCAGCGCTATCATTATTCAACGGGCTTGACGAGGCCTTGCAGATGATGCAGGAAGAAGGTCTGGACAATATACTTAAGAGACACAGAAATTACCGCAACATGGTAAGAAATGCAGTAAAAGCGATGGGCTTACAATTATTAGCTGATGAAGAATATGCTTCAACTGCAGTCACATCAGTGGTAGGACCGGTTAGTCCTGATGCAGATACTATACGCAAATACATGTCAGAAAAATTTAATATTGTAATTGCCGGAGGACAGCAGACATTGGCGAATGTTATATTTAGAATTGGCCATCTGGGTTATGTCAGAGAATTAGATTTACTGGCAGTTTTGTCTGCATTAGAAATTACTTTGAATAAAAACGGATATCCTATTAGTAAAGGTGTCGGATTAATAAAAGCCCAGGAGTTTATAGCCGGTGGGCTTGATTAAGAGATGAGATGAGAAATGGAGGAAACCAAAATGAAAAAAGTTATCGTTAGTGAACGTATTGCAGAAGAGGGTATTATATTACTCAAGACAGAACTCGAAGTTGATTATAGAGAAAGTATTACCAGGCAGGAACTACTTGATATAATTGATCAATACGATGCACTGATAGTTAGAAGTGTTACTAAAGTAGATGAAGAACTTATTAAAAAGGGGAAAAATCTTAAGGTAGTTGGCCGGGCAGGCAATGGCATTGATAATATCGATGTTGATGCTTGCACCCGCCAGGGAGTAGTAGTTGTTAACACACCGGACAGCAATACTATATCCGCAGCGGAACAAACCATTAGCTTACTATTATCTTCTGCCCGGAATACTGCTTGGGCCAACAACTTTCTTAAAAGCGGTACTTGGGACCGCAAACCATTCCGGGGGGTAGAGCTTTACGGCAAAACCGTTGGCATAATTGGCTTAGGACGTATAGGATCAATGGTTGCCACTAGGCTTAGAGCTTTTAATATGAGAGTAATAGCGTATGACCCATATATATCGGAAGAGCGCTTCGAAAGATTCGGTGCCGAGAAAATTAATACTTTGGCAGCATTAGTACAACAGGCAGATTTTATTACGGTACACACTCCTCGTAATGAAGAGACTATGCATATGTTGGATGAAGCAATGTTTCAGCTAGCCAAACCAGGAGTACGGGTTATAAATTGCGCTCGCGGAGGAATTATAAAAGAATCAGCTCTGATTGAAGGATTAAAGTCTGCGAAAGTAGCTAGCGCGGCTCTTGATGTATTTGAAAAGGAACCTGCAACGGATAACCAGCTATTCTTGTTTAACAATGTAGTATGTACACCTCATCTAGGTGCCGATACTTTTGAAGCACAAAAACGTGTAGGCGAAAGTATTGCTGAACAGGTTATTAAAGCCTTAAAAGGCGAAATAGTACCTAATATCGTCAATCTGCCCACTATGATAAGCGAAGAGTTAGAATATCTTAAACCATACATCGTACTGGCCGAAAAAATGGGCAGCTTTTATTATCAGTTAGAAAAAAGCCCCATTAGCCGGGTAGAATTAAGCTATGCCGGACCTATCACTCAAAATGACACTGAAATATTGACTGTGGCCTTTTTAAAAGGCCTTTTGGAGCAGGTAATGTCGGAAAAGGTAAACTTTGTTAATGCCAGATTAATGGCTAAAGATAGGGGCATAAAAGTTTATGAAACGAAAGAAGAGCAGACTAACAAGCGCTACAAAAACCTGCTGGGAGTTAAAATATTTGGCCAAAAACACGAATTAGATATTACGGGCAGCTTATCGCGGGCTAGAAATCCGCTGTTAGTAGAGATTAATGGCTATGAAACCGAAACTAATCTGGAGGGTTATGTCATAATGGTCGAAAACCAGGACCGGCCGCGCATAATCGGTCCTCTTGC
>CAZLVY010000018.1:14666-34884 GCA_964563125.1 uncultured Syntrophomonas sp. | reverse complement strand
CTTTAGCACCTCTTTTTTATAAATTATATATCAAAATATCACGAGTTATAGGAAAAGAGATTTAAATTAAGGCAGAAAAGGAATAGACATCACCTCATGGCTGGTGATGTCTATCAATTCCCGGGGGGGAATTGGATAATGAAAAAGAATCTGCATTTTTTTGGGGGGAATGAGAGTGCAAACCCTTTAATGACTATATTGTAATTTAATTCACAAACCCTGTCAACAATAAAATGAGAATAATTTCACAGATGGTTGATTTTGATTTCTTTGCATTATTTCAATCATTTAATATTCGTTCGGTTAAAAAATATATTTTGGGAAATAATTTAAATAAGAGGGAGGTGGGAATTAATGCGAAGAAAAATTACTGGTATATTACTTTTATTAATTTTTACTTTTTGCGGGACTTATGGAATAGCAGAAGGGGACACGACCCTTAAGCAGGAAGTCCTGCGTCTACATGTAATAGCAAATAGTGATAGTAGTTGTGATCAGGCTTTAAAACTGCAGGTCAAGGATCAAGTTGTTAAAATTATGAAAAAGGAATTTACTAATTTTAATAATGCAGAAGAAGCTCGCAACCGGGCGGAAGAACAAATTCCTTTTATAAAAGCGCAGGCAGAAATGGTCATCCACGAGCAGGGCTATAATTACCCGGTCGAAGTTTATGTTGGAGAATTTGATTTCCCCATCAAGTCCTATGGCAATATTATATTTCCTGCCGGCAAATATTCTGCCGTACGCATTGTTATTGGCGATGGAGAGGGAAAAAACTGGTGGTGTGTACTGTTCCCGCCTTTGTGTATGGTTTCTTCCTCTGACAAGGGATTGAGTCTGGATACTCCCGAAGAGGCGCAGGTAACTTTTAAATGTTTAGAACTTATTCCTAAAGGCATTAGATTCGGTTTACCCGACTAATAATTGCTGACATACTCTCCCTTACCCCCTCTCCTTTAGGAACGGTTATGCCGTTCCTTTTTGTATTGTCACGTTATATAATGTATAAAACAGGAGGGCTTCCCCCTATGGACAAAATTAGTATACCGGCACCGGCTAAAATAAATCTAATACTTAATGTACTAGATAAAAGATCTGATGGTTACCATGAGTTGGAAACAATAATGCATCAAATAAGCTTAATTGATATAATACATATTGAATTAAAAGAAGAGAGTATAACGGTGGAGAGCAACAGCAGTCTTATTCCAAATGGTGAGGATAACCTTGCCTGGAAAGCGTCCGCTTTATTTATGGCAGAAGCTGGAATAAAAGCAGGAGTTAAAATATTTATAGAGAAAAATATACCTGTAGGTGCGGGTCTGGCAGGAGGAAGCACCGATGCGGCGGCAGTACTTTTGGGTTTAAACAGCTTATTCTGCCTGGAGTTTTCCACTCCCTTTCTTGAGGATATGGGAGCTGTAATTGGCTCTGATGTTCCATTCTGTCTTAGTAGGGGAACTACTTTAGCCCGAGGTAGAGGGGAATTGCTAACCTCCGTTGCAAAAGGCCCCAGGCTTAATTTGGTTATAGTTGTACCTGACTTTCAGATTTCTACTGCTGAAGTCTATAGTGATTACAAATTAGAAAACGGTTATCACCTGGCTGATACTGATGCTTTTATTAAAGCCTGGGAAAATTGTGATATTATTAGTATAGCCAGCCATTTAGGTAATGGATTAGAAACAGTAAGTACCCAAAAACATGTTGAAATTAATATCATTAAAGATGACCTTAAACGATTAGGTGCTGTTAATGCCCTTATGTCAGGTAGTGGTCCTGCTGTATTTGGGATTTTTCCCGACCATAATACTGCGCTTAAGGCAACAAGCATTTTGCGGATCAGCTATAGGCAGGTCTATTATGTAACATCATTTTATAGGGAGTGATTAGATGAGCGAACAAAGATTGCTACCGGTTAACCTTGAATCTTATAAACCATTGCGGGAGCTAGTATTGGAAGCCATTAGGGAGGCAATTATTAATGGTGCCTTAAAACCCCGGGAAAGGCTGATGGAAATTCAGTTGGCTGAAGAGCTGGGAGTATCCCGGACTCCGGTCCGCGAAGCCCTTCGTAAGCTGGAGTTGGAAGGATTTATAGTTATGGTTCCGCGTAAAGGCGCATATGTTGCAGATTTATCTATAAAAGATGTTGCCGACGTTTTCGAGATCAGGATAGCATTAGAAGGCCTGGCAGCAGCATTGGCAGCTGAGCGTATTACTGATGAAGAACTGGAGTTAATGGAAAGGCACTTGGTCGAAAAAGCAGAAGCTATCAGCAAACACGATATGGTTAAACTGGTGGAAGTAGATACCAGCTTTCATGAAGCTTTATATGGGGCAAGCAGGAATGACCGGCTGATAACCATAATCAATAACCTTAGAGAACAGATACAAAGGTTTAGAACTTCTTCACTGGCTATGCCTGGCAGAATGAAGCAGTCACTGGATGAACACCGCAGCATCGTAGAAGCGATTCAGTCACGCGATATCGCGTTAGCCAGACAGGCAGCCCAGGAGCATATTGAAAATGCTGAAAGCAGTATGATCGAATCCTTAAAGAGCGAAGGCTTTCCATTAGCTGATTAACGGAGGAAAAATAAATGCAGTATGATGCTATTATTCTTGCTGGCGGTGAGAGTAGCAGTGAACTCAAAAAAATTGCCCCCTATGATAATGAAGCCCTTATTATAATTGGCAACTATCCTATGATTTATTTTGTCTACAAGGCGGTTAGTCAGTGTAGTCGGATTAGAAAAATAGTAGTAAGTGGTCCTGCTGATTCCCTGCGAAATATTTTACCGCGGGATGAACATTTACATTTTGTTCCCAGTGGTGATAATGCAGTAGAAAGCCTTGCTCATGCCGTAGAACTTTTGCAGAAAGAGGGAACTACTGAAAAATTGTTAATAATGCCTACTGATATTCCTTTTATAACTGCTGAAGCCATAGAAGATTTTATTAAATGTTGTGAAAAGAGCCAAAATGATTTTTACTATCCTCTAACCAGTAAAGACACAAATGAAAAGTCTTTTCCTGGCGTTAGCCGTACTTATGTCCGTCTGCGGGAAGGAATTTTTACCGGGGGCAATCTTTTCATGGTCAAAACTGAGCTAATCGATACTTTTTTAGGCTTAGCTTTAAAACTTGTTATAAGACGTAAAAATCCATTGGCTATTGCTCGCCTTTTCGGCTTAGGTTTAGTATGGAAATTTATAACCGGCACCTTAAATCTTATTACTGCGGAGAAAAGATTTTTCCAGGTTACAGGGATAAAAGGCAAAGCAATTATATCATCTTATGCCCAGATAGGTGTTGATGTTGATAAACCAAGTGATTTGGAATTAGCCCAAAAACATTTAGGTGACAAAAAGTTTTAAAAAAAAGATTTTACCTTTTCACCTGCTTCATGGTTAAGCAGGTTTTTTCATGATAAATAATCGACATGCAAATAGGTAAAGGTTATAATACGGTTGAATAACTTTTTAGGCAAAATAATTAGAGCAGTAAACGCTTTTCTACATAATAATACTAGAAATTGTATGAGGGAAAAAATTAAGATAAGAGGTAGATTTCAGGATGAAATACAGTGCAGTTATACTGGCAGCCGGGAAAGGCGTTAGAATGGCTTCTTCCCTTCCCAAGGTACTGCATCCCGTAGCGGGGAAACCGATGGTAGCACACGTGATTAATCAGGTAAAAGCAGCAGGTATTGAAGATATTATCTTAGTAATAGGGGCCGGACGTGAAAAGGTTAAAGAGGCTATGTCTGAAGAGCGGCTACAATTTGTGGTGCAGGAACAACAACTGGGAACCGGGCATGCTCTAATGCAAGCTGGATCAGCAGTTGGGCACGAGGGACAGGTTCTTGTACTGGCAGGTGATACCCCTCTCTTAATGCCGGAGCTGATAAAAGAATTGATGGCTTTTCACCGGGAGCAGGGAGCAGCAGCGACCGTACTTTCCTGTGAAGTAGATAACTCTTATGGCTATGGTCGTATTATTCGCAATCCAAAAGGCTTTTTAGAGCGAATCGTCGAAGAAAAAGATGCGGATGCTATTCAAAAAGCTATTAAAGAGATAAATTCTGGCATATATTGCTTTAATACCCGTATTGTTTTTGAGAAATTGTCCCAGCTTAAAAACAGTAACTCCCAGGGGGAATATTATCTTACTGATGTGATAGAAATACTGAAAAGTGAGAAGCAGCCGGTTGCTGTATATAAGTCATCTGACAGCGAATCAATATATGGTATAAACGACCGAGAACAACTTGCTTATGCCGAGTCGGTTTTAAGGCGAAGAATAAATCGGCAACTGATGAAAGAGGGGGTAACTATAATAGACCCTTCCTCGACTTTTATAGACAGTGAAGTTAAGATTGGCAGAGACACGGTTATTTATCCTTTTACTATCATAGAAGGCAAAACTGTTGTTGGTCAAAATTGCGAAATAGGGCCAGGCACCCGCATAGATTCTTCATTGATTGGTAACGGTGTCAATATAGAAAGCTCGCGGATAAAGCAAGCTCAGGTTGGCGATAATTGTAACATCGGACCTTTTGCATATTTACGCCCGGAAACTGTTCTGCATAATGGTGTTAAAGTCGGAGATTTTGTGGAAGTTAAAAAGTCTGTTATAGGGGAAAATAGTAAGATTCCCCACTTAAGCTATGTAGGAGATGCTCAAGTGGGGAAAGGAGTAAATATAGGTGCTGGAACGATAACTTGTAACTATGATGGTCGAAATAAATACCTGACCGTACTGCAAGATGGAGCTTTTATCGGCAGCAACACTAATCTGGTTGCCCCGGTTAAAATAGGGAAAAATTCTTTTACTGGTGCCGGGTCAACTATTACCCGAGATGTTGAGGACAATTCTCTGGCTATTGAAAGAGCACCGCAAAAAAACATTATTGATTGGTCCAAACGCAGCAAGTAACAATAGTTGTAGGAGGTAGTACTATGAGATCATCCAGATGGAGGATGAAACTTTTTACCGGCAATGCCAACCCATGCCTGGCAAGCGACATAGCCAAATATCTGGGCATTCCAGTTGGAGATGCTTTAGTGTCCAGATTCTCTGACGGAGAAATTAGTTGTGCAATAAATGAAAGTGTCCGTGGGGTAGATGTGTTTGTAGTACAACCTACCTGTGCACCAGTGAATGAAAATCTGATGGAACTTTTAATTATGATTGATGCTTTCAGAAGAGCATCGGCATCCCGAATTAATGCAGTAATTCCCTATTATGGTTATGGACGTCAGGACCGCAAAACCAGAGCCAGAGATCCTATTACTGCAAAACTTGTATCTAATCTGTTAGTCGAAGCAGGAGCTCAGCGGGTAGTTGCCATTGACCTGCATGCAAATCAAATCCAGGGATTTTTTGATATACCAGTTGATCATTTGTTGGGAGTTCCGACTCTGGCGGAATATTTAAAAAGAAAAGTAAGTAATGATTCTGTAGTGCTGTCACCTGATGTCGGAGGAGTAACCAGGGCACGTGATTTAGCTGCCAAATTAGGTTCTTCACTGGCCATCATTGATAAAAGAAGACCGGAACCTAATGTCTCCGAAGTTATGAATGTTATAGGTGATGTTGAAGGAAAAACCGTTATTATTGTAGATGATATTATTGATACTGCCGGAACCTTAGTTAGCGCCGCCAAAGTTATGATAGAAAAAGGCGCTAAAGAAGTCTACGGTTGTTGTACACATCCGGTTTTTTCCGGACCAGCTTTAGAAAGAATATCCGCAAGTCCTTTAAAAGAACTTATCATAACTAATACTATTCCGCATCTTGCAGCGCAAGAAATACCCAAAATAAAAGTTTTATCAGTTGCCCCCCTGATAGGGGAAGCCGTTTTACGTATCCATGAAGATTTATCAGTTAGCAAACTGTTTGAAATATAAGCCCCTGTTTTGGACAGATTAGAATTTTATTGCTATAATTACAAGTTGATAGAATAGTTCAAGGTACTGCTAATAATTGTTGAGGAGTGATATAATGGCCATTGCCCAAAATATTGATTGCATTAAACGTGAAGTAAAGAATAAACATTATCTGAAGAGTTTCAAAAGCCAGAACTGGGTACCAGGTATTGTTTATGGTAAAGGTGCGGAAGCACTGCCAATTTTCCTGCCGGCCCGGCAGTTTGGTAAAACTTTAAAGATCCATGGTCTAAGAGGCTTATTTTCGTTATCTGTTGAAGGCATAGAAAAACCTGCCATGGTCTTAATACGTGAAATACAAAAAGACCCACTAAGCGGTAATTTAATTCATATTGACTTTCTTACCGTAAGTATGGATGAAAAAGTAAACAATCTTGTAAATGTCCAAATTATTGGGGAAGAAGATATTATAAAGAAAGGGGCCCTTCTACAAACCAGTCTAAAGGAAATAGAAGTACTCTGTCTGCCGCAGAATATTCCCGATACTTTCGTCTGTGATGTTGCTCATTTAGAAATCGGTGACAAAATAATTGTATCCGAGCTTAAATTACCGGAAACAGTTGAACTTATTACTGATCCTGATACATTGATAGTTGCTGTTCTCGCTCCCGGCAGAGGTGCAGCTAGTGAAACTGAAGAACCGGAAGTAGAGGAAGCAGGAGAAAGCACCGAAGCAAAAGCCTAATCTTTTTACAGATTAAAGCAACATAAAGGTAACAATTGGGCCTAACACCGAAAGCAACAACGCAGACATCCATTTGTCTGCGTTTGTTATACTTTTGAGCAATGATTTATTTTTTGAGGTATCATAATGAAGATTATTACAGGACTTGGTAATCCCGGCAAGAAATATAGTGATACCAGGCACAATATTGGGTTTAGGGTGATAGAGGCATTGGCAAGTCGCTACCAGGTGGAGCGGGAAATAAGTAAATTCGACGGCCTTATTGCTCAATTACGCATTAATAATGAGCGGGTATTGTTAGTTAAGCCATTAACCTTTATGAATTTGAGCGGCAGAACAGTTCAGCCGCTGGTTAATTTTTATAAAATCGATTTAGATGACTTAATGATAGTATATGATGATATGGATCTTTCGCCGGGTACAATTAGAATACGTCCCGGTGGCGGTACCGGTGGGCATAAAGGCTTAGCTTCAATTACAGCTAATTTAAAAAGTTCTGATTTTCCCCGTATGCGAATTGGAATAGGCAGGCCTCCTGATGATACTATTGATTGGGTTCTAGGTAGATTTAATACCGAAGAAGCAACACTGATGCAGGAGACCAAGTTTAGAGCTGCCGATGCTTTAGAAACATGGATAAAGGATGGGCTTGATAAAGCAATGAATATTTTTAATCAGTCCTAGTATATTTGCCCTCTGTTTTATGCAAAATAATAAAAAATGGAAAAGGGGCAAATAAACGGTGAAAATTTATCACGTATGTGAATATTGTCAGCAAATATTTCATACCTCCGAGGTTCAGGGTGAAGGAGCAACGGAGCTGCCAGGTATTTGCGAAGAGTGTTCAATGGAAATGGGCCTCGATGATAAAGGATCTCTGCTGGTTAACAGTTATTATTATAATTAAGGTTATTACTCCCCGCTAATAGAAGAGGGGAGTTTTGGACTGCCAGTAAAAAAGCATTTTATGGGGTTATTTTTTAACAAATTCTTAATTCTATTAAACAGTTAATGGTAATAAAATTAAAATAATAAATTATAACCACCGGCGGCTAATTTGCAGCTTTAACTTTAGATACCGCCAGTTAATAATCATGTAGTGGGGGCTGATTTAAGGCGTCCACCTTTACCTGTGGGGGAGGTTCATAAGTATTGAGTTCTAATTTTATCAGCGAGCTTAATCATACCGTAAAAGAGCGTAAACCTATTTTGCTGACAGGTCTGGCAGACAGTGCCAAGATGTTGGTTTGGTCAGAACTGTATAGAGATTTTTCCGGCAAAGTATTATGTCTGGTTGCCGATGAAGAGATGGCCTATGATCTGGCCAGAGAAATTGAAGGTTTTATTGATAAAGATAAAATATTTCTGTTCCCGGCACGAAATCTTTTATTTATCAAAGAAGCTATTTCCCAAGTGGAAATAAAGCGGGTTTTGACTTTGGAAGAATGTCTTAAGCATCCGAATCGGAAGGCTTTTATCATAGCTACAGCTGCTTCACTGATTCATCCACTGGTGCCTGCCGAACAGATGGCGGAAAATATTATTCATTTAGCAGTGGGGAATGATATTGCCTTTAACCAGATGGGTTATCTACTTGTCAAAGGGGGATATAGCAGGACTGATACAGTTACGCGACCTGGAGAATTTGTAATACGGGGTAATATAATAGATATTTTCCCCTTAAGTGAAAAACAACCTTGTCGTATTGAATTATTTGGTGATATGGTTGAATCTATCAGGCGTTTTGATATAAATACACAAAGGTCAGGAAAAGCTGAAAAAGCAGTTATGGTATTTCCTGCTGATGAGTTCCATGGTCAAAAGCTTACTGCTGCGCTATTGGACTATTTAAGCAGTGAAAGCTTAATCTTTTTTGATGAGCCGCGCAGCTTTTACCAGGCATTTGAAAAAGGTATAAAAAGATATAAAGCGACAGTCAAAGAGGCGCATAGTTTAGAAAAAAAAATAATAGAATTGCCGCTATTGGAAAGAGAAAAAATCGCTCAATCCATTACCAAGCATACGGTAGTATATCATTCTTTTTTCCCCGGCAACATCCCACAAGTTCAAGTAGCGAGGATGGAACATATCGCCCAAAAAGAGATGGAACCGTTTTTTAATAATTACCCGCTGCTTTTTACCCGCATCAAAGAATGGCAGAGTAAGAATTTCTCTATAAAGCTGGCAATAAGGAGCAGTGCCGCTAGACTTAAGCTGCAGCAGGAGTTAATCGACCACCATCTTACAGGAATAGAATTTATTACAGAGCGGGTGGAAAAAGGTTTTGTAAGTTCCACCCTGCAAATAGCACTAATTAGTGAAAAAGATATCTGGGGTAAAAAAATCAGCCCAAAACGCCAGGAAGCTAAAAGGAAAGACGAACGATTACTGGTAGAAGATTTGAAGTTGGGTGATTATATAGTTCATGAAAGCTATGGTATAGGTATTTACCGTGGAGTTACGCAGGTGCAGACTGATGGGGTAACCCGCGAATACATATTATTACAGTATGCCGGAACAGACAGATTGTACTTGCCCCTTGATAAACTGGACCTGCTGTTCAAATACAAAACTGCAGAAGAAAAAGAACCGCGCTTAAGTAAACTGGGGGGCAGCGAATGGGATAGAACTAAACGAAAAGTCTCACAGTCGATAAAGGACATGGCGGAAGAACTGCTTAAGCTTTATGCTGCGCGCGAGGCCAAGGAAGGTTTTGCCTTTTCCCCTGATACTCCATGGCAGGCGCAGTTTGAAGAAGCATTTCCTTATGATGAAACTAGGGATCAGCTTAAGGCTATCCAAGATGTAAAACGAGATATGGAAAGCAGGCGTCCCATGGACCGTTTAATCTGTGGTGATGTAGGTTACGGAAAGACCGAGGTAGCTTTAAGGGCAGCTTTTAAAGCTATCATGGACAGCAAACAAGTAGTCATTTTAGTTCCTACTACCGTTCTGGCTGAGCAGCATTTCCGCACTTTTAGCCAGCGCTTTGCTCCTTATCCTACCACGGTAGAAGTATTAAGCCGCTTTCGTTCCAGTGCTCAGCAGAAGCGCATAATAAATGATTTAAAAAATGGAGTCATAGATATAGTAATTGGCACTCACCGACTGTTATCCAAGGATATAGTTTTTAAAGATATCGGTCTATTAGTTATTGACGAAGAACATCGTTTCGGGGTGGCACAAAAAGAAAAAATTAAAGCTATCAAAGAACAGGTAGATGTAATCAGTTTATCTGCTACCCCTATTCCCCGCAGTCTTAATATGTCTCTTACGGGTATGCGGGATTTAACTTTGATAGAGACTCCGCCGCCGGAAAGATATCCGATAATAACATATGTAATGGAATATGATGAAGAAATAATCAAGGAGGCTATTTATAATGAAATCGAAAGACAGGGACAAGTATTTTATGTGCATAATCGCATAGAAGACATCTATCAAGTCCATACCAATCTTAAAAATATGATGCCTGGTATTAATATTGGGATCGGCCATGGACGCATGAAAGAAGAAGAACTAAGCCGGGTAATCATGGATTTCATGGAAGGTAAATTCGAGGTATTTTTATGCACCACCATTATTGAATCCGGCCTGGATATGCCTAATGTCAACACAATTATTGTTGATGAAGCAGGCAAAATGGGGCTGGCACAATTATACCAACTGCGGGGGCGTGTGGGACGTTCCAGCCGCATTGCCTATGCATATCTTACCTACCGCCCGGATAAAATAATGAACGAAACCGCACAAAAAAGACTTAATGCCATTCGCGAGTTTAATGAATTAGGCTCCGGTATGAAAATAGCCCTGCGCGACCTGCAGATTAGGGGAGCAGGAAATATTTTAGGTTCTGAACAACATGGATATATCCATGCTGTCGGATTTGATCTTTACTGCAGGCTATTGGAACAGGAAACCGCCCGCATGAAAGGAGTAGATAATACCCCCAGTTATAATACTCAGCTTGATATCGATGTTGATTACTATATACCTGAAAGTTATATCCCGGATTCAGGCAGTAAGATGAGGATTTACCGCTCGATGCTTTTGGCGGCAACTCAGGAAGAGTTAGAAGATATTAAAGCAGAAGTAATCGACCGCTTTGGCATTATGCCCAAACCGGTGGAGAACTTTTTCCAAATAGCCACTTTGCGTCTTATTGCCCAGTCTAAGAATATCAAGACTTTAAAAAGACAAGGTAAAAATATTGAGATTCAATTAAGCCAAGAATTACCAGCTGATTTTGGGCAAAATTTAAAAAACTTAAAGATTAAGCAGTTGAATAATTTTACTTTATTAATAAAACAGGAGGAAAGCTCCTTAACTGCTTTGCAGAACTTATTGACTATCATTTAGACTTATGGGGCGCGAAGATTTATCGGGAGTTTTTTTTGCCCGCAAACAGGCAGCAACATAAATGATGGTAGGATATAATATATAAACCGGTAGGCTGATAAAGATTGCGGTAATAGTCTCCTTCTTAAGCATTTCTATATCATTGGGAAACATATAATTTAACATTACTATAACCAGTAAACCAAGGGGAAATAGTAAAATGGATTTGTTTCTGAGCTGCAAGCTCTCTTTTAAGCCAATTGTTAAACAGGCAAACAAACCATTAATTATAGCACCTGAGAGCAGAAACCAAAGAAAAAAGAAAAATAATTCTATGCGCTGGAATCCTGCCAGGGTAACATTGCGCAAAACAGTATAAAGAGGGAAGCGCAGCAATGCGGACGTTTCTGGTCCAAACACTCCTATAACCACGATCACACGCAGGATCATCAGAAATGCTGCAATGCCATACCAGTAATAAAGCGTGCGGGAGTTCTGCTTCAAATCAGTTACATAGGGCATAAGCAAGGCCAGGAATATCACTTCACCAAAAGGCCAGTTAGCGGCGATGAGTGTTCCTGCAAACACTGGCTTCCAGTCAGTCAAAAGCGGCAGAAGGTTGGACCAGTCAATGCTGAACATAGGGATAAGCAGTGCCAGGATTATGAACACCAAGGTTGGAAATGTTAAAAAATCGTTTAAACGTCCTAGGGTCGTAAGTCCATGATAATTTATGTTGATGATGGTAAGGATTAAAATGGTCTCAATAAGTAAAGGCGAAAAGCGGGGAAAAATAAGCAATAAAAACTGAGTGAAATCATATAAAGAAAGCACGATTACCAGAAAGAGAACCGCCAGGTAGAGGATGTTAAAAACAGTACCGGCAGTTACCCCTAGACTTTGTTTGCTGATCTTAAGGATACTGACACCCGGATACATTTTTTGCAGGGATATAAGCAGATAAAGAATGATCAAGAAGAGTAAAGAACCAATCAAAGATGACAGCCAACCATTGCGTCCGACTGCATTGACTGGTACAAATATAAAAGCAGAACCTAACATACATAAAAACAGTAAAAATGCTAACTGGCGGCTGACCATGGTGTTTTCTTTCATATTCTGCTCCCTTCCAATTTTTAACAGGTTTTATGATTGCAAATTAAATAAATTAATAAAAGCGTTTGTTAAAGGCTGCAGCTTTTTAAAAACGATGCCGGGATTAGGCAGGATATGCCATTGGTAAGTTAAGTCCAAGCCGTATATAATGGACAGAATAAGTATTCCGCTTCCCAGGCATAATTCTTTCCAAAGTTTATTCTTGCTTAGGTAAGGGATTTCTATTGCCAGGAATAATCCGGTAAAAGTTAATATAATGAGTAACATTTGGCACCTCTTAGCTTTCTAGATCTACTGATTCTTTAAGCAGATAACCACTCAAAATTTGACTTTTAACTTTTATTTCAATTTGCAGCCGAGGGTAAAAAGTATCCCAGTCACCTTCTACATCCTGCCAATACTCGGGATAATAACGGTGTGTCTGCAAACCAAGACCCAGGATATCACTGTTGAGGCTTTGGGATTTTTCTACACATAACTTTATTTGTCTTTTTATCTCCTGATCAGCCAGCTTTTCCAGTTGCCTGCGCCGTGAATCAGTCATTAGATTGCCCTGGCCGGTCTGCTCCAATAGGTTTAAACTAGTATTGACTTTTATTTCATATATGAGCTTATCATTTTTAAAAACCGGACGTATTTTACTGGAGATATTGGCAATATCAAAAGATAGTGGTTTTTTATCTGTGGGAGATGTAATTGTCAGGAGGCCGCCCCGGTTAATGTTGTAATGGAGCCACCGGTAACCGCGGCATTCCTGTTCATTCAAAGAACCAACCTGTCTTCTGTTGCGAAATACTGCGGCTCCATTCAGGGTTAGTTTTTCATTTTCAGACAGTGATATTTGCGGCACAACAGGTTCTATACCTGGGGTAACCAGATGAGAGAGAAAATCTTTCATGGTAACTTTTACATGTACCCCTTCGAAAGCTTCGTTGTTATCAAGCAGCTGATTGATTGCAGTGGCTGAATAAGGCGACAAGGGCATCGGCACATTAAGAATTTTCTCGGGAGTATCCTGATAAGCTACAATTATAGCTGCTTCTGGGCGCAGATTACGATTGCGCAGCAAAAAATCGCTTAATAATGCCAAATCTTCCCGTGCTAAACCTTCACCAATTAATATTAAATCAGTATGTGCCCAGAGAGGAAAAACAGGTGATCGTAAAAGTACCTTACGTGCTGCATCTGTTACAGTTTGTCCCTGAGCGGTGAAACTTTCTGTTAAAGGCTTGCCGGTACCTGCTTCCTGAGGGGTGACCTTCTGGGCAAACTGGGCAGTATAAATTACCTGATCTTTTTGATAATCGATGCCGACTCCGGTTATAAGTGCGGCCTGATTAATATCGATCATATCCCAGCAACCGTTCAGTAAAAGGATAAGCATTAATAAAAATATACTTGAGATAGTATTTCGCATTTTTCCTCCTATACCAGGGGAGCCATTAAAATTATCAGAACTTCGAGCGGATTATAAAGCTTCCAGCCGTATAATTGTGCCAGGCTCATATAAAGACCTATAATAAAGAAAAATATGAATACCCCTATTTCCTTGAAATATGATTTTTTTATCAACTGGGGAATTTCTAAAGCAATTATGATTATAAAAATACTGATAAGCAAAAAAATCATTTCATTACTCCTTTCGTTATTCACGGAAAGTAAATGATTGATCTATCAAGTAAGTTCTCCTGGTTTCAAATGTGACTGTTACTTGAGGTTCTATTTGGGCAAAATAATGGGGCCAGTCAGATTTCATATGCTCCCAGGCAGCGGGATACTGTTGTTGGAAAATTAACCCCCAGCCAAAAATGTCACTTCCCATCAGTTGAACTTTTTTTATACATTGTTCAATATCATGTTTAATTTGCTGCTCGGTTTTTTGGTTGACTTTCTTGATTCCGTCTAATGTTAGTATCTGAGCGTTGGCTGTTTGTTCATAAAAATTTCCTTCACCGTTTAGTTCAATTTTCATTTTTAAGCTGCCTTCCTTATCTATGAGGGCTGTATTTTTTGCTCGTATGCGTATATTTTCCATAGTTATCAAAGTATCGTTATCCCATGTAACGATAAAAAGTCCTCCCTCGGCGCCTCGGGGATTTAGTAAATGGAAGGCCCGGCTTTCAGATTCATCAAGTTCCCCTACCATACGGTTTTTCCTGAATACTGCTGTTCCAGCCAGTTTAAGAACTTTTCTGTCACCATTATTCTCAATAGTGACCTGAGGAACAACTGGTTCAATACCGTTTTTCGTCAGCTTATTAAAGAAATCACCAAAATATACCGGCTGGTAAATACCTATTTGCCTTTCCTGAATGCTAATCATATTTGCCAGTCCCAGGCCTGAAAAATCTTCCAGGGGAGTAGCAGTATTTAATATTTCATCAGGGGAGTTACCTTGGCTTACAAAAAGAGCAGTTGTTTGCCGGGCATCAGGTATACGGATTATAAAGTCCGCCAATAATCCTACATTAATCTGGGCTAGTTTTTCACCCATTATAAATGACTGTACATGATTGAATTCCGGGGTTCGAGCCAGCATGTGAGCAAGCTTGCTTGTTGCTTCAGTTACGGTTCTTCCCGTTGAAGTAAGAACTATAAATTTACTTTCGCTGCCGGCCCCTTGTTCGGAACTACCGGCAGGTACTGAGAATTGGGCGCTTATTTCCAGTAAATTATTCGGTCCTGCCAATTCACAGCCGGTTCCCAAGGGAACCGCTAGTTCTTCTGCCTCCAGAACACCTCCGCAGCCACATAAAAATAATGAGCCCCAAATGATAATTGAGCAAAATATACAGCAGCTTTTCATTATTTAGCCTCTAGTCTTTTCGCATTTTTCATTTTATCCAGGTAAGGCCGATAAATGCTTTTATATCTGGCTCGGCGGCCTAATATATCTGACAATTGGGGCAGGCTGAGCGGTGCCAGGGGAGACATATAAGGCAGCCCCAGGGAATTGATGGATACCATTTTGGTCAATACAAAAATAAAGACGACCATCATGCCTAAGAAGCCCAATGAAGCTGCTGCAGCTAAAAAAATAAAACGCAGCATCCTGATTATTATTGCCGCATTGTAATGGGGGGTTACAAAGGAGGCAATTCCGGTAAAAGCTATTACAACAACCATTGGTGTTGACACTAATCCAGCCCGCACAGCAGCATCTCCTATTATTAAAGCACCCACGATACTGACTGCAGGCCCTATGGAACGCGGCAGCCGCAAACCTGCCTCCCGTAAAAGTTCAAAAGCAAATTCCATAAGCAAAGCTTCTATAAAAGCCGGAAAAGGAACTCCCTGCCTTGATGCCACAATCGTTAATAAGAGTGATGTGGGAATCATTTCATGATGAAAAGTAATCAGTGCAACGTATAATGAAGGTAACAGCAGTGCTATCAGAAGCGCTGTATGACGTAGCAAACGTAAAAATGAAGCAGCAATATAATGGGTATAGTTATCATCTGCTGACATGGAGAATTGAGGAAAAGAAATCGGCAGTACCATTGCCATGGGTGAGCCATCAACGATGATTACCAGCCGTCCTTCCAATAGCTGGCCACATACATGGTCAGGCTTTTCGGTATGTTCTACCTGGGAAAATATGCTCTTGGGTTCGTTGGTTATAAATTCTTCCAGATAGGCAGTGTCAAGCAAGCCATCGATATCAATCGCCAGTAGGCGATTAATTATTTCATCGACTAACTCCTGAGAGGCAATATCTTTGATATATCCCAAAACTACATTGGTTTTGGTGATACGTCCTATAACGAAGGCCTCAAGCTTAAAATTAGTGGACTTAAGCCGGCGGCGCAGCAATGCAGTATTGAAGCGTAATGTCTCGGAAAATCCCTCTTTGGGACCGAAAATAACGGTCTCATTATCGGGTACCTCAACCCCCCGGCCTTCCCAGGAACGGGTCCCGGCAACCAGTGCCTTGTCATAGCCATCAATTAAAATTACCGTATCGCCTGAACTAACATGAACACACAATTCATCAAAAGTAGTGAGGGTGTCCAATTCAGCTAAAGTCAGGATTGATTCTTTTATAATATCTATAATAGAGTGATTGCTTTTAAAACTATTGAAATCTATTATTTTTAAATCTATCAAAAGTGGTTTTAAAATACTTAGCTCTACAATTGATTTATTTACCAGTCCGTCAAAATAAACCATCACGCCTTTTATTTGAGGCTCATTGCCAAAGCAGAACTGTTTTAAAACAGCATCGGAACATCCATACAAAAGAAGCTTCAGTGTTTGCATATTCTGCTCGATGTCTGCAGACAATGATTCTTTGCTTATAATATGCATATCTTTTTCCGGTTCGCTCTTCCTTTTGCCAGTTATGTAGCGCATGCTTACCCCCATTTGTCTTTAATGACGTTTTAGTTTAAGCCTGGTTCAGCTTATTTATACCGTTTCAGGCTATTTAGATTTTATTAATCAGAAAATTGCTCAAAAGAACTGGAATCAACATTAGGCTTAAAAAGAGTAAAGAGCCAAACAATAAAAGGAATAATAATAAAGGCGGCAAAATATATCCAGTTAATAATAAGCATCGTTACGACTCGGAATTCGATTATATTACTACTTATTATGATCGACATTATACCGATGATCAGGCTGGTTGGAGCAGCTAGAAAGCGATATTCCCTGAGCCCGAAAACCTGCTGGGCAGTAAAACAGGTCATAAACCAGGTGATAAACAATGTAGAATAAATACCTAGTATCCAGATACCGACAAAAATAATATCCAGATGCTGAACAAACTCTCCGATTTGAATTAATCGTACAAAAGCAAAAGTCGGATAAGTCAGAAGTTTAGATGATAGTGCTCCATAAGTTAAAAGAGTTGCTATTGTAGTAAAACCGATTAAACATACAGAAGTGGCTATTGCTTTAAACAGTACCGGGGAGATATCATTTTTCTTATCCATAAAATAAGCAATGGTAAGCACCGGAATAATGCGGCTCCATACGGTACTGGCGGACCAGGTGGCAATTCCAAAGTTTTCAAGACTCATATAGCCAACCGGCATTAAGTTTTCCCAGTCGGGATAATTAATAATGGCAGTTACCAGGATTATAAGAGTAAAAGTCAACCCTATATAGACGGTAATTTCACAAATTCTGCCCATGGCAGTTAATCCTGCTCTGAGGCTAACAAAACTTCCCAGCAGCATCATTGCGGTTATAACACTGATAGGTGTTGCTGGTTGTACATAGACTTCTATAAAATCTACAAAGAGCCTTAGAGCATAGCTGCTGACCAGAATAAAGAAGCCGATATAAACAAAGCCCAGAATTTTACCAGCTATTTTGCCCAGGTGTTCTTCCAGCATTAAGGGAAAAGGGCGCTGGCTTTTTTCAATTAATTTAGTGAAAAGCAAAATTATCAAAATTCCGGGGATAATAGAGGCAAAGGCAGGCAACCAGGCATTATTGTCAACTAAATTAATCAGCCTTTTGGGAGCCTGTAAAAATGCAATCGGCGAGGTCATAATAACCATCATACAATATAATTGAAATTTGCTGATCTTTACCATAAGTTCTCCATAAAATCAATTTAAGTTATTTTATCCATTAAAAGTATTTCTATCCGACTGAAAGATAATAATTAATCAAAATGCAATCAGTTCTTTCCGGTAATTAAATATAATGTAAGAATTATGTTTGTGATAATTTTTACAAACCTTAATGGTAAAAAGTGAATAAAAGGGGATTTTGAGTTATATACTATCACTGAGAAACAAAACAAGAACCAATAGCTAACGATTGTTAAAAAAAGGAGGGATAAATAATTGAAAGCAACAGGAATTGTCCGCCGGATAGACGACTTGGGAAGAGTAGTAATTCCCAAGGAGATACGCAGAACATTACGCATTCGCGAGGGTGACCCTCTAGAAATTTTCGTTGATCGTGAAGGTGAAGTAATTTTAAAGAAATATTCTCCCATAGGTGAACTGGGGGATTTTGCTAGAGAATATGCTGATTCATTGCATGAGACGATTGGTCACATCGCTATGATTGCTGACCGTGATGTTATAATTGCCCTGGCTGGTGCAAACAAGAGGGAGTTTTTAGGCAAACAGGTAGGCAAAGCTATTGAACGTGCAATTGATGAAAGAACTACCTTGGTTATGAATGAAAACCTTGCCAGTGATGATGAAAACATGCATGTTATTCAGAATGAAGATCGGGAATATACTATTAAAGCTCAAGTGATTGCACCTATTATTACTCAGGGCGATCCTATTGGAGCAGTTATTATCGTCAGTAAAGAAGAGGGCGTCAAACTGGGAGATATGGAGGTAAAGCTGGCTGAAACTGCGGCAGGATTTCTCGGCAAACAGATGGAACAATAATTTATTATAAGAAGAAGCGGTCTTATCGTGGTAAGATCGCTTTTCTGTTATACTATCAAAAAGTATAAGTTTTTCAAGGGCGATAGTATAGCAGCCGCCGTTCTGCCGTTGCCAGAGGCTCAACCTTCACCCTTCGGGTACTACTGATGTTCGCTTTCGCTCACCAATATTGTTGCGGGTACTACTGATGCTCTCTAGCGTTCGCCATTAAGGTAGCGGCGCAAGCCGGGTTTTCTTTATACTATCAGTAAGTACAAATTTTTAAAGGATTATAGTATAAGTGCAACCGCGGTTCTGCCGTCGCCGAAGGCTCGGCACAAGCCGGGTTTTCTTTATTATTTCAAGTACAATGGGGAAGTGGTATAATATACCTCACGAGATTTGGGGAGGCCGATGATGGATCAAAGGAAGAGTTTTCTACAAGGGGCAGTAGTTCTTAGTGTCGCAGGTGTTTTGAGCAAGATACTGGGAGCATTATACCGTATTCCTCTGGCCAGACTAATAGGGGCAGAAGGAATGGGCCTTTATCAGATGGCCTATCCAATTTATACTACTATTCTGGCTTTAGCTACAGCAGGAGTACCAGTAGCCATTTCAGTTTTAGTATCACGCAAAGAAACACAGGGATTAAACGGAGATAGCCGTAAACTGTTTCGGGTATCCCTGGGGGTACTTTTTATAGTCGGTATCATCCTAACCCTTTTAGTTATGCAATCAGCTCATTTTATAGCCAATTCTATTTTAAAACAACCACTGGCTTATTATCCTATTTTAGCCGTTGCCCCGGCAATAGTATTTGCCGGTCTTATGTCAGTTTTTCGCGGTTATTTCCAGGGGCACCAGTCGATGATGCCAACTGCCGTATCGCAGGTTATTGAACAGTTATTTCGCGTTACTGCAGTTTTAATATTAGCCATAATGCTTTTTCCCCGGGGTTTGGAATATGCTGCGGCAGGAGCAACATTTGGCGCCGTAGTTGGCGGCATAGCCGGGTTAATTGTGCTTAGTATTTATTATTTCTGGTTTAGAAAAAATGAGCAACGCTCTGGACAAAGCCTAATTTATTCGGGAACCAGTTCAGCCGAACTGGCGCGGGAAATGGTTAGTCTGGCTATACCGGTTTCCTTTGGTGCAGTTGTTTTACCTTTAGTGCAGATGCTGGATGCCGTAATTGTACCAGGGCGGCTAATGGCAATTGGCTATTCTACTGCTGAAGCTACTGCTTTGTATGGACAATTATCAGGAATGGCCGCCGTATTAATCAGTCTGCCAACGATATTTACTATATCTATTGCGACAAGTCTGGTACCTGCAGTTGCTGAATCATTAGCCCGCGGTGAAAAAGGGCCATTAAATGAGCGGCTCAATTATGCCTTTAGAGCTGGTATGATTATTACTTTGCCATGTGCCGCAGGGCTTTATATTCTGGCTACTCAGATTTCAGATTTGCTTTATGCAGCTCCGGAGGCTGGTATTCCTCTGGAACCACTAGCCTTTTCATGTATTGTCCTGGCAGCTTTTCAACTTTCCAGTGCTGGTCTGCAGGGCATGGGACGACCCGAAATCGCTATGAAAAACCTGCTCGTTACCGGAATCTTAAAGGTCATATTTAATTACACTCTTACCGGTATACCAGCTTTAAATGTTAAAGGAGCAGCCATTGGAACTGTTTTAGCTTTTTTAATAGGTTCACTTTTAAATATCATTTATCTGCGTAAAATAACAGGTGTTAAATATGAAACAGGACGTCTATTAAAGATAGC
>CAZLVY010000018.1:8724-14566 GCA_964563125.1 uncultured Syntrophomonas sp. | reverse complement strand
ATCTGCGTAAAATAACAGGTGTTAAATATGAAACAGGACGTCTATTAAAGATAGCTGCAGTTACTGTATTAATGGCATTATCAGTAAAATATTCCTATCAATATTTTGTAGGTATGGATATTAGATCACATCTGGCGACTGTAGCAGCTATCCTTATAGGAGTAAGTGTTTATGGAGTTCTCTTATTCATAGTCCGTGAACTGGATCTGAGCATACTAAAGCGCCTGATAAAAAGTTGATAAAACTGGAGGAAAAACGATGATAACTGGCGGAGACGAGATCAAACATTTATTAGAGGTGATGGACAGGCTTTTAGGAGCTGATGGCTGTCCATGGGATCGGGAACAAACTCATCATTCATTAGCAAGATATTTATTGGAGGAAACTTATGAAGTACTGGAAGCTATCCAAACAGAAAATATGGATGAGCTTAAAGAAGAACTTGGTGATGTGCTCCTGCAAGTTGTATTTCATGCTGCTTTAGCTGAGCGGGAAAATTTATTTACTTTCGGGCAAGTAGCAGAAAGTATCAGTGAGAAGATGATAAACCGCCATCCCCACGTATTTGCGGCTATGGATTTGAAGACCAGTGATGATGTAATGTCACACTGGGAAGGGTTTAAAAAAAAGGAAGGTAAAAAATATCTATTAGCCGGCATACCCAGGCAGTTACCCGCTTTGCTTCGAGCCGAAAAAATGCAGACTAAAGCAGCCAGGGTTGGATTTGATTGGCCTAGTGTTGATGGTGCTCTGGAAAAATTGAGCGAAGAAGTAGGAGAACTGGCACAGGCAGAAAATGCGATGGATATAGAAGCTGAAATGGGAGATGTTTTTTTTGCGCTGGTAAATGTTGCACGCCTTAAAGGAATTGACCCGGAAGCAGCTTTGCAGAAATCAAATGACAAGTTTTTACGGCGTTTTAATTACATTGAAGAAAAAATTAATGCACAAGCGCAAAACTTCGAAAATTACAGTCTTGAGCAGCTTGATAAAATTTGGGATGAAGCCAAAGCAAAAGGATTATAAAAGGATTAGATTGGAAGTTTTTTAAATTAAAAAAAGGATTCAAAAGAAATTCAGAGAATATGCCATAATAAAACATATGAGAGGAGGGGAATTATTTGAACAAAACAGATTTAGTCAGTCAGGTGGCAGCTAAAACTGGTATGACCAAAAAAGATGTTGAAAAAGTAGTCAATGCATTTTTTGGTACAGTAGAAGGAACCTTAAAAGATAGTGGTAAAGTACAATTAGTTGGTTTTGGGACCTTTGAGGTGCGCGATAGAAAGGCTAGAAAAGGAAGAAATCCTCAGACGGGCCAGGAAATTAGTATACCGGCAACCAAAGTTCCAGCCTTTAAAGCAGGCAAAGCTTTAAAAGATATCGTAGTATAATATGCGTCTGGACAAGTTTTTAAAAGTAGCGAGGATTATTAAACGCCGCACGGTAGCAAAAGATTTTGCGCTCGGTGAAAGAATTATGATAAATGGAAGGGTAGCCAAACCTTCGACACTAGTTAAAGCAGGAGATATAATTACGCTAAGAATTGGTGATCGACAGCTAGTCTTTGAAATACTTGCCATAAGAGAAAACATTAAGGCTGCAGAAGCCAAAGACCTGTATAGAGTAATTGAGTAATCGCCCTTTGAATAAAGGGCGATTTTTATATTCATAAATAATAATTGAATACAGTCATAAATTGGACTGCCCCTGGCATATTTTTATTAAGGAATGTTGTGGCAAGGTAAACTTTCCACACTGCTTAAGGAGGGGAAATGAATGGATGGACATAGTCTGAAGCTAAGTAACCGCGGGTTTATGGAACTATCAGGAGTAAATAAAGTAAACCTTTTTGATGAAGAGGAGGTAGTTTTAGATACTCAATTAGGTCATCTAGTAATAAAAGGGCAAGACTTGCATATTACAATGCTTTCGCTGGAAGAGGGGAAGGTCTCTCTGGAAGGGACTATTAATATGCTTGAATATAAAGCAGCAGGATCAGATATTAAACTCAAAAGTAAAAACATCTTAACGCGTTTACTTAAATAAATTATAAAAGTTTAAAGAATGGAACAGGAGGGAATAAAAAATGAACGGGTTATTGTTCCAACTGCAGACCTTTATTTTGACTGGGCTGTTAGGAATAATAGCCGGTTTTATATTCCATTACTACCAACTGACGGTTAAAAAAGCACAATTAAGCAAATACTTTCTTTATATATTAGATGTTATCCTGTGGATTTTTATGTTGACACTGGTTTTTGCTGCTATGTTGTTGATAAATCAAAGTGAAATACGATTATATATAGTATTAACTTTACTTGTAGGAGTTATTGTTTATTTTCGTTGTTTCTCCGCCCGATTAAGTAAATTTGTCTCTAAAGGAGCATCAGGAACAATATTTATAGTTGCCTCATTTTCCAGACTTTTAAGGCCACCGCTTGCTTGGATAAAAAGCCTTCTTAAGGCGATGAAAAAGAAACCACCTCCTCCACCCGATGTCTAATAAAAGAAATATCTAAAACTAATTAACTTAAGCAGGAATTTCGAATTACGATAGAGAATGTAACAGGATAATAATTTTGTCCACAATTTGTGGATAATCTGTGGATAGGTTTAAGCAAAAGATGAAGATAGAAATTCGAGGAGCTGAAAAACTAAGTTTTCGCGAAAGACAAGTCGTAGTAATGAAAGAAACAGGCAAAACTACTGCTGACATCTGTCGTACCCTGAATATTAGTTCCAGCACGGTAGCTACAATGTATAACCGTGCTCGTACTAAAGGTTATGAAGTAGTAATTATCATACCTGGTGATGTTTTAGGGTTATTCGATGAGGAGGAAGCCGATGACAAATCAGAAGAGTAATAAGAGCCCGGTAAAAGTTGCTATATTAGTTATAGTAGGACTAGTGCTAGTTTTAAGCATATTTCCCCGGGGTAAGACTATTTATGAACTAAGTCTGCGCAGAGATGAATTACTGCAGCAGCAACAAGTAATGGAAGCGCAGAACAAGGAATTGAGTATTAAGCTGCAAAAAAGCGAACGGCCTGAGTTAATAGAAAAAATTGCCAGAGAGAAGCTTGGTATGATAAAACCAGGTGAAAGATATGTTGTGCCAGTCCTGGAGGACTAATGGATACCTTGGGATGCAATAATGTTTCGGTTGACTCTTAAGCAGGCATCTACTAGAATTAGTTTAGAACATATTGAGGGGGATCTTATTTTTCATGCCAACGGAACAAACTAATATTGAGCCTGGAAAGATATTGGGAGGCAAAGTACAGGGTATTACTACCTTTGGAGCCTTTATAGAACTTCCTGATGGAGCAGTAGGATTAGTGCATATCTCAGAGATAGCTGATACCTATGTGAAGGATATAAAAGATTTTATTCGCGAAGGTGATATGGTACAGGTTAAAGTCCTTAGTGTTGCCGGCAAGAAAATCGGTTTATCCATTAAACAGGCAATCCCACCTAAAGAGGTAAAACCTAGAACGGCACCACCACCTCGGCAACATACCGGAAATTTTCAACGCA
Source organism: uncultured Syntrophomonas sp. (assembly GCA_964563125.1). Taxonomy (GTDB): domain Bacteria; phylum Bacillota; class Syntrophomonadia; order Syntrophomonadales; family Syntrophomonadaceae; genus UBA1368. Next base: position 11,027 of record CAZLVY010000018.1, on the reverse strand, counting down.
ACCCTTCGGGTAAATTTGGTGCTAGCTCACCGGTCACTTTAGATGATAAAATTGCTAAGTTTCTGAAGGAAAGCGATGAGCGTATGCAACCGCTAAAAAACAGATTAGAACCTAAAAAACGGCGTTCTACATAATAGTATTAATCGAAGCACTTCTTGGCTGAAGTGCTTTTTTTAACATTAGGGTATAGATATTAATCCAATAATTAAAGGGATAGAGGGATTTATTTTGCAATATGCGGCAATTGATATTGGAACCAATTCCTGTCGTTTATTAGTAGCCCAATATATAGATGGGAAATTAGAGACAGTTTATCGTCAGACCACGAGTAATCGCCTTGGTGAAGGGCTTTGCTTAACTGGTAAGATAAATCAGGGGGCTATGCAAAGAACTGTTGATTGTCTTGAAGAATATAAAACTATAATAGCAAATAAGGGAGTAGATGTATTTTATGCAATTGCTACCAGTGCTGTTCGGGAAGCCGATAACCAAGAGGAATTTATGCAATTTATAAAGGCTAAATGTTCTATAACACCCGAAGTAATAAGCGGACAGAGAGAGGCGGAGTTGAGTTATTCAGGAGTAAAAAAAGGCTGGCAGGAGAATAACAACCCTCTAGTAATTGATTTAGGCGGCGGTAGTACTGAGATAATATGGCAGGACGAAAATATTTTTAGCATTTCCTTACCAGTTGGTGCTGTTCGGGTAACGGAGGCTTTGATGAGCGTTGATGATATAGCAGAGATTATTTCTGTTCTGGGCGGTCATAGAGAACAACTGGCAAAATACCCACTGGTAATGGTGGGTGGAACTGTAGCTTCTTTAGTAGCAGTTAAATTGTCTTTAGAAATTTATGATTCTGCAAAAGTTCATGGACAAATGCTGAGTCGATTTGAAATAGCTGATATTTATAATCTGTTGGCTACTGTGCCTTTACGCTTACGCCAGAGATTACCTGGATTACAGCCGGAAAGGGCTGATATTATTGTAAAAGGTACTATGATAGTCCTCATGATTATGGATATTTTAGGCAAAGATGAAATTATCGTCAGCGAAAACGATATTTTAGCCGGCATTATTGAGGAATTACATAATCAAGCATAAAAAGGAAATGAATTTTTAATAAAAAATTGGCTGGGAGGCAGAAGCATGGCGAAAAAGTTAAAGTATCTTAGCCAAGAGCCAATAAGGTTTAAAAGGCTGCTTCCAGTTTTGTGAAAGCAGCCTTAATATTTTGTATCATAAAAGACTTTAGACAAATTTTAATAATGGGTAAGTCTTTTAGCCTGCGTAGCAAAAACCCCCAGACTGGTATAACTTTGTAAAATTTCAGTATCGGTTTCACCACTGACATTAATAGTATAGACTCGTCCATAGCCATTTTCATGAATATTATGTAAATCGACCATAACTCCGATTATAAGTAACTTGTTTTCTTCAACCAGTGTAAAAACATGTTCATCATCTAATAATAAATCAATTTGCCTATCCACATTAAGCTCTGATAGCTCTGTATAACGTAGCTCAGGATTATCGGATAAGGTAACTCCTGAATAATGGACTATCTTTTCTAAAGAATCTTTTACAATCGACAGCTCATTTCTAACCGCCAGCGGTTCCGTTAAAAAGTCGGATTCAGCGGCCTTGATAGCACCACAGTCAGTATGACCGGCAACTATCATAAGGGGAGTATGAAGATGGAAAAGACCGTAAAGAATGGAGCCTTCGGCCGTTCTAAATTGATTGCCGATGTTTTCTACCGCGAAAATATGATTAAAACTTTCCCCAAAAATTTCAACCGGCATACGTGAATCAGAGCAAGTCAAGAGTGTCACTAACGGATGCTGTTTACATTCTCCCTCTTTGAATTTGGCCAAAGGAAAAGCCTTTTCGAAATTAATAACATTTTTCTCCAATCCTTTGATCAGTTGCGTATTGTCAGTTTTTGTCGCTGATATTCCCATAATAACCTCCTTAAATGTTACATTAATATTTTTAGTCCCCCAGTAAAAAACATAATTCACAAATATAGAAGGGATTCTAAGCTTTTTGTAGAATATTTTTTTTAGATGTTTCGAAAAGACAAATTCCACATTATAAGATTATCAAACTTATATTTTATATTGTACTCTCGACGGAATTGACAAACAAGTAAAAGGGTAAAAACAAAATCCTTTGAAACTAACAAACCTATATTTTGAGCATGGCTTAATAGAGGATTGATTAGGAAAAATTGCATGTTATGTACAGAAAGGAAAGGAGGTTGGGGGGTCCTCTGGATTTTACCTTGAAGGTTAATGTGA